>CAZHDI010000140.1:0-6249 GCA_964531285.1 uncultured Alphaproteobacteria bacterium | reverse complement strand
GCATCCCAGATCAGGCCCGGAATGTTCGTGCCGTCGAACCGTTCGATCTCGCGCAGGCCCGTGGGCGAGGTGACGTTGATTTCGGTGAGATATCCGCCGATCACATCGATCCCGGCGAAGAGCAGGCCGCGTGCTTTCAATTCCGGTCCGAGCGCCGCGCAGATCTCGCGGTCGCGCGCCGTCAGGTCGATCTTCTGAGCCTGTCCGCCCACATGCAGATTCGATCGGCTCTCGCCCGCCGCCGGCACCCGGTTGAGCGCGCCCACCGGCTCCCCATCGACCAGAATGATCCGCTTGTCGCCGGCGCGCACGGCCGGCAGATAAGCCTGCACCATCATCGGCTCGCGATAAAAGCCGGTGAACATCTCGACGATGGAATTGAGATTCTCATCATCCGCGCGCACACGGAAGATTCCCGCACCGCCATTGCCGTAAAGCGGCTTGACGATGATGTCCTCATGGGTGTCGCGGAATGTCTTGATGGCGCCCAGGTCCCGGGAGATCAGCGTCGGCGGCATCAGGTCCGGAAACGTCATGACAAAGATCTTTTCCGGCGCGTTCCGCACATGGGCCGGATCGTTCACCACCAGTGTCTTGGGGTGAATGTGCTCCAGAAGATGCGTCGCCGTGATGTAATTCATGTCGAAGGGCGGGTCCTGGCGCATCAGGATCACGTCCTGGGCGGACAAATCCGTGCGCTCGGGTCTGCCGGCGTCAAAATGCCGGGCCGCGTCGTCATGCAAGGTCAGCATGCGGGTCGTCGCGGTGAGGCGCCCGGCCTCCAGCGACAGGGAATCCGGCAGATAATAGCTCAGCCGGTGGCCACGCTTCTGGGCCTCCAGCCCCAGGGCGAAGGTGGAATCGCCCTTGATGTCGATGGCTTCGATGGGATCCATCTGGATCGCGACGGCGAGACTGGACCCCATGACTATGCCTTTCGGATGGGTGGTTCCGGTCAAGCTCAGTTAAGCCGCCGTTTGACCGATTCAAGAGTGCTGACGGCCTTGGCGCGCATGGCCTCCTCGGCGCTGCTGGAGGCCAACTCGCCCAGCACGTCGAGCGCAAGCGACAGATGTCCGGCCTGGGCGTTCAGCACCGCATAGTCGTATTGGACGCTGGGCAGGCTCGGCGCGATCATCACGAGCCGCTCGGAAATTTCCAGCGCACGGGTGTTGTCGCCACCCTTCTGGGCCCGTTGCTTGATGTTGTTCAGCAGGCGGACGAGGATCGCGCGGTTGGTCATGGTGCCCAGGTCGCCCAATTCGACCTTGGCATTGGCGCCCTGCACCCGTTGGAGATAGCCGGCGATTTCGGCCTCGGTCAGGATCCGCCCGGCATGGAACGGATCGACGACGCACATGTCCGCGCCCTCGCCGACGCACACCAAAAAATGGCCGGGGAAATTCAGTCCGTTGACGGCCCAGCCCTGGGCCCGTCCGGTGTGAAGATAAAGAATGCCCAAGGTTACCGGCAGGCCGCGCCGCCGGTCGATCACGGACACCAGATTGGCATTGTACGGATCATCGAAGGTCAGCTGGTCGCCGTCATAGCCATAAACCTCCGTCATGACATGGGCGAGCGCTTTGGATTGTTCGGTCCAGTCGTCCTCCGGAGCGCCGATCTCGGCCAAATCACCCGACAGATGTTCCAGATGGCGATGGTATTCCTCCAGGTCGATGCCCGGCAGATCGAGCGACCCGAGCAGGAGCGCGGTCTCGGCCAGCGGCAACGCGGTGTCGCTGGCGGCGCCGGCGGCGCGCAACTGGGTCATGGTGTCGAGGTTGGACAGGGTGGGCCTCCACAAGGTCGCGGTGCGGCATGAGTCGGGCTGGCGCAATTCACACCGGGCGCGCCCTCCCGGTCAACCGCCCAACGCATTATTCCCCAAACGCGTCGCGGATATGGACCGGCCAACCATGGGGCGCCACGGTGACCACATCGAACCGGCGGGTCAGCCCCTGAAGCCGCGGATGCGCGCGCAGATAGGCCTCGGCGGCCTGTGCGATCCGGCGTTGGGACGGCGCGGTGACCGCCTCCAGGCTGTCGCTGGTGCCTGCCCGGGCTTTGACCTCGACAAAGGCCAGGGTGCCGCCTTTCAGCGCGATCAGGTCGATTTCGCCATGGGGCGTGCGCCAGCGCCGCGCCAAAATCCGGTAGCCTTTCAGCCGCAACGCCCATCCGGCCAGACGTTCGGCCGCCTGACCGCGCCGGTAGGCCGCCCGCCCGCGCGCCGCTTTGCGGTCCTGCCGGGTCACGGTGCGGCTCCGTCTTTGAGCGCCAGCGCCCGCTGATAGACGGTCCGCCGGGCCAGCCCGGTTTGGGCCGTGACATGCGCGACCGCCTCTTTCAGTGCATGGGCGGCCAAAGCCTCCGTGAGAAGCGCATCCAGATCGATGGTGTTCTCCGAGGCGTCGCCGGGCGGGCCGATCACCACCACGATCTCGCCTTTGGGAGCCGCTTCGTCCGCGTAGGCCGCCGCCAGATCGCCGAGACGGCCGCGCCGGCACTCCTCGAAGCGCTTGGTAATCTCGCGCACGACCGCCGCATCGCGCGCGCCCAAAACGGCGGCCATATCGGCGAGCGAGGCCGCGAGGCGCGGACCGGTCTCGAACAGGATCAAGGTGGCCGGCACGGCCGCGAGGTCTCCCAGCATGGTCCGCCGGGCGCCCGATTTGGCCGGCGGAAAGCCCGCGAAACAAAACCGGTCGGTCGGCAAGCCCGCCACGGTCAGGGCCGCGAGCGGCGCCGAGGGTCCGGGCACCGCATGCACGCCGTGGCCTTCCTGTGCGGCCTCCCGCACGAGCCGGTAACCCGGATCGGACACCAAAGGCGTGCCGGCATCGCTCACCAGGGCCACCACGGCGCCGCCGGCCAGCGCGTCGAGAACGCGCGGGCGCACCCGGGGCGCGTTGTGGTCGTGATAGGCCAGCAGCGTCGCGGTCAGGCCAAAAAGCGACAGCAGGCGTTGGGTGACCCGGGTATCCTCACAGAGCACCAGATCCGCCGCCTCCAGCGTATCGAGCGCGCGCAGGGTGATATCATCGCCATGGCCAATGGGCGTGGCGATGATATGCAGGCCAGGGGCGGGCGGTCTGCCGCGCGGGGCCGTCTGCGCGAGTTTACTTCGCCAGGACCCGGCGCTAGGCTCGCGCGGCGCATCCCCGGGGGCCGATCGTGGAGAAGACGACCGTGAATCAGACTCGCCATTGCGTTTATGTCGCATCGCCATCTTTCGGGTCTGAGGGGTCGGACCAATCCCCGCCGCCGCGCGGCATTCTGGGGCGGATCGGGCGCGCGGGAAAGACCGCGCTCGCCATCGGCGCCGTTCTGGCGCTGGCCGCCTGTGCCTCGACCCGGCCCGAGCCGGTGGACGAGGCCCGGCCCGGCCTCGATCTGCCGTCCATTCCCGATTATGAGCCGCCGCAGCAGGATTGGCAGGAGCGCCCCGAATATGTGGTGCCCCAGCATATGGCTGGCCGGATCCCGACCCGCGTGGCGCTGTTGCTGCCGCTGGGCGCCGAGGACCCGGGCGTTCAACATGTCGCCAAATCCCTGCGCGACGCCGCTGAACTGGCCCTGTTCGAGATCGACAGCCCGGACCTGCTTCTGGTCATCCAGGATACCCAGGGCAATGCCGCCGGGGCCAGCCGGGCCGCGCGCCGGGCCCTCGATCAGGGAGCCGAACTCATCATCGGCCCGCTTTTCGCTGAGTCGGTGCGGTCGGTCACGCCGATGGCCCGCGAGCGCGGCGTGCCGGTGATCGCATTCTCGTCGGACCGGGAAGTCGGCGGCGACGGGGTCTATCTGCTCAGCTTCCAGGTGGAGGAAGAAATCCGCCGGGTGGTGGATTTCGCGGCCCAGAACGAGATGATGTCCTTCGCGGCGCTGGTACCGAAAAACGCTTACGGTTTACGGGTCCAGACCGCGCTCGGCGACAATGTCACGGCCATCGGCGGTCAGGTGCAGCATCTGGTGGCCTACAATCCTTATACCGACGATTTCCGCGAACCGGTGAAGTCCATCGCTGAATACGGCGAGCGCAAGGCCTCGCTCGACGAGCAGATCGCCGAGTTGACGGCGCTCCAGGACGAAGTTGCCCTCGCCGCGCTCCAGCGGCTGAAGGATTCCGAGACCTGGGGTCCGGTGTCCTATGACGCGGTCTTGCTGCCGGAGGGCGGGACGCGCCTGCGCAGCCTTGCGCCGATGCTGCCCTATTATGACATCGACAACCGGACCGTGCGGTTCATGGGCACCGGTCTGTGGGACGACCCGAGCCTGTGGCGCGAGCCCTCGCTTCAGGGCGGCTGGTTCGCCGCGCCGCCGCCGGATCTGCGCGCCACCTTCAGCGCCAAGTTCAAAGGGGCGTTCGATTACGACCCGCACCGCCTTGCGAGCCTCGCCTATGACGGGGTGACCCTGGCCGCCGCGCTGGGCATGGGCGAAGTGGGCGAGCGCTACACGCCTGAGCGCCTGGAAAATCAGGGCGGCTTTGCCGGCATCGACGGGATCTTCCGGTTCCTGCCCAATGGCGCGACCCAGCGCGGTCTGGCGGTCCTGCAAATTCAGAACGGCGCCGTGCGTGTGGTCGGGGACGCACCGTCGGCCTTCCCGGCGCCGCAGCCGGACTTCGATCCCTATGCCCCGGCTGTACGGGATCCGATGGGCCGGCCCGCGGATGATCCGTGGTCGGCGGACCGCTTCGATGCCACCGATGACGACGCATGGCGTACGCCGCCGCCGTCGGCCCGCTCCGCCCCGGCCGCACCCACCGTGCGCGCGGCGGACCCCTATGATCCCAATGCCTATGACGACGGCGCGTTCGGCACCCGGACCGATGGCGCGGGGTCTCCGGACTGGCGCGATCCGGACCGGTAACGACCGGTCAGGCCAGCAGCGCCGAGAGCACACCGTTCAGCACCCGCCGCCCAGCGGGTGTTGCTTTGAGCCGGTTGCTGCGGGCGTCCAACAGCCCATCGGCCGTGAGGTCCCGCACCCGCGACAGGTCGAGATCGGTGCCGCTCAGCGCCCGGAACCGGGCCGGATCGACGCCTTCGGCAAGGCGCAAGCCCATCATCAGCCATTCCTCGCCCTGGGCATGGCGGGGCACCGTCTCGTCGCTCTCGATGCCATGGCCGAGCCGTTCGACCTGATCGAGCCAGGCTTCCGGATTGCGGATCGTCGCCAAGGCATGCTTCTCGCCGTCGATCGTCAAGCGGCCATGGGCACCCGGCCCGATCCCCGCATAATCGCCATAGCGCCAATAGACCAGATTGTGCCGGCTCTCCGCACCCGGACGGGCGTGGTTGGAAATCTCATAGGCCGGCAGGCCCGCATCCGCGCAGATCGTCTGGGTGATATCGTAGAGATCGGCGGCCAGATCGCCGTCGGGGACCGCAAAGGCGCCCCGGGCATGGAGGTCGTGGAACGGGGTCTCCGGCTCGATGGTGAGCTGGTAGAGCGACAGATGATCCGCCGCCAGATCGATGGCGGCCCGCAACTCGGCCTCCCAGGCGGCGACGGTTTGGCCGGGCCGGGCATAGATCAGATCGAAGGACAGGCGCGGAAAGGTTTCGCGGGCCAGCGCGATGGCGCTCCGCGCTTCGGCGACGGAATGAAGCCGCCCCAGAAACGTCAGATCGGCCTCATGGAGGCTTTGCACCCCGACCGACACGCGATTGACTCCGGCGGCGCGGTAGCCCGCGAAACGCCCGGCATCCACGCTGGTCGGATTGGCCTCAAGGGTGATTTCCGCGTTCGATCCAAGGCTCCAGAGGCCGGCGGCCCGGTCGATCACCGCACGGACGGTCTCGGGCTCCATCAGGGAGGGGGTGCCGCCGCCGAAAAAGAGACTGACCGCCGCGCGCCGGCCGGTCAACGCCGCCATATGCTCGGCCTCGCGGATCAGCGCGGCGCGCCAGCGGGCGTGATCGGTTTCGCGCCGGACATGGGAGTTGAAATCGCAATAGGGGCATTTGGCCGCGCAGAACGGCCAATGGACATAAATGCCAAATCCCGCGTCATGGTTTGTCATGGCGATGCCTGGTCATCGATTGGCCCCCGCTCCGCCCGCGACTGTGCCGCGCGATGTTTGGCGGCATCATATGACGTGCAGCCTTGAGCCCCGCCCCATGCGGGGACGCTCGCAAAGCGGGCGCCAGAGCGGGCGCCACAGCGGGGGCAAAAATCAAGTGAAGCACGCATCGATCAGCAGGCGGAAGGCCCGCGCCCGGTGACTGATCGCGTGCTTCT
>CAZHDI010000139.1:0-6377 GCA_964531285.1 uncultured Alphaproteobacteria bacterium | reverse complement strand
GCGGCTTCGGCCTGCCGATCGCCCGCGACATGTGCCAGAAGGTGATCGTGGTCGGTTCGAACGATCTTCAGTCTTTGTACGTTGCGAACAATGTCTGCTCGGCGGTTCAGTATTTCCGCAAGCTCGGCGGCAATGTCGGCGTCGCTGGCATGGTGATCAACAAGGACGACGGCACCGGCGAGGCCCATGCCTTTGCCGAGACCGTCGGTATTCCGGTGCTTGCCGCCATTCCTCAGCATGAGGAAATCCGCCGCAAGAGCGCGAATTATCAGATCATCGGGACGCCCGACGGCGCTTGGGGACCGCTCTTCGCGGAACTCGCGTCCGGTGTCGCCGATGCGCCGCCGCTGCATCCCGAGCCCCTCGACCAGGACGGCCTTCTGGGGCTCTTCAAGAGCGAGGATGTTGGGCGGAACGTTGTTCTGGAACCCGCCACGCTGGCCGACATGTGCGGCGGTGAGGTGGTTCACAAGCCCTCCCTCGAAGTCATTTACGACACGGTGTAATCGGCATGAGCGAACGCGATCCCCATACGGATGGTCAAACGTCGCCGCATCACGGCGAAGTCGTCTATGACGGCGCCGGCGAGGTGGCCGTCAGCGCCGGGCATCGTGCGGATCAGACCGAGCAAGATCCCGTCGGACAGGCAGCGGGCGGCGACGGCCTGGGCTGTCATGCGGGCGCGGACACCTTGCGCGAAGCGGCTGAAGCCGCCGGCATGAGCGAGACCCTGGCGCGGTATGCCGAGGATTATCCCAAAGGCCCGCACGATCAGCCGCAAAGCATGTGCCCGGCCTTCGGATCGCTCCGGGTCGGTCTGCGCATGCGCCGTGTGGCAACGATCCTGTCCGGCTCGGCGTGCTGTGTGTACGGGTTGACCTTCACATCGCATTTCTATGGCGCCCGCCGCACGGTGGGCTATGTGCCGTTCAATTCCGAGACGCTGGTCACCGGCAAGCTGTTCGAGGATATCCGCGACGCGGTGTACAAGATCGCCGATCCGGACAATTACGATGCCGTCGTGGTCACCAATCTGTGTGTGCCCACCGCGTCCGGCGTGCCGCTCCGTCTCCTGCCGGATGAAATCAACGGTGTGCGGATCATCGGTATCGATGTGCCCGGTTTCGGTGTGCCGACCCATGCGGAAGCCAAGGATGTGCTGTCGGGCGCCATGCTCGATTACGCCCGCGCCGAGGCCGAACAGGGCCCGGTTCAGGCCCCGCGCGACGGCGTCAAGGATCTGCCGACGGTGACCCTTCTGGGCGAGATGTTCCCGGCCGACCCCGTCGGCATCGGGCGCATGCTCGAACCTTTGGGCCTGGCAGCTGGCCCGGTTGTCCCGGTGCGTGAGTGGCGCGAGCTGTACGCCGCGCTCGATTGCGCCGCGGTGGCCGCGATCCATCCGTTCTATGCCGCCAGCATCCGCTCGTTCCAGGCCGCCGGCCGTCCGATTGTCGGCTCCGCGCCGGTCGGGCGCGACGGCACCGCCGCTTGGCTCGATGCCATTGGCGAGGCGTGCAACGTGCCGGCAGAGACGGTCGCGACCGCCAAGAACGGTATCCTCGGCGCGATCTCCGGCGCGCTGTCGGCGATGCCGATCAAGGGCCGGATCACCTTGTCCGGATACGAAGGATCGGAACTTCTGGTGGCCCGCCTTCTGGTCGAAAGCGGCGCCGATGTGCGCTATGTGGGCACCGCCTGCCCGCGCACGCCTTGGTCGGATGGCGATCGGCAGTGGCTTGAGGCGCACGGCGTCCATGTTCAGTATCGCGCCTCGCTGGAACAGGATCTGGCCGCCTTCGATAATTTCAAGCCGGATCTGGCCATCGGCACGACGCCGGTTGTGCAAAAGGCCAAGGAAGCCTCGACGCCCGCGCTCTACTTCACCAATCTCATTTCCGCCCGCCCGCTGATGGGCCCCGCCGGGGCCGGGTCGCTGGCCCAGGTTGTCAATGCGGCCATTGCCGGCAAGGCGCGGTTCGACGAGATGACCGCCTTTTTCGAAGGGGTGGGCACGGAAGATACCGCCGGCGTCTGGCAGGATCAGCCTGTCGTGAACGAGGCGTTCCGCAAAAAGACTCGGGCCCAGGCCGAAAAGGCCAAGCGCCTCCATAACCAGGAGGAGCCGATCGGATGTTAGTGCTCGATCATGACCGCGCCGGCGGCTATTGGGGCTCGGTCTATGTCTTCACGGCCATCAAGGGCCTCCAGGTGATCATCGACGGCCCGGTGGGCTGCGAGAATCTTCCCGTTACCTCCGTGCTGCATTACACGGACGGTCTGCCGCCCCATGAATTGCCGATCGTGGTGACCGGTCTTGCCGAAGAAGAACTCGGTCAGCATGGCACCGAGGGGGCCATGAAACGGGCGCATGGGACGCTGGATCCGGATTTGCCGAGCGTGGTGGTCACCGGATCCATCGCCGAGATGATCGGCGGCGGCGTGACGCCCGAGGGCACGAATATTCAGCGCTTCTTGCCCCGTACGATTGATGAGGATCAATGGCAAAGCGCGGATCGCGCGCTTTATTGGCTGTGGACGGAATATGGGGCCAAGCGCGGCAAGATGCCGAAGCCCAAACCCCGCGCCGAAGGGGCCAAGCCCCGCGTGAACATCATCGGGCCGATCTACGGGACGTTCAACACGCCGTCCGATCTCGCGGAGATCCGCCGCCTTGTGGAGGGCATCGGCGCCGAGATCAACATGGTGTTTCCGCTGGGCAGTCACTTGGCCGATGTCGGGCGCCTTGTCGATGCCGATGTGAATATCTGTCTGTACCGGGAATTTGGCCGCATGCTCTGCGAAGCGTTGGACAAGCCCTATCTTCAAGCGCCGATCGGGCTGCACAGCACGACGAAATTCCTGCGCACGCTCGGTGAGCTGACGGGTCTCGATCCCGAACCGTTCATCGAGCGCGAGAAACACACGACGATCAAGCCGCTCTGGGATCTCTGGCGGTCGGTCACCCAGGATTTTTACGCCACGGCCAGCTTCGGTATCGCGGCCAGCGAGACATACGCCCGGGGCGTGCGGCACTTTTTGGAAGACGAGTTGGGGCTGCCATGCACCTTTGCATTCGCCCGGTCGCCCGGTCAGAAGCCGGACAATGAGGCGATCCGCGAGGCGGTGCAGGAGAAAACGCCGCTGGTGCTTTTCGGCAGCTACAACGAACGCATGTATGCCGCCGAAATCGGTGCGCGGACCATGTATATCCCGGCTTCGTTCCCCGGCGCGATCATCCGCCGCCACACCGGAACGCCGTTCATGGGATATGCCGGCGCAACCTATCTGGTGCAGGAGATCTGTAACTGCCTGTTCGATGCGCTGTTCCACATCCTGCCCCTTGGGACCGAGATGGACAAAGCCGAAGCGACGCCGGCGCGCATGACGCGGGCTCTGCCCTGGGACGATGACGCCCAGGCGGCGATGGAAGCGGTGCTCGAGAACCATCCGGTTCTGACACGGATTTCCGCGGCCAAGCGGCTGCGCGATACGGTGGAACGCGAGACCCGGAAGGCTGGGGAGGACCGTGTGAGTCTGGCCCGCCTGAAGGTGGTCGAACCGAAAGCGGGGGCGCTTGAGCCCGTATAGGGAGCGCCGGCCGTTACGTCAGTTTGGGAAGCGTCCGTAAGCGGAAGAGCGATCCCGTTCGAATGCTGATCCGGCGTCAGTCGGATCAGTAGCGTGCCGTGACATGCTGTTGCGGTGCGGTTTGCCGCACATCTGTGCGGTGATCGCCGAAAGGCGAGCACTTGGAGGACCCAAAATGAGTGGACGCGACAATGGTTCCTTGTCGGGCTTGACCGACCAGGAAGCCAAAGAGTTCCACGGGATCTTCATGACGAGCTTCATTCTGTTCACGATCATCGCGGTCATCGCGCATGTTCTGGTCTGGATGTGGCGGCCATGGTTCCCGAGTACGCAGGGCTATTCGTCCCTGCTTGACAGCGTTCAGCCGGCGGTCAACGCCGCTCTGACGCTGATGTCGTAAGGGAGAGGACAACACCAATGTGGAAAATCTGGCTCCTTTTCGACCCGCGCCGCGTACTTGTCGGCCTGTTCGTATTCCTGTTTGTCCTGGCGTTGCTGATTCACTTCATCCTGCTCAGCACCGACCGGTTCAACTGGATCGAAGGCCCGCGCAGCAGCGCTTCGGTGGTCGAATACACCGACCTGTTGGTCGGCTGACGACAGTGATCAAGATTGGGCGGGCGGTGGCCGTTCGGTTTGCCGCCTGTCCCCTTCGCCGGGCCAATCCGCCCGGACCGGACCATCGGGCGTGGCCCGTATGTCCGCAATGACATGACGATAATTTTCGTGCGCGCCGTCTGGAGGATCGAAAAATGGCGATGCTCAGTTTCGAGAGAAAATATCGCATCCGAGGCGGGACGCTGATCGGCGGCGATTTGTTCGATTTTTGGTTCGGGCCCTTCTATGTGGGCTTTTTCGGCATTCTGACGATCTTCTTCACCGTGCTGGGTGTGGGGCTGATCCTTTATGCCGCTGCGATCGGACCGACCTGGAATGTTTGGCAGATCAGCATCGACCCGCCGGCTTTGAGTTACGGACTGGCTCTGGCGCCCCTTCAGGAGGGCGGCTTCTGGCAGATCATCACGATCTGCGCCACCGGGGCCTTCGTGTCCTGGGCGCTGCGGGAGGTGGAAATCTCGCGCAAGCTCGGGATCGGCTATCACGTGCCGTTCGCCTTCGGGGTCGCGGTCTTCGCCTATGTCACGCTGGTGGTCATCCGCCCGTTGTGGCTCGGGGCTTGGGGCCACGGCTTCCCATACGGCATTTTCACCCATCTCGATTGGGTGGCGAATGTCGGCTATCAGCAGGGGAACTTCCACTACAACCCTGCCCATATGGTCGCGATCACCTTCTTCTTCACGACCACGCTGGCACTGGCGCTTCATGGCTCCTTGATCCTGTCCTCGACCAATCCGGGCAAGGGCGAGGTGGTCAAGACGCCGGAACACGAAGACACCTTCTTCCGCGATTTCATCGGGTATTCGGTCGGCACGCTCGGCATTCACCGCCTGGGACTGTTCCTGGCGCTGTCGGCAGGCTTCTGGAGCGCCGTGTGTATCGTCATCGCGGGAACCATCATCAAAGGCACCTGGCCGGATTGGTGGATCTGGTGGCTTGAACTGCGCATCTGGGGCTGAGGCGGCGAGAATGGCCGACTATCAGAACATCTTCACGCAGGTCCAGGTGCGCGGCCATCCCGAGATGGGGGTGGTGACGGACGACAGTGCCTTCGAGCGGGTCGGTAAGCCCGGCTTCTCGTACTGGATCGGCAAACTCGGCAACGCTCAGCTCGGCCCGTTCTATCTGGGCTATACGGGCGTTGCCTCGCTTCTGTGCGGGTTCATCGCGATCGAGATCATCGGCCTCAACATGTGGGCATCGGTGAACTGGGATCCGGTGGAATTCATCCGTCAGCTGTTCTGGCTCAGCCTTGAGCCGCCGGCGGCGGAGTATGGGCTGAGCCTGGCGCCCCTCGATAAGGGCGGCTGGTGGCAAATCGCGGGCTTCTTCCTGACCGCGTCGATCATCCTATGGTGGGTGCGGTCCTATACCCGCGCCAGAACGCTGGGTATGGGCACCCATGTGGCCTGGGCGTTCGCCTCCGCGATCTGGCTTTATCTCGTCCTGGGCTTCATCCGTCCGGTGATGCAGGGCCATTTCGGCGAAGCGGTGCCCTTCGGGGTCTTCCCGCACCTGGATTGGACGAACAACTTCTCGCTGATGTACGGGAACCTCTTCTACAATCCGTTCCACTGTCTCTCGATTGTGTTCCTGTACGGATCGGTGCTGTTGTTCGCCATGCATGCGGCAACCATCCTGGCCGTGAGCCGGTATGGCGGCGACCGGGAGATCGAGCAGATCACCGATCGGGGCACGGCGACCGAACGGGCGGCCTTGTTCTGGCGCTGGACCATGGGCTTCAATGCCACCATGGAATCCATCCACCGCTGGGCCTGGTGGTTCGCGGTCCTGACCACGATCACCGGCGGTATCGGGATCCTGGTCACGGGCACCGTTGTCGACAACTGGCTGTTCTGGGCGATCGAGAACAACTACGCCCCGCTTTATTACTACTAAAGCAGCGCGCACCCCTCCGCCTGCTGAGCGGCCCGGGAGCAGTCCCGGGCCGTTCGTTTATGGGGGATTAAGGGCGGATCGAGGCCGATAACCGCCGGTGCCATGTCCCGCGTGTTTGGAACTCCGGGATACAAAAAAGCCCGCGCTGTATGGCGCGGGCTTTTGTTATGTCGTCGGGTGCGTCGTGCCGTGCCTGGGTTAGGCGGGATGTACAGCCTTGAGCGCGCGGCCGGCCCCGGAAGAGGTCACGCCACGGCGCGGGCGAGGGC
>CAZHDI010000138.1:0-6388 GCA_964531285.1 uncultured Alphaproteobacteria bacterium | reverse complement strand
GGCCCCCTGACCGGCCCCTTGATCGGGTCGCTGGAAGATGCGCCGGACGACCTCGACGCCGGGCGGTTGTTCTTTGCCCAGACCTGCCAGTTTCTCCTGGGCGTTGCCGGGCTCAATCAGCTTCCCGGTGACGCGATCCCCGAGATCGCCTTTGCGGGCCGCTCAAATGTCGGCAAATCCAGCCTTCTGAACGCTCTGACGGGCCGGACCAGCCTGGCGCGCACCTCGAACACGCCCGGACGGACCCAGGAACTCAATTTTTTCCGCATCGATGCGCCCGGCCATGGGGTTTTGACCCTGGTCGACCTGCCCGGATACGGCTATGCCAAGGTCTCGAAGGAGAAGGCGGCCCGCTGGACCGATCTGCTCAAGGCTTATTTGCGTGGGCGCACCCAACTACGCCGGGCTCTGGTGCTGATCGACGGGCGGCACGGGATCAAACCGGCCGATCGGGAAATCATGGCCATGCTCGATGCCGCCGCCGTCTCCTTTCAGATTGTGCTGACCAAGGCCGACAAGGTGCGCGTTCCGGAGCGGGCGCGGATCTGGGCCCAGGTCCGCCAGGACATCCGCGCCCATCCGGCCGCGCATCCCCGGCTGATCGCCACCTCGAGCGAGACCGGGTTCGGCATCCCCGAATTGCGCGCGGAACTGGCCGGGTTTGCAGCGCCGCGGGAAGGGAGGGCACGACCATGATCCCACCGGACACCGAGATCGGAACCGGCCGGACCCCGGACACCGGCGAGACCGCCGGTCCCAAGACCCGGGCGGACGCCGAACGCCATCGCCAGGACTGGCTTCAGACCGGGCGCACGCTGACCGAAGCCCTGCCGTATATTCTCGGCTATGACGGCGCGCCGGTGGTGGTGAAATATGGCGGCCATGCCATGGGCGATCAGGCGCTGGCGCGCGCCTTCGCCCGTGACATCATGCTGCTCAAACAGATCGGCGTGAATCCGATCGTGGTGCATGGCGGCGGGCCCCAGATCGGCGCCATGCTCGACCGGCTGAAGATCAAAAGCTCCTTTGTCCAGGGCCTGCGCGTCACCGATGCCGAGACGGTCAATGTGGTCGAGATGGTTCTGGCCGGCTCGATCAACAAAGAGATCGTCACCAACATCAATCATGCCGGCGGCAAGGCGGTCGGCCTGAGCGGCAAGGACGGCAATCTGATCCGTGCCCGCAAGCTCACCCGATCCGAGCGCGATCCCGAATCCCAGATCGAACGGCTGCTGGATCTCGGCTTTGTCGGGGAGCCCGACGAGGTCAACCCCGCGATCTTGCGCTCGATCATCGATGCCGATCTGATCCCGGTGATCGCACCCATCGGCCTCGGGGCGGACGGTGAGACCTACAACATCAATGCCGACACGGCGGCCGGGGCCATTGCCGCGGCGATCGGTGCCCGGCGGCTCCTGCTGCTGACGGACGTGCCCGGCGTTCTCGACAGCGAGAAGCGACTCATGGAGCGTCTGAGTGTCGATGAGGCCCGGGGGCTGATCGAGACGGGGGTCGCGACCGGGGGGATGATCCCGAAGATTCAGACCGCGATCATGGCGGTGGAGGCCGGAGCGGAAGGCGCGGTCATTCTCGACGGGCGCGCGCCCCATGCGGTCCTGATCGAGCTGTTCACTCCATCCGGGGCGGGCACGCTGGTGACCCGGCGCGCGGCCGGGCGCTGATGCCAGCCATGTCCGTGCCCAGATCGGGCTTTAGACCGATAATCGAGAACACGGAGCCGCCGGTGGCGGTGATCAGTAGAAGATCGAGGAGCGCATGGTGCTGTGGCGGCGGATTGTAGGCGGGCTGGCTCTGGCGGTGGCCTTGGGAACCGTGCTCAAGGCCGATCCGGCCCGCGCGGCGTTCGAGGTCTGCAATCACACCAGCTTCGTGCTGCGCTCGGCTCAGGCGCTCCCCGACGGCACCGACGGCTGGCAAGTGTCCGGCTGGCTGCAATTGCGTCCCGGCGAGTGCCGTCCCATCGCCAAGCGTCCGCCGGCCGGCAACAGTTTTTATATTTATGCGGAATCCCACGGTGCGCATGACGGCCCGGTCCGCCGCTGGAGCGGCTCCCGGTCATTCTGCGTCGAGAACGAGGATTTCGATATCGCCGATCAGGCGGCGTGCGATGCCGCCGGTGCCACGCGGGATTTCGCCCGTATGGAAATCGAGCCGGGGGCGGAGGAATGGACCCACCGGTTCCGTGAGCCTGCCGCGGGGACACAAACCTTGCGCAAGGCGCGCTATGCCGGACTGCAACGCCTTTTGAAAGAGTTGGGCCTTTATCGCGGCCGGGTCGATGCCTATCTGGGCCGCAGCACCAAACGGGCGATCTCCAAGGCCAAATCCGATTACGGCATCAGTGCGCAAGGGTTCGAGGCCGATGCGCTGGTGGATGGACTGCTGGCCCAGCGCATCGAAGCGCAGAAGGATCTGGGTCTGCGTCTGTGTAACCGCACGCCTTATGAGGTCTGGGCCTCGGTGGCCTACGGCAAAAGCGAGGCGTGGCTGTCGCGCGGCTGGTGGGTGCTGGAACCGCGCGCCTGCCTGCCGGTCATGAAGGACAAACTGCCCGAGCGCTATATCTATGTGTATGGCGAGGCGCAGACCGAGGCGGGCTGGCGTATCTACTGGAAGGGCGATCACCCGTTCTGCGTGGCCGATGTGAAGTTCGAGATCGACGGGTCGGAGGACTGCGTTCAGCGCGGGTTCTTCCAGGCCGATTTCGACCGGATCGATACCGAGGATGAGGGCGGCTGGGAGCACAGCTTCCATGAAGACGGCGCCACCATCATTCAGGATACCAACGGAACCGAATGATTCCCAAGGCACGGGGCCGGACACGGCCGATCACGGGGACGCCATGACGCAGGACACGGCGCGCGCGCCGGATTTCAGCAGGATCGAGACCTGGGTTTTCGATCTCGACAACACGCTTTACGCGGCCGACGCGGGGATCTTCGAACAGGTCGATCGGCGCATGAGCGCGTTCATCGCGGAGGCGTTGGGGGTGCCCCGCGACGAGGCCTACCGGCTCCAGAAGCTTTATTACCGGGAGCATGGCACCACCCTGTCGGGCCTGACCGAGATCCACGGCATCGAGCCGAAGGATTTTCTCGATTATGTGCATGATATCGATGTCTCGATCATCGACCCGGACCATCGTCTCGATGCCGCCATCGCGCGCCTGCCGGGCCGCAAGGTCATCTATACCAATGGCACCGTTCAGCATGCTGAGAACGTGCTTGACCGTCTCGGCGTGCGTCCGCATTTCGAGTCGATCTTCGACATTGTGGCCGCCAACTACATCCCCAAGCCGCGGCATTCGGCCTACCGCCATATCATGACTGAAGGGGGCATCGACCCGTCGCGCGCGGTGATGTTCGAGGACATCGCCCGCAATCTGGAAGCCGCGCACGCGCTCGGCATGACCACGGTCTGGGTGCGCCCCGCCGCCGTAACCATGCCGGGAGACGGCGACAATATCGACCCCGACGAACTGGCCGGCCATCCGCATATTCATCATGTGACGGACGATCTGGCGGCCTTTCTCGATACGCTTCATGTGGCGCCTGCCGGTTGACGCCGCGCCCGAACAGGAGATTTGGCGATGAGCCATGCTGACCTGCGCGCCGCCATCGAGGCGGCCTGGGAGACCCGTGAGACGCTCTCGGCGGACACCACCGGCCCCGTCCGCGAGGCGGTGGCCGCCGCCCTCAATCTACTCGACCGGGGCGAGGCGCGGGTCGCCGAACCGCTGGGCCATGGCGAATGGCAGGTCAATCAATGGCTCAAACAGGCGGTGCTGCTGTCATTCCGGCTCAATCCGATGGTCGCCATCCCGGGCGGGCCGGGCCGCGAGTCCACCTGGTACGACAAGGTGCCGTCGAAATTCGAAGGCTGGGACGCGGCGCGCTTTGCCGAAGCCGGGTTCCGCGCCGTGCCTAATTGCGTGGTGCGCCATTCGGCCCATATCGCGCCCGGCGCGGTGCTGATGCCCAGCTTTATCAATTTGGGTGCCTATGTGGGCGAGGGGACCATGGTGGACACCTGGGCCACGGTGGGGTCCTGCGCCCAAGTGGGCAAAAACTGCCATATCTCCGGCGGTGTCGGCATTGGAGGGGTGCTGGAACCGCTCCAGGCGAACCCCGTGATCATCGAGGACGGCTGTTTCATCGGCGCGCGCTCCGAGGTTGCCGAGGGCGTGATCGTCGGGCAGGGCTCGGTCCTGTCCATGGGCGTCTATCTCGGCGCCTCCACAAAGATTGTGGACCGGGAGACCGGTGAGGTGTCCTATGGGCGGGTGCCGCCCTATTCGGTGGTCGTGGCCGGGTCTATGGCGGGTCCCAAGGGGCTCAATCTCTACTGCGCCGTCATCGTCAAACGGGTGGACGAGCGCACCCGGTCCAAGACCTCCATCAACGATCTGTTGCGGGGTTAAGCGGCCGGCCCGATCCTGGAGGACCGCCCATGCCTATCGTCTTGCGCCAGATTTGTCTGTTGTCGGACCGTCTTGAACCGGCGGTTGCTCAATTGTGCGGGGTCTTGAACCTCGCGCAATGTTTCGAGGACCCGGCCGTCGGGCAGTTCGGTCTGAAGAACGCCATGATGCCGGTTGGTAGTCAGTTTCTGGAAATCGTCGCGCCTATCCGGGAGGGCACGCCGGCGGGCCGCTATCTGGACCGCCGGGGCGGGCCGGGCGGCTATATCGTGATCTGTCAGGCCACAACCCGGGCCGAACAGGAGGCCGTCCGGGCTCGCTCCAAAGAGATGAATGTGCGCACGGCGCTGGAATATGATCAGCATGGCTACAGTCTGATGCAGCTTCATCCGGCCGACACCGGCGGGGCGTTCCTGGAAGTCGATTACGACGCAGCGGAAGAGCCGGAGGGCCATTGGGAGCCCGCGGGCGGGCGCGACTGGACGGGATTTGTAAAGGACGGCGCGCCGACGCGCATCGCGGCGGCCGAACTGCAATCGCCGGACCCGCGGGCCATGGCCCAGCAATGGGCTCACCTGCTCGGCCTTGAGGTCCTCATGGACCCGCACCACACCCCGTGGATCGAGCTTGCCAATGCCAGTCTGCATTTCGTGCCGGACACGGACGGGCGGGGCCCGGGTCTGGGCGGCATCGCCCTCGATATCCATGATGCGGCCCCGGTCCTGTCACGGGCCGACGCCGCCGGCGTGCCGCATAAGGACGGCGCGCTGATGATGGGCGGGATGCGGATCGCTTTGCAGTAGATTCCCGCAGCTTATCCTTCGTTGGCCCAGGCCTTGATGAGCTGGTGCGCGATGGCCATGGACGGCGGGACCCAGAAACTGCCGTCGCCTTGGCCGGACATGGCGGCCTGGATCTCGGACCGCGAGAACCAGCGCGCCTCGGCGATCTCATCGCCGTCCACGGTGATCTCGGTCGCGTCCGCATCGCAGAAGCACCCGATCATCAGCGAGGACGGATAGGGCCAGGGCTGGGTCGAGAAATACCGGACATTCCATACACGGATCCCGGTCTCTTCCAGCACCTCGCGGGCGACCGCATCCTCGATGGTCTCGCCGGGCTCCAGAAAGCCGGCCAGGGCCGAAAACATGCCCTTGGGAAAATGCCGGCCGCGCCCCAGAAGGCACCGGTCGCCGGCGACGGGGAGCATGATCACCACCGGATCGGTGCGCGGGAAATGCTCGGCCCGGCATTTCGGGCAGTCGCGCTTATAGCCGGCCTGGGCCATCACCGTCGGCGCGCCGCAGCGGGCGCAAAAGCCGTGGCGCTGGTGCCAGTCGATCATGCTCTTGGCCTGGGCCAGGATCGCCGCATCGCCGGGCGTCAGGCGCATGGCCACCTCGCGCAATTCCCCGAACCGGCCCAGACCGGCCAGCGGCCCGTCCTCCTCCGGATTGCTGTTCGGATTGAGATCGACCGCGAAATGGGCGGTCTCGCCCTCCAGGCCCAGAAACACGGTGATCGGGTCGCGGGCCAGGAGCGGATCGAGAAGCCCCGGGCGCAGCCAGCCGATATCCACCGGGTCCGTCTTCGCGCGCCCGGGCAGCAGAAACGGTTTCAGCCGCCACAGGGGCACGATCCGGCTCGACGGATCGGCCAGTTTCGCGGCGAGCCAGTCGGCATCGCCCCGGCGCTCGCTGGCCCGGTCGAGCGGATTGTTGGCGAAGGTATTGGGATTGCTCGGCGCGTCCATGGCGGTCCTTGATCGTTCGATGAGGCTCAAATTGCGCCAAACCTAGCCGCGCGCCCCGGCCTTGGCCAGCCGCCGCGGCCAGATCCGCCCTTGCGGGGGCGGCCCCAAAGCCTGATATAGTCGGGTCGGGAGGTTGGCGCGGACGTGTCACTCGCCAACCCGGTCAGGTCCGGAAGGAAGCAGCCGTAACGAGA
>CAZHDI010000137.1:0-6416 GCA_964531285.1 uncultured Alphaproteobacteria bacterium | reverse complement strand
TTCGCGGGAGCGACGCCAGCGTCCAGCGCATCAATTGAGCTGGCTGAGCGCCTCATCGCGGTTGCTGGGCTGCGGAATATCCGAATTGTCGCGCAGGAACTGGATCAGCGCCGACATGTCCCGCCCATTGGTGCGCAGGGTCTGGGTGAACTCGTCGCGCTGGGTGGACAAAAGCGAGAAGGTCGCGCTCTCGCTCGGGGTCTGCACCCGGATATCGAAAATCTTGTAGCCATCATCCTCGCGCAGCAGGATCCACTGGACCGTGGCCACCGGGCTGCGGGTCGGATCGCGCACATCCGTCGGCACCACGACATATGTCGTCGTGCGCCGCTCCAGCACCTGAGAGCCGGTCACATCGATCGTATGATCGACGAAGAGCGAAAACCGGGCAAACAGCAGCATCACCGCATAGTCTTCCAGCGCGTCGACATACTCCGCAAATTCGGCGTCGGTCGGCAGCCGGCTGTACTGTCCGAGGGCGCTGCGGCCGAACCGGTCGATCGCGGTATTCTGAACGAGAAGCGTGCGGAAGGCGCCCTTCTTGTCCGCCGGCGAGCGTTCCGGATCGGACATGACGGCCAGAGTCTCATCGGCCAGCATGGTGATGAAGGCCTCGGCATCGCCATCCGTGTCGGCGCGAGCAGGCACCGCGGCAAAGAGCGCAATAATCACGGTGAGACCGGCCAGCAGCGCTGTCGGGACAACCGCGAGGCGCACGGCCCTGAGCGGCGCAGCGGAGCATGCATTAACGAACGGTGCCATGGCGATCCTCAGATCCTTTCGTCACGCGAAAAACTGGTGACCGCTGAATGGCGGACAAATGCGGACACACAGCGGCCTAGATAAGGCAAAGCGGGCCGCATCCAAGACCGCACCCCACAATCCGCGCGCCCGCCGGTCGAAGGCGGACGGCCTGTGGCATTCCGGCGACAACCCGGCGCGCGGCGCCGGCCCGGTGCAGGCTTATTCGAATTCCTCGAGATCCGGCAGATCGTCCACATCGATCCGGCCGTTGCGGATCGCGCCCTGGCGCGATTGGCGATAAAGGCTCCGGATCGTGGCGTAGAAATCGACCGAGGTGCGTTCGATTTCGTCCAGCGCTTCGAGGTTCTGGGCCCGCGCATCGACGATGGCGATCGCGCCGGCCGCCGTGCTCAACATATCCGGATCGACCGTTATCTCGGTGCCGACAATCCGAATATTACCCCCGATCCAGCGCAGCGGATTGAACGCGGTATCAACGACCCGGCCGGCCAAATCGCGCGGCGGCGCCGGACCCAGGGCCGGCAGGAACAGATAGGGCCCTTCCGGCGCGCCATAGACGCCCAGGGTCTGGCCAAAATCCTCCGTGTGCCGCTCCAGACCCATTTCCTGGGCGATGTCGGCGGCACCGAGGAAGCCGAAGGTGGAATTGATCGAGAACCGCATGGTGGTGGTCAGGGCCCGCTCGAACTCGCCTTGAAGCACGTCATTGGCGAAAATCACCGGCGATTCCAGGTTCTGGATCATGTTGCGGGCGACGTTGCGGATCACCTCCGGCACGGTCCACTCGTAGGCTTTGGCGACCGGCTTCAGGAGATATTTATCGAGGGTCAGGTTCACGTCGAAGAAGAAGCGGTTCACGCCCTCGAACGGGTCGTTCACATCGTCTTCGGCGAAAAACTGCTCGTCATCGAAGTCACTGTCTTCGAAGGCCCCCTCATCGAAGGCCCCGTCATCAACGGCGCGCATTTCCGCTTCGGCATCGTCGAAAGCATCGGCCTGGGCGCGGGCCCCCGGTGCGGCGACGGCCAGAGCCGCGGTCAGGGCCAGGGCGATCAGGGCGGTCCAGAAAATGCTGGCCGGCCCGGTTCGGGTGCGTGGTAGCGCCATGCTGACCCATCCGTCTTGCTGTAGCGGTTTGTAACAAGCCGATCGGAAGCCTGTGCCGCGATGATGGCGCGCCGCTCAGCCCACTCCCGAATCAGACCTCGTGTGTATCACAGCGGCGCAAGCAGCGCGACGGACCGGCCGGTCACACTTTCGAAAAACGCATTCTTGCGTGGTCAATTGTCAGCCCGACCGTGAAATCGGTTGGTTAAGCACATAAAGATATGTTTATATGTCGCGTGCCGCGTCGGGCAATAAAGCCCGGTGCCGGGGTGTCTTTGACGGATCGGGACCGATGGACGAGGTGTTGAGTGCATTGCGGGCAGCCGGGGAGCCGACGCGCATGCGTCTGCTGGCGCTCCTGGCGCGCGGCGAACTCACCGTCACCGAACTCACCCAGATCGTCGGTCAGAGCCAGCCCCGGGTCAGCCGTCATCTGAAACTCCTGGCCGAGGCGGGTCTTGTGAACCGCTACCGGGAGGGTAACTGGGTCTTTTACCGGATGGCCGATCCGCGTCCCGGTGAAACCGGGCTCGGCGCCCTGGCCGGTGAACTGGTGCGGTTCCTGCCCGCCGGCGACCCCGTCATCCAAAGCGATATCGACCGCCTGGACGCGGTGCGCCGCGGCCGGGCCGATGCGGCGGCGGCCTATTTCCGGGCCAATGCCGATGAATGGGGCCGGATCCGTGCCCTGCATTTGCCTGAAGAGGCGATCGAGGAAGCGCTGGTCGAGATGATCGGCTCGTGCCGTCTGGGGCAGTTGGTCGATTTCGGCACCGGCACCGGGCGGATCTTGGAACTGCTGGCCCAGAAGACGGAGCGGGGGCTCGGCATCGATATGAGCCATGACATGCTCGCGCTGGCCCGGGCCAATCTGGAGCGTGCCGGGCTCCAGCATTGTCAGGTCCGTCAGGGCGACATCTTCGCGCTCAATCTGGCGCCCGGTGTGGCCGACCTGGTGACGATCCATCAGGTGCTGCATTTTCTGGCCGATCCCGCCCGCGCCGTGGCCGAGGCCGCGCGCATCCTGGCCCCGGGCGGCCAGGTCGCGGTGATCGATTTCGAACCGCACAGCCTTGAATTCCTCCGTGAGCACCATGCCCATCGCCGTCTCGGTTTTGCCGATGAGGAAGTGCGCGGATGGTTCGCGGCGAGCGGCCTGACGCTGGAGGCGGTGCGCAAACTGCCCGACGGCGCGCAGGGCGCCGATCCCACCGAACCGGGCGACGGCCCCAGCCTGACCGTCGCCATTTGGCTTGGCCGCAAAGGCGCGGCCGCGCCCTCATTACCCCTGATGGAGGCATCCTGATCATGTACGCTGCACATCCGGCGACCCCGCTGACCTGCTCGTTCGAGTTTTTTCCTCCGAAAACGGAAGAAATGGAGCAGACCTTGTGGGCGTCGATTGAAAAGCTGTCCTGCCTCGGTCCGGCCTTCGTGTCGGTGACCTACGGTGCCGGCGGATCGACGCGGGACCGCACGCACCGCACGGTCAAGCGGATCGTTCAGGAAACCGATCTCAAACCGGCCGCGCCCCTGACCTGCGTCTCAGCGACCCGCGAGGAGGTGGACAGCGTGATCCGCGATTATTGGGATGCGGGCGTGCGCCATATCGTGGCGCTGCGCGGCGATCCGCCCGAAGGCATCGGCGAAACATACGTTCCCTATGAAGGCGGCTATGTGAATGCGTCGGACCTGGCCGCCGGCATCCGCGCCATCGGTGACTTTGAAATCAGCGTCGGGTGCTATCCGGAGAAACATCCGGAATCGCCCGATTTCGCGGCCGACATTGATTTGCTGAAACGCAAGATCGACAATGGCGCGACCCGTGCCATCACCCAGTTCTTCTATGATCCGGACATTTATGCCCGTTATCTGGAGCGGGTTCGCGCGGCGGGGATCGAAATCCCCATCGTGCCGGGCATCATGCCGGTGATGAGCTTCAAGGCGCTGACCAATATGGCGTCCAAGATCGGTGCGAGCATTCCGGACCGTCTTGCCGATCTCTTCGACGGGCTCGACGACGATCCGGAGACGCGGCGTCTGGTCGCCGCCACGGTCGCTGTCGACCTGTGCGAAAAACTCCAGGCCATGGGCGTCGATCAGTTCCATTTCTACACGCTCAACCGTGCGGAATTGACCTTCGCCATCTGCCACATGCTGGGCATCCGGCCCAAGGCATCGACACTGGCGGCCTGATCCGCCCCGCTTCATCCGTATTCGGCTGACCGCGCGTACCGGCTGACCGATTGAAAGGTGTGCCATGACCACCCGAGACGACCGCATCGCCCTGCTGCCCGAGCTTCTAGCCAAGCGCATTCTTGTGCTCGACGGCGCCATGGGATCGATGATCCAGACCTACAAGCTGGAGGAAGCCGATTTCCGCGGCGACCGGCTGGGCAATATCGCGGGCGATTTGAAGGGCAACAACGAATTGTTGTCGCTGACCCGTCCCGATGTGATTTCCGGGATCTACCGCGCCTATTTCGACGCCGGCGCCGACATCATCGAGACCAATACCTTCAGTGCCAATGCAATCAGTCAGGCCGATTATGCGTGCGAGCATCTCACCGAGGAACTGAATGTCGAATCCGCGCGTCTGGCGCGGGAGGTGGCCGATCAGGTCATGGCCGATGAGCCGGGCCGGGTGTGTTTCGTCGCCGGCGCCATGGGCCCGACGACCCGCACCGCGTCCCTGTCGCCGGATGTGAACGATCCGGCCTTCCGGTCGGTCACCTTCGATGACCTGCGCGAGACCTATTATCTCGGCGCCAAGGCTCTGATCGAGGGCGGGGCGGATTTGCTCCTGGTCGAGACGATCATCGATACGCTGAACGCCAAGGCCGCGCTTTATGCGATCCAGGAGGTGTTCGACGACACCGGCGTCGAACTGCCGATCATGATTTCCGGCACGATCACCGATCTGTCGGGCCGCCTTCTGTCGGGTCAGACGGTCGAGGCCTTCTGGCATTCGGTGCGCCATGTGAAGCCGCTTTCCATCGGCCTCAATTGCGCGCTGGGCGCGGAGGAACTGCGCCAATATGTGGCTGCGCTGTCGGGTATTGCCGACACCTATGTCAGCGCGCACCCCAATGCCGGCCTGCCGAATGAATTCGGCGAATATGATCAGTCGGCCGCGGAAATGGCCGGTCATGTGAGCGAGTGGATCGAGCAGGGCTTTGTCAATATCATCGGCGGCTGCTGCGGGACGACGCCGGAGCATATCAAAGCCGTTGCCAATGCGGCGCGGACCGGCACGCCGCGCGTCGTGCCCCGGACCGAGCAGCGCATGCGCCTTTCGGGTATCGAGCCGTTTGTCCTGACGCCGGAAATCCCGTTCGTGAATATCGGTGAGCGGACCAATGTGACCGGCTCGGCGCGGTTCCGGAAACTGATCAAGGAAGGCGAGTTCGAAACCGCCCTCGAGGTTGCGCGCGAGCAGGTGGAGAGCGGCGCTCAGATCATCGATGTGAACATGGACGAGGGAATGCTCGATTCCCTGGAAGCCATGGTTCATTTCCTCAATCTGATTGCCTCGGAGCCGGATATCAGCCGGGTGCCGATCATGATCGACTCCTCTAAATGGGAGGTGATCGAGGCGGGTCTGAAATGCGTGCAAGGCAAGGCGGTCGTCAATTCGATCAGCCTGAAGGAAGGCGATGCGCCGTTCCTGGAACAGGCCCGTGCGGTCAAGCGGCACGGGGCGGCCGTCGTCGTCATGGCGTTCGACGAGACCGGTCAGGCCGATACCGAGGCACGCAAATTCGAGATCTGCGAGCGGTCCTATCGTCTGCTCACGGAAACCGTCGGCCTTCCGCCCGAGGATATCATCTTCGACCCGAACATCTTTGCGGTCGCGACCGGTATCGAGGAACACAACAATTACGCGGTGGACTTTATCGAAGCCACCCGCCGCATCCGGCAGAATCTGCCCCATGCCCATGTCTCGGGCGGGGTGTCCAACATTTCCTTCTCGTTCCGGGGCAATGATCGGGTGCGCGAAGCGATGCATTCGGCCTTTCTCTACCATGCCATCAAGGCGGGCATGGATATGGGCATCGTCAATGCCGGCCAGCTCGCCGTCTATGAGGACATCGAGCCGGATCTCAAGGAGCGCGTCGAGGATGTGCTGCTGAACCGGCGCGACGATGCCACCGACCGTCTGCTCGAAATCGCCGACCGCTATCGCGGCGAGGGCGGTAAGGCGCGCTAGGAAGATCTGTCCTGGCGCGAATGGCCGGTCGAGAAGCGGCTCGAACATGCCCTTGTGAAAGGCATCGCCGATTATGTCGAGGACGATGTGGAGGAGGCGCGCCAAAAGGCGGAGCGTCCGCTTCATGTGATCGAAGGGCCGCTGATGGACGGCATGAATGTCGTCGGCGACCTGTTAGGTGAGGGCAAGATGTTCCTGCCCCAGGTGGTCAAGAGTGCGCGGGTGATGAAGAAAGCCGTTGCCGTTCTGCTGCCTTATATGGAAGCCGAACAGGCGGGCGCGAAGATGGAGAGCGCCGGCAAGGTGCTGATGGCCACGGTGAAGGGCGATGTGC
>CAZHDI010000136.1:0-6428 GCA_964531285.1 uncultured Alphaproteobacteria bacterium | reverse complement strand
TATCATCCGGCGGCGTCGGTGTTTTGAGCGGTGCCGCCGCGCACAAGGCGGCAAACTGTGCGACGCTGGGCAGAACACAATCGATCCGGGCTCGGGAGGGCTTACCGATGACGATCCGGCACGGTCTAACGTTCATGCTGCTTGCGCTGGTGTTTCTGGCGGTCGCCCCGGCCCATCGGGCCGAGGCGGCGGATGCCCGGCCGAATATCATCTGGATCATTGCCGATGATCTGGGCTACGGCGATGTCGGAGCTTATGGCAGCGCGCTGGTGCCGACCCCGCATATCGACCGGCTGGCCGCGTCCGGCGTGCGGTTCACGGATGGATATGTCACGGCACCGATCTGTTCGCCCTCGCGGGCGGGGCTGCATACCGGGGTCTATCAGACCCGCTTCGGCTATGACGTCAATCCAACCCGTCCGCGCCCCGATAGCGGCATGTTGCCGGCCGACCGCCTGACGGTCGCTGAGCGGCTCAACGCGGCAGGCTATGCGACCGGGCTTGTGGGCAAATGGCATCTGGGGGTGGGCGAGGGCCGCGATCCGCAGGCGCGCGGCTTCGATGAGGCGGTATGGTGGTATGCCCCATCGCGCTATATCGTCGATCCTCAGCCGGGAGATGAAATCATTCTGCCGCCGCAGTTGCGGGACCGCACCACACGGACGATTTTCGACGGCGCCGCGCCATTGGCCGATGACGGCTATCTGACGGATATTCTGAACCGGGAGGCGCTGGCGTTCATCGAGCGGGCCAGCGACGCCGGCGCGCCGTTCTTTCTCGCCATCGCCCATTACGCGCCCCACGTGCCGCTGGAAGCCACAGCGGCCTATCTGGAGCGCGTCGCGCACATCGAGGACCGCGAGCAACGCATTCAGGCGGCCATGATCCTCGCCATGGACGATGGAATCGGCGCGCTTCTCGATCTGCTCGCCCAGCGCGGCCTTGCGGACACGACCTTTGTGGCGTTTCTCAGTGACAATGGCTGCCCGCGCTATATCGAAGGCGATTGTTCGAACGCGCCGTTTTCCGGCTTCAAGCGGGAGCATCTGGAAGGCGGGATCCGTGTGCCGATGATCGCGCGTCTGCCGCGTCCGTCGCCGGCGGGGATCGACTATACGCAGCCGGTCATCTCGCTGGATATTGCCGCCACCAGTCTGGCCCTGGCCGGTGTGGCCGCGCCCGGTCTCGACGGCCGGGACCTGCGCCCGCATCTGACCGGTGCCGCGGACGCGCCGCCCCATGCTTATCTGTTCTGGCGGGCCATCGATAATTTTGCCGTCCGCTCGGGGCGGTGGAAACTGTGGCAGGTCCGCAATGCCGAGGGCGGTCCGCCTGTTGTGTTTCTCTTCGATCTGGAGACCGATCCGGCCGAAACAGTCAATCTGGCAGACGCGCATCCGGACATTGTGGCCCGCTTGACCGGCGCTTACGAGGCGTGGAACGCGGACAATGCGCCGCCGGCTTTTGCGCATCGGACCTTGGATCAGGCCGTGGGCGAGGAAACCGTGACGGTGACTTACTGAGGCGGTTCGCAAGAGCCGAGGGCCGTGCGCAAAGCGGCCACGGTGCGGTCAGCCAATCCGGCCAATCCGGCCGCGGCGGTGCGGGCGGTGTCAGTGGCGTCCTGGGCACAGGCGTCCTCGATCTGCTTGGCCCGGTCCGATAGAACCGCCGCGCCCAGATGACCGGATGATCCTTTCAACGCATGGGCTTCGCGCCGGGCGGTTTCAAGATCGGCCTCATCCAACGCGGTGCCGAGCGCTTCCACGCGGGTCCTGGCTTCCGTAACGAATAACGCAAGCGCCTGGGCGCGGATTTCGTCATCGAAGTCGGCCCAACTCTCCTTGATCCTCCTGGGGTCAATGAGATCCAGGTCGCTCGGGTCCGGAATGGCGGCGTGCGCGCCGGGCCGCCTATGATCGGCTGGCGGATCATCGGTTCGCGGAGGAGCATCCGATCCCGGGTCAAGCCAGCGCGCAAGGGTGGCGATAAAGGCGGGCTTGTTCACGGGCTTGGTGAGGAAATCGTCCATGCCCGCGGCGCGGCAGGCCGCCTCGTCCTCGGTCGTCGCATTCGCCGTCATGGCGATGATCGGGATATGGGCGTGGAGCGGTTCAGCCGCCCGGATTTCACGGGTTGCGGTCAGCCCGTCCATTTCCGGCATGGACAGATCCATGAGGATCAGATCGTAGGGCCGTTCCCGCACCGCGCACACGGCTTCGATGCCATTGCCCACATGATCTATCGTGACCTCGTGATGCTTCAAGAACGCCTTGGCCACATAGGCATTGGTCTGACTGTCCTCGGCCAGCAGGATGCGTCCCTTGAGGGCCGTTTCCGGGTCCGGGTCGCTGAGGGCGGTGTCGTCGATGGCGTGCGCCGGCATCACCGGCAGGTCCAGAGCGAAGGTCGAACCCTTACCCGGTACGCTGTCGCAGGCAATCGTCCCGCCCATCGCTTCGGCGAGGCGCTTGGAGATGGCAAGGCCCAGGCCCGTGCCGCCGAAGCGGCGGGCATAGCTGGCATCGGCCTGATGGAAATCCTGAAACAGGGTGGCACGCTGCGTATCGGTGATCCCGATCCCGGTATCGGTGACGGCAATTCGCAGGACCGGACCGTCCTTACGCAGACGGGTGACATGGATCGAAACCGACCCGGCATCGGTGAATTTCACCGCGTTCGACACCAAGTTTATCACGATCTGCCGGATGCGCGTGGCATCGGCATGGATATGGACCGGGACCGCGTCGTCGATCTCGACATGAAGCGGCAGGCCCTTTTGCTTGGCCAGCGGGCTGATGACGTCGGCGACCCGGTGGATCAAATCGTCGATGGCGAAGTCGGAATATTCGAGCGCCAAATGACCAGCCTCGATCTTCGAGAAATCGAGAATGTCGTTGATGATGGTCAGGAGGGACTCGCCGGCGTTGAGCGCGATCCGGGCGTGAGATGACTGTTCGGCGCTGAGACTCGTATCCATCAGCAGATTAAGACCGCCGATGACGCCGTTCAGGGGTGTGCGGATTTCATGGCTCATGGTCGCCAGGAACTGGCTTTTGGCCTGATTGGCGGCTTCGGCCTCATCGCGTGCGCGGCGGATTTCGTCCTGGGCGCGGTGCAGCGGTGTGATGTCGAGCACCGTGCCGACCAGACTCTCAACGGCGCCCGATGGGCCGACAATCGGCATGCCGCGCCCCTGAACCACGCGCACATCCCCATCCGGACGAATGACCCGATGCTCCATTTCGTAGGGGACCTGCTCGTGAACCGTGCGGTCAACCGCCTGACGGACCCGAAACAGATCGTCAAGGTGGACCTGCTTGGCGTAGGTGTCGAACGTGATCGGCGTGCCGGGCTCCAGACCGAAAATCCGGTACACCTCGTCCGACCACTGAACCTCATCGGTGGACAAGGTCCAGTCCCAACTCCCCAGATGGGCGATTTCCTGGGCCCGGGCCAGGTTTTCCTGGGATTTCCGCAGGGCCTCGTTCGCCTGGAGTTTCTCGGAGATGTCGCGCAGATAGGCGGCAAAGAAGGTCTCGCCATTCACTTCGATGGGCGTGATGGCGAGTTCGACAGGGATCTCCGATCCGTTGGCATGCATGCCGCCGACTTCGATCCGTTTGCCGAGGACATTGTGCTTGCCGGTGGAAAGATAGCGTTCCAAACCCGCCTCATGGGCTTCGCGCAGGGCCGGCGGGATCACGAGATCCGACAGCCGTTCGCCAATGGCCTCGGTGCGCGGATAGCCGAAGGTGCGCTCGGCCGCCGGGTTGAAGTCCCGCACAATGCCCGCGTCGTCCATCGTGATGATACAATCGAGCGCGGAGTCGGTGATGGCTTCGCGCAAGGCGACGCTTTTGCGAATGGCCTGCTCACGATGATGCTGGTCCGTGATGTCCTGAATGATTCCGATCCGGACGATATCGCCGGTTTCGATATCCTCGACGGCCACGTCCGACAGCCATAGATACTGGATCTTGCCTTGGGAGGTGACCGCCTTGAATTGGGTGTTGAGCGGCGTGTTGCGCTCCAGGGCGTGGCCGACCTGCCGTTCGACGGCGGTCCGGTCATCCGGGTGCACGCGGGCCAGAAGGCTGGTCAGGCTTTGGGCCGGTTCATCGGGGGCCATGGACGTGGCGAGTTTCAGCAGGCCGGGCGACACATAGGTCGTGGACATGGTGGCGGTGTTGAAAACGAAATATCCGATCTTCGCCAGGGTTTCGACCTGACGCACGACGGTTTCGGCCTGATGCACCAAGTTCGTGCGCTGAACAAGCGGCGTGATGTCGGTGAAACGCAACAGCGTGTCAGACATGCCGCTGGCATGCGCGGTCACTTCCAGGTGGCGATTGTCTTTGGTGCGCAGCGTGCTGGTGCCCGCCCGGTCGGCGATCAGGCGCCGAAGGTCGCTTTGCGCGGTCTCGGCGGATGTGTTCGGGGGCGGCAGCCAGCAGGTGCCCAGCGCGGCCTGGAAAAGAGCGTCGATGTCCAGGCCCGGATGGACGGTCATCCCGGTCTCGGCCAGGGGCGCGCGGATGGTTCGATTGGCGAGCAGGATTTTGCGACGGGCATCGCAGAGCACCAGCCCGTCCGGCAGCAGATCGACGATCGCGGCCAGATCCGGGCGGGCAGGGGCCGGCGTGCCGGCCGGTGACAGATGGTCCGGCGGACGCTGGGAGGCCACGGAAGGCGGCGCATTGGAGTCCGTTCGAGTAGCGTCCATGGATCGACCGATCACTGAATTGGACGCTATCGCATCATAGAAAGGTCAATGAAGTCCAACCACAGCCCCGCCATGCGGAGCGGGCGTCTTAATGGGCGTTACACGGATTCACAGTTAACGATCTGCCGCTTACGGAGCGTTTCGCAGTCGATCGGATTGCCCTGATGCTCGCACAGATACTTGCCTTTGCCGTCCGGGTAGTAGACCACCCGGGTGCTGCCGCCGCGCCACTCGACCGACGCGCACCGGACATTGACACCGGCCGAATGCATGCAGCGGGCAAGATCGCGCGCATAGTGTTTGCAGTCGTTTTCCTGAGCCCCATCGCGCACATACCGAAATCCGCGCAGCGGCGGTTGCCATTTGCAGTTCCGGGCAATCTCGCGGGCGGGCCGTTCAAACACGGCCTGACCGGCGCCGATTTCATGCTGAACGAATACCGGTTTGGTGGCACAGCCGCCCAGAAGCAGCCCGGCGACCATCGCCAGCCAGCCTGCTTTGACACCTTTGGTTTTGAACAGGGTCCACATGAGCCAGTCTCCTTCGCACTCGTTCACGCCGCCGATGGATCGAAGCCGGGTGTGTTAAGAAAGGTCTCGGCCGGGCCATCGTTAGTGTGCGGAGGAGTGCAAGCGGGGGACCATGTGGAAATTGACTAAAATTGATCGAAAACTGGATATTCCGTCCCTGATCCGATCAGTCGTAGGCGGATATTAAGGTTAATCTGTACACTGCTAAAACATTAGATAAAATTGTATCATTCGGACCGGGGCCGTCAGGCCCCCATGGTCAAACGGGCATTGGTGATTAACGAGAGCCTGAGGCATCCTTCAAAACATGGCGCCGCGCCGCCTCTCGCGGCTCGGTTTACTGACCTGCGGTCAGTTAGTAGGTCATGGTGACCGAACCTTGCGATGGGACCGGGGGCGATTGTGCGCGGGCTCCGGCGCTCTGGCGCATGACGGGTCTGCCGTGTCCTGGCCGCGAGCCAATCGCGTTAAAGGCGTCGGCGTGTTGCAGCGATGCCGCAAACGTGGATTTGAATTGGTTTTTCACCATTTTCCTGCACGCTCATCGGCGTAGCTGAGGTAAGTGCACCGACACGTCGTCAGGTATATGCCGTCCGGAGCGCCGTGATTAGGCCTAACGCACGGCGTGTAGACAGCATGACAGGGTGCGGGCGGGCTCATGCGTCCTAAAGCGCCGATATGTGATTGAGGAACAGGAAGGGGATTGACGGGATGACCAGAACCCATTGGCTCACAACCACCGTACTCGCAGCCGCCATGCTTGGCGTCCCGGCCGGCGCGAGCGCCCAAGATGCGCCAATCGATGCCGCCGATCAGGAACGCATCGTGGTCACGGCCGGCAAGCGCGAGCAGACGCTCCAGGAAGTCCCGATTGCCGTCTCGGTGATCGACAGCGAAGTTATAGAGCAGGCGCGCATCATCGATCTGATCGATTTGCAGACCGTGGTGCCGTCGCTGCGGGTCACCCAACTGCAAAGCTCGGCCAACACCAATTTCACCATTCGCGGCTTCGGTAACGGCGCCAACAATGCGGGCATCGAACCGTCCGTGGGTGTGTTCATCGACGGCGTGTACCGGTCGCGTTCGGCATCGGCGATCTCGGATCTGCCGAACCTGGAGCGGGTCGAGGTGCTGCGCGGTCCGCAGAGCACGCTGTTCGGCAAGAACGCCTC
>CAZHDI010000135.1:0-6475 GCA_964531285.1 uncultured Alphaproteobacteria bacterium | reverse complement strand
GCGAAGCCGCCGCCGCCAGCGCCGCACCCACCCAGGCCGCGGAATAGGCCTTTCACAGTCTTGCGACGGCCGGGCGGCGATCCTGCCGCGCGGCGCGTGCCGGTATTGATTTGTCCTTTAGATGACCCTGAGCCTCGACAGCAAACTCCAAAAGGTGCTCGACCGCTATGCGGCCGTACAAGCGGCCATGGCCTCCGACAGCGTGTCGCCGGAGGACTATGTTCAGCATTCGAAGGATTATGCCGATCTGACGCCCGTGGTTCAGGCCATCAATGCGCTCCTTGAGGCTGAAGCGGAACTGGACGGCGTCACCGAGCTTCTTGGCGATCCCAATGGCGATGCCGATATGAAGGCGCTGGCCGAGGATGAAAAGGCCCGGCTGGACGAGGCGTTGCCCGAGCTGCGCCAACAGGTGCGCATTCTTCTTCTGCCCAAAGACGAAGCCGATGAGAAGGGCGTTATTCTGGAAGTGCGCGCCGGCACCGGCGGCGACGAGGCGGCCCTCTTCGCGGGCGATCTGTTCCGCATGTATCAGCGGTATGCGGAGCTTCACGGTTGGCGTGTCGAGATCATGGAGGCGCGCGAGTCGGATCTGGGCGGGTACAAGGAAATCACCGCGACGGTGTCCGGCACCGGTGTCTTTGCCCGGCTGAAATACGAATCCGGCGTGCACCGGGTGCAGCGCGTGCCCGAAACGGAAGCCGGCGGACGGATCCATACCTCGGCGGCGACCGTGGCGGTTCTGCCGGAGGCCGAAGAGGTGGATGTCGCTATCGACGACAAGGACCTCAGGATCGATACCTACCGCTCGAGCGGCGCGGGCGGGCAGCATGTCAACACGACCGACAGCGCGGTGCGCATCACCCATGTGCCGACCGGACTCGTCGTCGCCCAGCAGGATGAAAAGTCCCAGCATAAGAATAAAGCGAAGGCGATGAAGATCCTCCGGGCCCGGCTTTACGAGGCCGAGCGCGAGCGCCAGTCGGCCGAACGGGCGGAAGACCGTAAGTCCCAGGTCGGCAGCGGCGACCGGTCGGAGCGCATCCGCACCTATAATTTTCCGCAAGGCCGGGTGACCGATCACCGGATCAATCTCACCCTCTACAAGCTCGACCGGGTGGTCGCGGGCGAGGCGCTGGACGAGGTCGTCGATGCGCTGATCGCGGACGATCAAGCGACACGGCTCGCGGCTTTGGATGCGGATCAGGCGGCATGAGTGCCGAGCCCGTATCAGGGGAGACGATGCCGCGCACCGCCGATGCGGTGCGCCGGACCGGATGGCGCCGTCTCCAGGACGCGGGGTGCCGGACGGCGGCGCTTGAGTCGCAGGTATTGCTGTCCCATGTCACGGGATGGACGCGGGAGGATCTCCTGCGCGGTCCCGGGGATCATCTGACAACGGATCAGATCGGGGCCTATGATCGGCTCATCGCCCGCCGGGCGGCGGGCGAGCCGCTGGCGTTTTTGACCGGGCGCCAGGCGTTCTGGAGTTTGAACCTGAGTGTCTCGGCGGCGACTCTGATTCCGCGTGCGGACAGCGAGACCGTGATCGAAGCGGTGCTGTCCGAAACCGGGCCGCCGGATCGCCCCTTGCATGTTCTCGATCTGGGGACGGGGACCGGATGTCTGCTGTTGGCGCTGTTGAGCGAATGGCCCACTGCGATCGGCACCGGTATCGACCGGTCGGCGGCGGCGGTTGCGCTGGCCCGGCAGAATGCACGCTCGCACGGGCTGGAGAACCGGGCGCGATTCGTGTGCGGGTCCTGGTTCGATCCGCTGGCGGCGCGTTTTGATGTGATTGTCGCGAACCCGCCCTATATTTGCCGTGAAGTCATCGCGTCGTTGGATCGCACGGTGTGCGATTGGGAGCCGGATTCGGCCCTTGATGGCGGTCCGGACGGTCTTGATGCGTATCGGGTCATTGTACCGGCACTGGCGCGGGCGCTTCGGCCGGGCGGTCTCGCGGCGCTGGAGACCGGGTTCGATCAACGCGGCGCGCTGGACCGGCTGATCGGCGCAGAAGCGGGCCTTGGCGAACCGTCTTGGTTCCGCGATCTGGCGGGCCATGACCGATGCGTGACGGTGCGCCGTGCTCAATGATCGGCCGGTCATACGTCACCCGAATGTCATCAAAATGCAGGGACCGACAGCCTTAAAGGCATCTTAACCGATGGGCATGCTAGGCTTGTAAAAAGGGGTTGGATTGGACCGCCCGACCCGCTAAATTTGAAAGAGTTGAGGGACCGGCAGGCATCTTCTCCAATTCAAAGAACGTTAAGAACGGATGCGGATGGGGGCTGTAACGGCCCAGTGATGTTGTCCGAATCAGTGGCCTGCGTAAGACTCCGTGTGCTGAGAAAGACGGCGGTTCCGGCGCTATGCGCGCTCCGGTGACCGGCTTTCGTGTTGATCAGTGTGCGATGCACCCTTGTTTCGTGCGGACCAAAGAAAACCGGCGCAGACGTCATAAATCCGCGTCACAAGCGTGTTATCCCCATACTGTTTCTCACGGCGCGCTTTTTTTGCTTGCAGCCGGAGGGCAGGGGCGGTAGGAGGAATAACCAGCATATTCCGCCTGCAACATGTCAGATCGATTTCACAGCGCAGTTTGAACGCTGCGGCGTTGAAATCGAACAGACGGGCAGATCGATAGACACCTGGCCAAAACCGAAGGCCGCGATGTCTGGATAGTGTTCTGGATAATGCAATGACGTGAACTGACCCCGGAGGATCGGTACGTCGTACTCTCAACTGCGATTGTTCAGTCAGGCAAGGCGAGATTTGATTGTCTCGCGTCATCTGAAGATCGAAGTGCTGGTGAGAGTATGAACCGACCGGTCGATCAGACCACTCAGTCAGGGGACTGGGCGATCCGGGCCAGGTCATGAAGACGGTTGGGTGTCCGTGACACGCCGTCCAGCAGTTTGAACCCGGTAGAAAAGACAGCGACTGATATGTGCACCGCAAACAAGCGCTATCGATGAGTCGTTTTCCGCCGGTGGAGGCCGGACTTAACGGATGTCCGGGACGGGACCACATCTTAAATCACCTTCTTCAGTAAGCTGAGCAGAGGACCGATGAGGCAAGCTCAAAACGCGAAACGGGTTCGCGGCCGTGGCGGCCGTAAAGTCACCAATCAAATGAACCGCGTGATGGACAGCAGCGGTCCGGACGTCAAATTGCGCGGTACGCCGTCCCATATCTTCGAGAAATATCAAACGTTGGCGCGCGATGCGAATTCCGCCGGCGACCGGATCATGGCTGAGAATTACCTTCAGCATGCCGAGCATTATCTCCGCGTGATCAACGCGCTTCAGGCGGCGGCCAATCCGGCCGGCACCGGTGCGGTCCGCAATGCCGATCAAGAGGCAGCGGGCGATGAGGCGGGCGATGCATCTGCACCGTCGGAGGAAGCGCCCACCAAGGCCGCTGAACCTCGCGAGCCGCGCAAGAACGGCGCAGCCCGGTCGGCGTCCGGCCGGGCCCCGCGCAGCACCAATGGCCGCGGCCGGCGCCGCGTGACGGCGCAGGATGCCGCCAATGGCGACGCCGAGGCCAATGGCGCTGGCGGCGACGGCGGCGAGACCGCCGAGACGCGCGCATCGAAGTCATCCGATTATGCTGGATCCGGCGATCAGGATGCCGACCGCGGCGAAGCGCACGCCTGATCCGGCGGGCCGTCCCACTCCGGGGCACTGGTGCACCGGTTGACGGTGCTCACGGCTCGAACGATGTACCGCCTTCACCGGCTTGCGCTTATCCCGGCCCTGACCGACACTGATGCGTGATCAGGGGTTTGGGCCTGAGGGTCCGGTGCAGCGGTTGACATCATATGCGGGCGTCGACGTTTTGGGCGGGGGCCGGTTTCGGCCTTGCGGCTTTATTTTTGGCGGGATGCGGCAGCACGACCGGCGTCCAGTCGATGGATCCTTACGATGTGGCCATTCCCGTCCGCTCGGATCTGCCGGTCGCCATTCCGTCTTACCTGCGCAATCCCTATCTGACCCATGACACGGTCGCGATGATCATCTCCTATGAGGTGGGCTCGCGCCGGTTCTATGAAAGCCGGCTCGGCGGCCGTCCCCATTATGGCGGCGGCGCGGGCGGGGTGCTGATCGGCTTTGGCTATAATCTGGGATCGGTCACCGAGGCGACCTTCCGCCGGCATTGGGGCGCGCATCTGCCGCGCCAGCATACGGACCGGCTGGCCCGGGTGGTCGGGCACAGCGCGCACGCGTCCGGACGGGCGCATATCGAAGAGCTTGTGGCCGGCCTCGAGGACATCGCCATCCCCTGGACCGCTGCCATGGCGGTGTTCGAGGAGGCGATGATTCCCGACTATGTGGCGCGGGTGAAGCGGTCTTTGCCCAATGCGGACCGCTTGCCGGCGCGCAGTCTCGGGGCCCTCGTCGCACTGGCCTATAACCGGGGCGAGGGCGGGTTTACCCGGGATGGACAACGCTATGTGGAGATGCGGGCGATCACCCGCCATATGGCGGCGCTCGATTTCTCGGCGATTCCGAACGAGCTGCGCGCGATGAAGCGGCTATGGGGGCATGTGCCCCAGCTTCAGGCCCGGCGCGAGGATGAAGCATCCCTGTTCGAGGCGGGCCTGCGCGAGGCGGGCATGGTCCCGGCGCGGTGAGTGTCAGCCGCCGATCGAAACGCGATCGCCGACGCGGAGATCCCCGCCGTCGATTACCTCCGCATACACACCGAAATTCTGATGGCCATAGCGCCGGAGCAGTTCGGCGGGAATCGCGGCATCCCGGCTTGCCGTCTGCGGATTGACGGTGGTTGCCGCGCAGCGCTCGGTCTCCAGGGTCACGCGCAGGCGGACCGCACCGATGGTCAGTATGCGGCCGACCCAGGCCTGTTCGACCCAGGGCGCAAGGCCCGACAGATGCATATTTGCGCGGAAGCGGACCGGATCGAGATCGGCGCCGAGGGCCTCGCTTAAGGCCGCCACGCTCGCCAGATTCACGATGTGAATCCATTTGGCGGGCACATCCGAAAAGCTGTGGCCCGGTGCCCGGACGAGGCGGATGGCCCCGCGCGCATCCTCGCCCATGAAATCCTGAAAGAACCGCTCGGCGGCGGCCTGCCCATCGGGCGAGGTCAGCACCGCATCGCACACGACCGCCTCGCCCCGCCGGATGATCAGCCTGCCGGTGTCGGGATCGTAAGCGCTATGGAGCGCGGCGAGGCGCTCCTGACCCATCAGCATCAAGAACGCGATCTTGGGCAAATAGGCAGGGGCGTCCGGGTCAAAGCGCGGGCCGCCGTTCTCGAAGGCCCACACCCGGTCGCCCGGCACCGTCTCGCCCGGCGTCAGCGTCACGGTCTGCAAGGGTTCGGGGCTGAGGCCTTTGATGGGATAGCGGAACAGGCCGCTGACTTGGGCTGTTTGCGGGGTGGCAGAGGCAAGGCTCATGGCGCGGGGCTCCGGATACGAAAGGACAACGAAAACGGTACTCACCGGGCGCGGCCGGATCATGAAAATGCGCTTCAAACCGGTCGCTATCGGGGTGGGGCCGTCTTGTGCGGCAAATATGCCACACCATATCTTCTCTGCCGGTGCCGAGACTGGGCCGGCAATGACCAGACCGCGCCGTCGCGCGATGCCCTGAAGGGGTCCGCCCGGCGCCTGTGCCTGAGGGACAGACCATGAATTTCGAGACCTATACAGAGCGCGCGCGCGGTTTTTTGCAGTCGGCGCAGCAAATGGCGCTGAGCCGCGGTCACCAGCGGTTCCTGCCCGAGCATGTGCTCAAGGTTCTGCTCGATGACGAGCAGGGACTGGCGGCCAATCTGATCCAGACGGCGGGCGGCGATGCACGCCGCGCACTGGCCGGTGTCGAGGCGGCGCTTGCCAAACTGCCGAGTGTCGAGGGCGGCGGCGCGGGACAGCTTTATCTCGCGCCCGAGACCGCCAAGACCTTCGAACAGGCCGAGGCCCTGGCCAAGAAATCCGGCGACAGCTTCGTGACGGCCGAGCGCCTGCTTCAGGCCCTGGCCATGACGGAGGGCAGCGCGCCCGCGCGGATCCTCAGCGAGGCCGGCGTGTCGGCCCAGGCCCTGGACGGCGCGATCGCGGATCTGCGCAAGGGCCGGACCGCGGACAGCGCCAGCGCCGAGGACAGCTATGACGCGCTCAAGAAATATGCCCGCGACCTGACCGAGGTGGCCCGGGACGGCAAGCTCGACCCGGTGATCGGCCGGGACGAGGAGATCCGCCGGACCATTCAGGTGATCTCGCGCCGGACCAAGAACAATCCGGTGCTGATCGGTGAGCCGGGCGTGGGCAAGACCGCCATCGTGGAAGGTTTGGCGCTGCGCATCGTGCATGGCGACGTGCCGGAGTCGCTCAAAGACAAGACCCTGATGGCCCACCACATGGGCGCGCTGATCGCGGGCGCGAAATATCGCCGGGAGTTCGAGGAGCGGCTCAAGGCCGGCCTGGAAGAAATCACCC
>CAZHDI010000134.1:0-6736 GCA_964531285.1 uncultured Alphaproteobacteria bacterium | reverse complement strand
CCGAGTGGTCGATGACGAGATCCACCGGGGCCAGCGGATTGATCTTTTTCGGATCATCGCCGAGAGCGGCCATGGCCGCGCGCATGGCGGCGAGATCCACCACGGCCGGAACACCGGTGAAATCCTGCATGAGCACGCGGGCCGGACGGTAAGCGATCTCGGTCGAGGAACGCCGCTCCTTCAGCCAGCCGATCATCGCGGCGACATCGTCCTTGGTAACCGACCGGCCATCCTCGAAGCGCAGCAGGTTTTCCAGCAGCACCTTGAGCGTGAAGGGCAGACGCGCGATCTCGCCGGCCTGCGGGAGGGCGGTAAGACTGTAATAGGCGTATGACCGCCCCCCCACCGAGAGATCCTTGCGGGTGCCGAAGCTGTTCAATCCTGTCTTGGTCATGATCTGAACCTTTCAACATGGGTGGTGCCAAACCGGACGCGGCGCCTGACCGGGGAGGGACGCCCTATTTGGGCAGCCGATCCGTCGGACATGCGCGCGTTCCCTGTTCCGGCACCGTGGTGAAGGGGCGCTGCGCCCGCTCAAAGCTGCCGTCTGGCACTGTGGCCGATCGGCGTTTAGCCTTTGCGGACGCGGAGCGGTCTGACACCGCAATTTCAAAAGGCCAGCGACAGGCGCTCCGGTCCCAAGAAGATCCGGTCCGCCATGTGCCGCGCTGGCGCGGGCCCGTGATACACCAATCGGGGCGCTAACGGGAGGTCTTAAGGTGTCAAAACCCGATGAGCAGGCGGCAAAGGCCGCGCCGGCGGTCCGTGTGGAGCGCGATGGGCCGGTCACCACGGTCATTTTGTCTCGCCCCCAGGCACGCAATGCGGTGGACCGGCCGACCGCCGATGCCCTTGCGCGGGCCTTTCTGGCGTTTGACGGCGATGACGAGGCCAGGGTGGCGGTCTTCCTGGGCGATCACGGCACGTTCTGCGCCGGGGCCGATCTGAAAGGTGTGGCCGAGGCACGCGGCAACCGTGTGGATCCTGTGGGCGCGCGCGACGGCCGCGATCCCTTGACCGGGAGCGGTCCCATGGGGCCGAGCCGGCTGGTCCTGTCCAAGCCGGTGATCGCGGCGGTTGCGGGTCATGCGGTCGCGGGCGGCATGGAACTGGCGCTGTGGTGCGACATGCGGATCATGGAGGCGGACGCCGTGTTCGGTATTTTCTGCCGGCGCTGGGGCGTGCCGCTGATCGATGGCGGAACCGTCCGGCTGCCGCGCATTGTCGGGCATGGGCGCGCCATGGACCTTATTCTCACCGGCCGCCCGGTCGGTGCCGATGAGGCCCTGGCCATGGGGCTGGCGAACCGGATCGTGGCAAAAGGCACCGCGCGGGCGGAAGCCGAAGCGCTTGCCCATGACATTGCCCGGTTTCCCCAGCACTGTTTGCGCAATGACAGACGGTCCGCCTATGAGCAATGGGACCTGCCGCATGAGGCCGCGATGGCCAATGAAATGCGGCTGGGGATGGCAACCCTGCGCAGCGGGGAGAGCGTGGACGGCGCGAGCCGCTTTGCCTCCGGCAAGGGCCGGGGCGGACGGTTCGACGAGGGTTGAAGCACACAGGAGAGTTGGGGATGCGCCCGATACTGATCTTGCCCTTACTGATCTTTCTGGGCCTTGCGGCGGTGTTTTTCGGCGCGCTGCGCGATCCCAGCGGCGACACGCTGTCATCGGCGCTGATCGGACAATCCGTGCCCGGCTTCGATCTGCCGCCGCTTCAGGCCGGTGCGCCGGGTCTGGGCGCGGAGGATCTGAAGGACGGCGACCTGAAGCTGGTCAATTTCTGGGCGTCCTGGTGCGCGCCCTGCCGGGTCGAGCATCCGATCCTGATGGCCATGGCCGAGGCGGGCACACTGACGATCCACGGGATCAACTACAAGGACGAGCCCGAGGCGGCGCAGCGATTCCTCACATCGCTCGGCGATCCGTTCACCCGGGTCGGTGTCGATGCGGCGGGCCGCACGGGGATCGATTTCGGGGTGTACGGCGTACCTGAAACGTTCCTCATCGATGGCGCGGGCACCATCCTGGCCCGGCATGTCGGACCTCTGACGCCGGAGGGCTGGGAGCGCGAGATCGCGCCGGCCCTGGACCGGGCGCGCACTGCCCAGGCGGACGGAGCACGTGGTAAAGAGGCGGGCGTCCCAGAGACAAACGGTACACGTCCAAGTGACTAAGGCTCAGGGCGCCGGACCGGCCCGTGCCTGCGGGCGGTGCACACGAAAAACCCCCGGCGCGATGCGCACCGGGGGTTTGCTGTTTCAACGCCGTGGCCGGACTTACCGGCGGGCGGTCTTGCGCTTGGCCGCGGTCTTCTTCTTGGCGGCGGTCTTACGCTTGGCCACCGTCTTTTTGGCGGCGGTCTTCTTGGTCGCAGTCTTCTTAGCCACGGTCTTCTTCTTCGCGGCCGTCTTGCGCTTGGCTGCCGTCTTCTTCACCGCGGCGCGCTTGGCCACGGTCTTCTTGGCAGCGGTTTTCTTCTTGGCGGCCGTCTTTTTCTTGGCGGCAGTCTTCTTCTTGGCAGCCGTCTTCTTCCGGGCCGGAGCGCGGCGGGTGGATGCCATAGCAGCCTCCTCATGCTTGTCGGCGGCTTCCGCGATGGTGTTCAGCGCATCCAGGAAGGCAGCGCGCTTGGACACCGGAAGCGGGTCCAAAATCTTCTCTTCGGCCTTTTCGACGCTGGACCGGATGGCGTTGATGGCCCGCTTGCCTTCCGCGGTGATGCTCACCGAGTTGGCGCGCGCATCGGACTCGGTGCGCTTGCGGGACAGCAGATTGCGCTTAAGAAGCCTGCTGATCATGTCCGCAAGGGTCGACCGGTCGATGCCGGTGCGGCGGACCAGATCGGTCTGGCTGAGGCCTTCATTCTGTTCGACCGTCCAAAGGACCGCGAATTGACGCTGTGTCAGCTCGCTGCTGCCGACTTCCTGCGAATACAGGTCGAAGGCGTATTGATGGCAACGGCGCAGAAGATGCCCCGGTGCTTGGGAGAGGTCGAAGCCCCCGGAACTCCGTGGTGCCATGTCTTTCTCCTGACAAGTCAGTACTGCACAAGTGATTCGGATGCGGCAACCATACATCTTATTGGTCCGTAGGCAATGCATAATCGTTGGTCTACGCACCACCGAAACGCAAAATGCGGACTGTTTGCGCCCAAATCACTCTCGATCTCTTAGGTTTAGGGGCTGAACAACCCCTTAAGGACCATTTCGGAGTACCCTCTCCAGCGCTTCGTTACCGGCCAGCAGAAAGAAATAGGACCATGCCTGAAAATCCGACTCCTCCCCTAAACCCGACCTTTTCCAAGCGCGTGCCTGACGGCGACGATCGGGAACGGGCCGTATGCGATCATTGTGGGCATATTCAGTATATGAACCCAAAGATCGTGGCCGGGTCCGTCGTCCATCATGACGGACGGATTCTGCTGTGCCGGCGGGCCATCGAGCCGCGCAAAGGGTTCTGGACCTTGCCGGCCGGCTATCTGGAACTCAATGAGACGACAGAGGACGGCGCCCGGCGCGAGGCCCATGAAGAAGCCCTGGCCAAGATCGACATCGTCGCTCTGCTCGCGGTCTATTCGATCCAGCGGATTTCCCAGGTTCAGCTTATGTATCGGGCGCGTCTGGCCGATCCTGAGATTGGGGCGGGTCCGGAGAGCCTGGAAGTGGGGCTGTTCGATTGGGCCGATATTCCGTGGCAGGACCTGGCCTTTCCCAGTGTCTACTGGGCGCTCACCCAGGACCGCGAGGCACCCTGGGACCGGCCTTTCGCGCCCTTCGTCAATCCGCCGGGCAGTCCGATCGGACCGTTGCGCTTCTGACAGGCGCCATGCGGGCGCATCGGACGATACCAGGGGCATACAAAAAAGGCCGGGCTTGAGAGCCCGGCCTTTGCTGTGTCCGGCCGTCGCGCCGGGCGCAGAAGATCAGCGATCGGTGCTTGAGGGCGCGGTGCCGGCATCCGCATCGCCCGCCGTGTCACCACGCTGATATTTGGTGATCAGCGGGACCTGGAGGGCGGCGAAGAGCAGCGTGATGGGGATGTTGCCCCAGACCTTGAAGGCGACCCAGAAATCGGTCGAGAAGTTGCGCCAGATGATTTCATTGAGCACGGCCAGAAACACGAAAAAGCCGGCCCACCGATAGGTCAGGAGACGCCAGCCCTCATCGGTGAGTTTGAAGGCGTCCTGGAACAAAAACCGCAGAAATGGGCGGTTCATGAGCATGCCGACCATCAGGATCGAGGCGAAGATCAGGTTCACGATGGTGGGCTTGAGCTTGATGAACAGCTCATTGTCGAGCCACAGGGTCAGTCCGCCGAACATCAGCACGAAGACGCCGGTCACGAGCGGCATCGGCGCGAGGCGCCGCTCGATCGCATAGCTGATCGACAGGGCAATGACGGTTGCGACCATGAAGGCGGCCGTCGCGGCCATCAGCCCGGCCCGGGCGTTCATCACAAAGAACAGGACCAGCGGCCCCAGATCGACGGCCAGCTTGACGAGCGGAGCCATCGTGCGCTTTTCGGCGGTGGTCATAACAGGGGTCCTTCGGTTTTGATCACTGGTCGTCATCGGCGCCGGTCAGCGCCCGGGCAAAGCCGTCGGCATCGAAAGGCTGGAAATCCTCAATGCTTTCGCCGACCCCAATGGCATGGATGGGCAGGCCGAACTTATCCGCCAGGGCCACAAGGATGCCGCCGCGCGCGGTGCCATCCAGTTTGGTCATGACCAGTCCTGTGACGCCCGCCACATCCTTGAAGACCTCAACCTGGGACAAGGCATTCTGGCCGGTCGTCGCATCGAGCACCAGAAGGACGGAATGCGGAGCGTCCGGGTCCTGTTTTTTCAGCACCCGTGTGACTTTTGCCAATTCGTCCATCAGGCCCTGCTTGTTCTGTAGGCGGCCCGCAGTGTCGATCAGCAGCACATCGGCGCCGCGCGCCTTGGCATCCTCGAAGGCATCGAAGGCCAGACCGGCGGCATCGGCGCCCAGATCGCGCGCGATGACCGGGGCACCCGTCCGTTCGCCCCAGATCTTGAGTTGCTCGACAGCGGCGGCGCGGAAGGTGTCGCCCGCGGCCAGCACGACGGATTTGCCGTCCGCGCGGAAGCGGTTGGCCAGCTTGCCGATGGTCGTGGTCTTGCCGGTGCCGTTGACGCCGACGACCAGAATGACATGGGGCTTCAAATCGTTCCGCAGGGTGAAACTCCGGGCCACCGGGTCCAGACGTCTGGCGACGATGGTCGCGAGTTCGGCGCGTACTTCGGCCGGAGAGATGTCTTTATTGAACCGGTTGCGGGCCAATTCCTTGGCGACTTCACCGGCGGCATCGACGCCAAGATCGGAGGCAATCAGCAGGTCTTCCAGTTCCTCAAGCGTGTCGTCGTCAAGCTTGGCCTTGGTGAAAATGCCGGTGATGCCGCCCGAGAGGGCATTGGTGGACCGGCTCAGGCCCGACTTCAGCCGGGCGAAAAAGCCCTGTTTTTGAGGCGGAGCATCGGGCGCGGGTGCCTCATCGGCGGTCTCGTCTTCCGGAACCGGCGTATCGGCGGCGGTCTCGAGACCCTGGTCCTCTGACGGTGCATCCGCGACGGGCGCCGGGTCCGGACGATCCGGCTCAGGAGCGATGGAAACGGCAGGCTCCGGCTCGGGTTCCGGCTCCGGCTCCGGTTCGGGCTCCGGGATGGCGAGGCCGGCCGGGGCCCAGCCGGCCAGATCGTCCGGGAGGGCGGGCGCATCGGGCCAGACGGCAATGGCATCGGCAAGACCGCCAAGGTCATGGGGATCGCCGGCCGGATCCGCGCCGGTATCGGCTGCCGGGGCGGGATCAACGACCTGATCCTTCTTTTTGCCGAAGCCGAGCCAGCCGAACATGCCTTTTTTGCCGCCTTTGGCGTCGTCGCTGCTCATTCCGTGTCCCCCTGCCGAATGTTCCGGATACGTTCGTGTTCAGACCAAAGCCGTGACCGCATCGCCGTCGCGCCGTCCGAGCGTGAGCGGCGTGATCGTGCCGGGCGCCAGGGGCGCATCAGTGACCACCGGCGCATAGGTGTCGGTCCGGCCGCGCCGCTCGGTCTCCATGAGCACCGGAGCTGTCCGGCCTTCGAGGCCGTCAAGATAGCCCGACAGGCGCGCGCTGCCGAGGGCGCGCAAGCGGGCCGCGCGCTCCTTGATCAAGGGGCCGGGATGCTGGGGCATGCGCGCCGCCGGCGTGCCCTCGCGCGGCGAGAACGGAAAGACATGCAGATAAGTCAGCCCGCAAGCCGCCACATGGCGCAAGGTGTTCTCGAACATGGCGTCGGTTTCGGTCGGAAAGCCCGCGATCAGATCGGCGCCGAACACCACATCGGGCCGGATCGCCCGCACGGTTTCGCAAAACCGCACCGCGTCCTCAGTCAGATGGCGGCGCTTCATGCGTTTCAGGATCATGTCGTCGCCGGCCTGCAAGGACAGATGCAGATGGGGCATCAAGCGCTCATCCTCGCGTAGAGCCTCGATCAGGGCCTCGTCGATTTCGATGGTGTCGAGCGAGGACAGGCGCAGGCGCGGCAACTCCGGGACGAGCTTCAGCACACGGCGGACCAGAGCCCCAAGCGTGGGCGTGCCCGGAAGATCCTTGCCATAGGAAGTCAGATCGACCCCGGTGAGGACGATTTCCCGGGTGCCATGGGCCACCAGATGGCGGACCTGTTCGACCACCGCGCCGGCGGGCACGGAGCGGGCATTGCCGCG
>CAZHDI010000133.1:0-6747 GCA_964531285.1 uncultured Alphaproteobacteria bacterium | reverse complement strand
GGCTTTACGCTCGACGCGTTGCAGACGATCCAGCTTGATTTCGATACGGTGTATGATCCCGCTGCGCTCGGCCCCGGGAGCGCGCTTCAGGCCGGCGGGTCGTTCGTCTTCAACGCGGATTCAGCCACGGATCCGGTTGACGATGCCGATGAACCCAGCGGCGGCTGGACCGGGTTCGACTTGGATCTGTTCCGCGGCGAGACCGGCTGGCAGGCGTTCCTCGACTGGGTGACCGAGGCGGATGTCGATCTTTCGGATCTCGCGGAACCGGGTGTCCGCCGCCAGTTCCTCGATCTGTTGGATGCGGACGATGCGGCGTTCGTCTTTGCCGACGCCGCGTAGCGCCGATTTCGCTTAAGACTGGCGCGGCGTGCCCGGCAAGGGCGGTTCGATCACTGGGAACATGATCCGGAAATCGTCCATCAGCCCGAGCAACCGTGCGAGCGCTCCGGTATCCCCGGTCACGATCACATCGCCCGATGCCAGGGCCTCCTCAAGCGTCGATTGGCGGGTGACCAGATTGGCGAGCATCGCGCGGCTTGCCTCGATATGGCTGTCCGGCGTGTCGGCCGTCCGGCGCGGGCTGTAGGTCAGCGCCCCGTTCTGCAAAGTTATCGTATAGGTCTCGGCCCGGTCGGTTACCGCCCAGGTCAAGACCATGGGATGGGCGCTCGCGGCCTCGCCATCGATGCGCACCCCGATATAATCAAGCAGCAGATCGGGTGTCAGTGTGCGGACCACATCGGGGCTGACGGCGGCTCGGGCCGCGATATCCGGCGTTCCGTTGCGCAGTTCCAGGGCGCCGAACAGATACGCATTGCGCCAGGTCGCGGACTCCGCCTGATAACCAAGCTGTTCGAACGCATCGGCGGCCAGCTCCCGCGCGGTCTGGTTTTTGGGATCGGCAAAGACCACCTGACTCATGACGTCGGCCACCCAACGGTAATCGCCGGCCTCGAAATCCGCGCGCGCCTTGACGATGACCGCGTCGGCCCCGCCCATATAGCGCACGGCCCGTTTGGCGCGCTCCGGTCCCGGATGAGCATCGAGGGTCGCCGGGTTGCCGTCATACCAGCCGATATAGCGCTGTGAGATGGCCTTGGCATTGTGCTTGAGCGTGCCGTAATAGCCGCGTACGGACCATTCCTGCTCCAGCGCCGTGGGAAAGCGAATGCGCTCGGCGATCTCGTCCGCCTTGAGCCCATGATTCATCAGCCGCAAGGTCTGATCGTGCAGGAACTTATAGGCGTCGCGCTGGCGGGCCATATAGTCCATCACCCGGCCATTGCCCCAGACGGGCCAGTGATGCTGAGCGAACACGACATCGGCTTTCGGTGCGAACGTGTCGCGCGCCGCATTGAGATACTGTGCCCAGGCGCGGGCATCGCGTACCTGCGCCCCGCGGATGGGATAGACATTGTGCAGATTATGGGTCGCGTTTTCGGCCAGGTTGAGCGCGCGCAGGCCGGGATAGAACATGTGCATCTCGGCCTTGGCTTCGGTATCCGGGGTGAGCTGAAAGACGATTTCAACACCGTCGATCACATGGGTCTCGACCGGCTCCCGGATCACCAGCGTCGGCGGAATGAGCGTCACCGTGCCCCGGGACGTGACCTTGCCGAGACCGGCATCGACCTGACCGCGCGGCCCTGGAAAGAGCGCGGCGCCGAATTGAAACAGCGCGCGCCGGATCATCGGGGATCCAGCCAGCACATTCTCGCTGGCCACTTCTTCGACGAAGCGGTCGGGCGCGATGATGGTCACATGGCCGGCCGTGACATCGGCTTCGTCCACCACGCCGCGCACCCCGCCATAGTGATCCACATGGCTGTGGGTATAGATCACCGCCGTGACGGGCCGCGCGCCGCGATGAGCCGTGTAAAGATCAAGACCGGCCTTGGCCGTCTCGGCCGAGATCATCGGATCGATGACGATGATCCCGCGTGTGCCTTCGATGATGGTCATGTTGGACAGATCAAAGCCGCGCACCTGATAGATGCGGTCGGTGACCTGAAACAGACCATTGTTGAGATTGAGCCGGGCCTGGCGCCAGAGGCTCGGATTGACCTCCGGCGGCGCGTCGGGCTGGGCGAGAAAGGCATAATCCTCGAGCGACCACACCACGCGGCCCTGAGCGTTGCGGATCTCGACCTTGGGCAGGGTGGCGATGAAGCCGCGCCGGGCATCGTCGAAATCCTGCGTGTCGCCGAAGGGCAGGGCAGAGGCCATGTCCCGGTTATGGGCGCATGTGTGCTCGCTCGCCGGTTTCGGGCCGGTGGCCGTGTCCTCGCTCATGGGTGTCCGCTCCTGCATATCCTCTTTGGAGCGGCGTCTGCCGAGGATCCGGGATACCGCTCAGCGCTATCCCGGACCATGTTTGGAGACCTGTCAATGGCGCGGCGCGTGCCGTTTTATGGCAGGAGCGGCTCGATGGCCCCGCGCAGTTCGGCCGAATCCGGTTCGACGCCGGACGCGAAACCGCCGACCAGAGCGCCGGTCGTGTCCACGAGGTATTTGTGGAAGTTCCACCGCGGGGCCGCCCCAGCGCCCAACTCATCGCGGGCCCAGACATAGAACGGATGCGCGCCATTGCCGGAGACGGATTCTTTTTCCGTCATCGGAAAATCGATGCCGAAATTGACCTCGCAGAATTCCTTGATCTGCGCCTCGGTGCCGGGTTCCTGGCCGCCGAAATCATTCGACGGCACGCCGAGCACCACGAGACCGCGATCCTTGTAAGCGGTCCAGAGGTCTTGCAGCCCGCCATATTGGCGGGTGAAGCCGCATTGCGAGGCGGTGTTCACCACCAGCAGGACCTTGCCGCGATACTGTTCGAGCGGCAGCGCCCCGCCGTCGATCGAGTCGAAGGTGAAATCATAGGCCGTCATGGTCGCCCTCGCCGGAAGAATGGCTGTGAGTGTGAGAAGCACGGCCATGAAGGCCGCTCGAAACAGGCTGAACATCGGGTGTCTCCGCTTGAATGCTACAACTCAAACCTAGACCCGCGCGGCCCGGCGGCAAGCTGCCGCGCCTAGCGCTCCGGCGGTCATGATCCAAGCTGGCCGAACGGCCGTAACGCTTGCATGTCTTTACCACGCGCGGCGCCCATCCAGCGGCCGCCGGTTCACGACGATCCCAAGCTTGTGAGCGATTTGCGCACCGATCATGCGGGGGAGACCGGCGCGGTTTGGATTTACAACGGCATCCTGGCAGTCACCCGGGACGCAGACTTGCGCGCATTCGCAACCGATCATCTGGCCACCGAACAGCGCCATCTGGACATCATGGCGGATCTCCTGAGTCCCGGCGAGCGGACCAGGCTCATCCCCGTGTGGCGGGTGGCCGGATGGATCACGGGGGCCTTGCCGGCGTTGGCGGGACCGCGCGCTGTCTATGCGACCATCGATGCGGTCGAGACTTTCGTGGACCGTCATTACCAGGAGCAGATCGACCGCCTTGCGGCGTATCCGAAGGCGGGCGCGCTGCGGCAGGTTCTCATCGATTGCCAGGCGGACGAGGTGCATCACCGGGACGAAGCCCGCGATGCGGCGCATGGCGCGGACGGTCTGCTTCTGCGGGCCTGGACCGGCCTGGTGCGATGGGGATCGTCCGGGGCTGTCACACTTTCACGATGGATTTGAGGAAAATTAATGAGCGATCCCGCACCAAGCCTCACCGATGGGCCATCCACCGGACAGCCCGAGGCGACCCGAACCGCGGGTCTTGCGACCATCGAACGCTTCGCGCCGCGCATGGGCAAGGCCTATGCAGGAGCGCGTAACTACGATTACGGGCCGGGGCGCCATACAGCGGTGTCCATGCTGTCGCCCTATGTGCGCCACCGGCTGGTGCTGGAACGCGAATGCGTGGATGCCGCGCTGGCCGTCCACGGATTGACGGGCGCCGAGAAGTTCATCCAGGAAGTTTTTTGGCGGACCTATTGGAAGGGCTGGCTGGAGGGCCGCCCATCGGTCTGGCAGACCTATAAGGACACACTCGACCGGGCCTTGAGCGATCTGGGCAGGGATGGCGACCTGCGCAGCCGCTATGACGCGGCGGTGGACGGGCGCACGGGGCTGGACTGTTTCGATTCCTGGGCGGAGGAACTGGTTGAGACCGGCTATCTCCACAACCATGCGCGCATGTGGTTTGCCAGCATCTGGATCTTTACCCTGCGCCTGCCCTGGGTGCTGGGCGCGGATCTGTTTTTCCGTCATCTGCTCGACGGCGATCCGGCCTCGAACACGCTCTCCTGGCGCTGGGTCGCGGGTCTTCACACCAAGGGCAAAAACTACATCGCGCGGGCCTCGAACATCACGAAATACACCGATGACCGGTTTGTGGGGACCAAGGGTCTGGCGATCGACCCGGCGCCGCTGGACGAGGACACCGAGACACCGCCCCATGGGCTGCCCGATCTGCCCGGCACCGCCGGTCGCGGCGCTTACGGCCTGATTTTGACGGAGGATGATCTGTGTCCTGAGACATTGGGCCTCAATGCTCAGGAGTGCGCGGGCGTGGCCGGAGTCCTGACCACCGACCGGCGCTCCCCGTTGGAGACCGGCACCCTGGCAACGCAGTTCGCGGCGGACGCGATGGCGGATGGCCTGGCCCGGTCCCAGGATTGGTGCCGGCAGACCGGGGCGGCGCCGGCCGTCTCGCAAGGGGCGGATCTCGTTGCCTGGGCGCAAGACTTACCGGTCAAACGGCTCGTGCTGGCGCGGCCCGCCGTCGGTCCGGTGACCGACACGCTCATGCCTGTGCTTGCGGCGCTGCGGGCCGACGGTTTTGAGATCGCACCGGTCACGCGTGCCTGGGACCGGGCCGCCTGGCCCCATGCCGGCAAGGGGTTTTTCGGCCTGAAGAAGCAGATCCCGAAGATCCTGAACGCGCTGGAGCCGTCCCTGTTCGACTGAGGCGCGGGTTGGCTGTGCTATGATCGAGCCTTTAGAAGAAGGAGCCGGTCATGAACCCAGACGCATCGACCCGTAAGCCTGTCGTCATCGGGGCTGGGGAGGGGCGGGATTATCCCATGGGCGCCATGCGCGCCATTTTCAAAGCCGACCGCACGGAAACGGCCAACCGCTATTCGGTCTCGGAATGGTGGATGGACGCCAGGACGGGCGGACCCGACCAACATGCCCATGACGAGGACCACGTCTTCTATGTGATCGAGGGGACGGTCAGCGTCCAGATCGACGGTCAATGGCTGCATCTGGACCAAGGCAGCTATGCGATTATTCCCGGCGGGACGCCACATAGTTTCCAGAACCAGAGTATGGCGCGCGCCGGGTTCATCTCATTCAACACGCCGGGCGGGTTCGAGGAGCGGATGCCGGATATTGCCGCAGCTCTATCGGCGGCGGATCTCAGGATTTAGGGATCGTCAGCCCTCGACCTTGTTCAAGGTGAGATCCACCCGGCCGACCCGCACGCCCCATTTGGACACAACCGCGCGGTTGATCAGCGTGGTCTCGTCCACGAGCCCCAGCACATCGTTGAAGCGGACCGTCAGGCCGCCGAGTTCGACCTTGTATTTGAGGCGGAACACATCGCCGTCCTGGGTGCCGGTGGCTTCGCCGACCACATCCTCGCGGGTGCCGGTGTAAGACCCGGGACCGGTTTTGGTCAGCCGCCAGGTCTTCTGGTCGGTCTCGCCGTCCTCATAAAAGAAATCTTCCACCAGGGTCAGAACCGTGCCGTCCCAGGTGCCGACGATCACCACGTCGAATCTGCGTTCAGACCCGGTGAGGCTGTTGATGAACACGCCGGAGCCTTCCGTGCGCCCCTCGAAAAACTCTTCCATGACGAGGGCCGGGCCGCGTTCCTCAGGGGCGATCTTCGGTGAGCCCGCACAGGCCGTAAGACCGAGAAAGAGCGCCAAGACGGCGGCAATGCGCAAAACGAAAATCATGGACCATCCCCTGACTGTGTGCGTGTCGCTGGCGAAGATACGCGCGCGCCGCGCCGATGGATCAGCTTGCCGGTCCACGGGACAGCATGAGGCCGCCGAGCGGCGGCAGGTTCAGCGCCAGGGAATGGCTGTGGCCATGGGCCTCGACCGCGTCCGCATGAACCTGGCCGTGATTGCCGATATTGCTGCCGCCGAAAAACACGCTGTCGGAATTGAGTATTTCGCGCCACGGGCCGTCGAAGGGCACGCCCACGCGGTAGAAATGGCGCGGCACCGGCGTGAAGTTGAACACGCACAGCACCGGATCGCTGCGGTCCTCGCCATAGCGCAAAAAGGCGTAGACCGAGTTGATCGCATCGTTGGCGATGAGCCATTCGAAGCCCTCGACCTCGCAATCGCGTTCATGGAGCGCGCCGCGCTCGCGATAGACCGCATTGAGATCGGTAACAAGGCGCCGCACCCCGCCGTGATAGCGGTCGCTCATCAAATGCCAGTCCAGGCTCTGTTCGTGGCTCCATTCGCGCTCCTGGGCGAACTCGTCGCCCATGAACAACAGCTTCTTGCCCGGATGGGCGAACATGAACGTGTAATAGACCCGTAGATTGGCGAAACGCTGCCAGCGGTCGCCGGGCATCCGTCCAAGGATGGATCCCTTGCCGTGGACCACCTCGTCATGGCTCAGCGGCAGGATGAAATTCTCCGAGAACGCATAGAGCAGCCCGAAGGTCATACTGTGATGGTGGTGGCTGCGGTGGATCGGCTCGCAGCTCATATAGGCCAGGGTGTCGTGCATCCAGCCCATGTTCCACTTGTAGCCAAAGCCGAGGCCGCCG
>CAZHDI010000132.1:0-6905 GCA_964531285.1 uncultured Alphaproteobacteria bacterium | reverse complement strand
AGCGGGTCGAGGTGCTGCGCGGTCCGCAGAGCACGCTGTTCGGCAAGAACGCCTCGGCCGGTGTGATCAGCATTGTAACGGCCGGGCCGGAATATGATTTCAGCGCCTGGGGCGAGGCGACCGTTGGGAATTTCGGTCTGTGGCAGCTGCGCGGCGATGTCACCGGCGGCATCACCGACAATCTGGCCTTCCGGCTTTATGCCAGCACCAACCAGCGTGACGGCTATTTCGAAACCGACGGGCCGGGCGATCTCGACGATCACAATGAGCGCGACCGCTTCGCCATTCGCGGCCAGCTTCTGTTCGAGCCGACCGCGGATCTGTCGTTCCGCTTTATTGCGGATTATGACGAAATCGATGAAACCTGCTGCGGCACCGCCAATCTCGTCGACGGTCCGACCGGGGATATCGTGCGGTTTTTGGGCGGCGAAATCGTCAGCAACGACGCGTTTGCGCGCGAGCAGTTCCTGAACTTCAACTCGACCAATGAGATCGAGAATATGGGCGTCTCGCTCCAGGGCGACTGGGAGCTGGACGGGTTCAACGTCACGTCGATCACGTCCTATCGCGAGCGCACCCTGTTCACCAATCAGGATTCCGACTTCACCAGCCTCGACATCATCGGCCGGAATATTCTGGACGAGGAGATCGAGACCTTCACCCAGGAACTGCGGGTCACCTCGACCGGCACGAATGTTGTCGATTGGCTGATCGGCGGGTTCTACTTCAACGAAGATGTGCTGGTCGCCGACAACTCGCTCGACGGCGGCGACGATTTCCGCGCCTATGCCGATGCACTCGCCGGCGGTACCATTGACGGCCTTGAGGCCGCTCTGGGCTTTCCGCCGGGTACGTTCTTCGCGTCAGGGGAAGGGCGGTTCCTCAGCGCAGGTCAGGAAAACACCGCGTACTCGATCTTCGGCCAGCTGGACTGGAACGTCACGGATCGCCTGACCGCAACCGTTGGTCTGAACTATACGGAGGACAAAAAGGAAGCCTTCGGAGAGTTCGGCACGACGGACGTGTTCTCGCTGCTCGATTTCGAGCAGATCGGGTTCGCTCAGGCGTTTGGCGCCCTGACCGGTCAGGCACCGACCCCGGCAAACTTTGCGGCCTTCCCGGCGGAGTTTCAAACCGCGCAGGCCTTGTCGGTCGTGCCCTGCACGGCCGCGACGGTCCCGAACTGCAACGAGCTGCTGGCGTTCCAGCCGCTCCAGTTCCTGCCGGACGTCACGGACTTCCCGAACCAGTTCGAGGACGGCGAAACCAATGACGACAAGCTGACTTGGACCGCGCGCCTGTCCTATGACGTGAACGACAGCATCAGCGTCTATGCCAGTGCGGCCACGGGCTTCAAAGCCAGTTCGTGGAACCTGTCGACCGACAGCCGGCCGTTTCCGAGCGACTTCGACGACATCGTTGCGGCCGGCCTGAGCACGCCGAACCAGATGCCCGGCACGCGCTTCGCCGGTCCGGAAGAGGCGACCGTCTACGAAATCGGCATGAAGGCCCAGTTCGACCGTATCGCGTTCAATCTGGCGCTGTTCGATCAGACCCTGGAAGGCTTCCAGTCGAACATCTTCACCGGAACCGGGTTCGTGCTCGGCAATGCCGGCGAGACCTCGGTCCAGGGTGTCGAATTCGACACGAGCTGGAACCCGATCGACGAGCTGACCCTCACGGCCGCGTTCACCTATCTCGATCCGGTCTATGACAGCTTCGAGGGGGCTGTTGGCCCCGACGGCCCGGTCGATCTGTCGGGTGAGCGTCCGGCGGGCATCCATGAGTGGAGCGTGGCCACCTCGGCGACCTACACCAAGGAGTTCCATGACTATATCGGCTTCGTCCGCGCCGATTATCTCTATGAGAGCGAGGTTCAGACCGCCGACAACATTTCCGAGGATGTGGCGACACGGGAAGTCAACCTGGTCAACGCCAGTGCCGGCATCTCGCCGATCGACGGGTTCTGGGACCTGCAGCTGTGGGCCCGTAACCTGACCAATGACGATTATGTGCTCGTTGCCTTCCCGGGCGTGGCGCAGGAGGGCTCGTTCAACGGCTATCCCAATGAACCGCGCACCTACGGCGCGACGATCCGTCTGACTTACTGACGCAAGACGATCCGTCATTGGATGAGGTCAGAAAGGCGGTGCCGTCCGGCACCGCCTAGGTCGTTGACAAGCCCAGTTTTCTGGCAAAATGGCGGAAAAAGCGCGAAAACCCATCAGTGTACGTAATTCCCGCGAAAGCGGGAATCCAGGGTGCAAGACATTGAACTTAGAAGCGAAATCGAAATTTCGCCCTGGATGCCGGATCTGCGCTTCGCTTGTCCGGCATGACGGCGTCTGGAGAAAATGACTTTGTCATCAGTCTGAGGCGGCGCCATCCGGTGCCGCCTTTTTTCGCGGCGAACAGCGCGCCGCGCCCGCCGCCAATCGGGGGACTGCCAGCCCGCCGCGCGGCGCTTGCCGCAACGGCTCCGGAGCGGTCCGGGCGGCAGTTTGGCGTTATCGAAACACGGTGTAGAATGCGAAGACAACGAAAAGAATATACGGGTTAGCGGGCCTCCCGCAGGGGGCCATGCGGAGAGGGAGGACATCCATGACACGATCGATGCCAGCCACCTTGCGCGGGTGGGCCGCGGGCCTCAGCCTCGCACTTGCGGCCACTGTGGCCGTGCCGGCCGGCGCCGCGCCGAAGGACGATGCGCATGGCGACCACAGTGCCGCGGGCGGCATGGCGGGGATGCGGGCCAGCGTCCCGGATTTCGCCGAGAATTTCCGGCTCATCGACCATCGCGGCGCATCGCACGAGCTTTATTACTACAAGGACGCGCCCGCCATTGTCATTATGACCCAGGGCAATGGCTGCCCCATCGTGCGTGGTGCCATTCCCGGGTTTCAGGACATTCGCGATCAGTATGCGGAGAAAGGCGTTCAGTTCTACATGCTGAACTCGAACCTCCAGGACGATCGTGATGAAGTCCAGGCCGAAGCCGAGGAATATGGGATCGATGTGCCGGTGCTGATGGACACCTTCCAGCTCATCGGCGAGTCCCTCGGCGTGAACCGCACCGCCGAAGTCTTCGTGATCGACCCGGCCCAGGGCTTCAAGATCGTCTATCACGGGCCGATGGACGACCGGCAGGATTATGAGCGTCAGCGGTCCGATGCCACCGAGACCTATCTGACTGATGCTCTCGACCAGATGCTGGCGGGTGAAGCCGTCACCGTCGAAGGGCCTGCATTGAGCCCGGGGTGCCTTGTCAATTTCCCCGAGCGGGCACGCCGCGATCAGCATGCCAACATTTCCTACGCCGAGGATGTGGCGCCGATCCTGCTGACCAAATGCGCCGAATGCCACCAGCCCGGCGGCATCGGCCCATGGGCCATGACGGATTATGAGACCGTCGTGGGCTGGGCGCCGATGATGCGTGAGGTGATCCGCACCAAGCGGATGCCGCCCTGGCATGCCGATCCGCATATTGGCAGCTTCATGGGCGACCGGTCGCTCACTGCCGAGCAGATCAAGACCGTTGTCCACTGGATCGAAGCCGGCACGCCGCGCGGCGAGGGCAAGGATCCCCTGGTCGATGCCGACCTGAAATCGCCGGACTGGCCGCTGGGTGAGCCGGATCTGATCCTCGACATTCCGTCTTACGACGTTCCGGCAACCGGCATTGTCGATTACCAGCATCCGCTGGTTGAAAATCCGCTCAAGGAGGAAAAATGGCTCAAGGCCGTGACCTTCAAGGCGGGGGCGCGCGACGTCGTGCACCACATTCTCTCCGGCTACATCTCTGAAGTCCCGGAAGACGGCATGGGCTATGCGTCGCGCTGGGAGTTTGCGACCGGCGGCTATGCGGTGGGTGCGGAAAGCATCGAATATGGCGATGAAGCCGGGGTGCCGGTGCCGCCGGGCGGTGCCATCGGGTTCCAGATGCATTACACGCCGACCGGCAAGGCGGCGACCGATGCGAGCCAGATGGGCCTCTACTTCCACGATGAGGTGCCGACCTATATCAACCGCACCAGTGTCATTCTGGATGCGTCTATCGTGATCCCGCCCAATGAGGGGCGTCACGAGGAGATCGCGTATATGGAGTTTCCGGAGGACGCCGTTCTGATGATGGCGTTCCCGCATGCCCATTACCGCGGTCACGCATCGAAGCTGACCCTGCGCTATCCTGACGGCGAGGAGAAGGTGTTGCTGGCGTTGCCGAAATACGATTTCAACTGGCAGCGCAGTTACTTCTTCGAGGAGCCGGTGGACATTCCGGCGGGCTCCAAGCTGATCGCTCATTACCTCTATGACAATTCGGAGCGGAACTTCGCCAATCCGGATGCCTCGCAGCAGGTGACATGGGGCGAGCAGAGCCACGAGGAGATGCTGTATACGGCCTTCCTCTACCGCTGGAAGGGCGAGACCACGTCAAACCGCCTCGATGAGTATACGGAGCGTCTCGACAGGCACCGTCTGTTCACGTCCATGGACGACAATTTCGACGGCCAGCTTCAGGAAGCTGAGTTCCGCGGTCTCGTCGGCGAGCGGATGCGGGCCAGCTTCGCGCGCATGGACGCGGATCAGAGCGGCGGTGTCAGCAAGGAAGAGTTCCTGCGCGCCCGTGCCGCCATGCGTCAGCGCCGGGGCAACTAACGCTCCACCGCACAGGCTCAGGACAACGGCTCAGGCCGGCCTCGTTTTGCGACGAGGCCGGTCTTTGTTTTGCCCTCGCGGCCCGGTTCGGTCGGTCCCGGCGTGCGGTCTTAAGATGACGGTCCGGTCACAAAGAGCGCCGTGGCACGCGTTTCGGCGCAACCCTGCGCATCCGCCTGGCGATCCTTGTGCGCTCAGTCACGCTTCGGGGCTTCGCCGTGGACAGGGCGCCATGGCCGCATACACTCAAAATCGGCCGTAGCCATTGAAACTTAATGCACTTTAAGACCGCATACTGCCGCCCGCTTCGTTGATACACGGAGACTGGGCGCGCATGTGCGGGCGACTAGCGGACGAAAGGGCGACGATGGACGATCTGGCCGTAACCGATGGCGAACCGGTCTTCCTGAAGGCATGCGGCTGCATGGCCGGCAAGGCCTGCGGCCATGATCAGGATCACGATCATGGTCTCGACATCCTGTCGGCGATCCTGGTGCCCGCCGGGGCAACCCTGTCGTCGAATGCTGCCGTGCCGACTGCGGACGCGGTGGGCGTGTCGATCTCGACCTCCAACGCGGCGGGAAGCTCTTACGACTCCTATCTGCCGATCGTCGAGGATCTGACCCAGGCCGCTCTCGATGTCTGGCTTCAATATATTGACGGCGTCGACGGCGCCAATATCGAAGTTGCTGTGACCCTGGATCAACTCGGCGGCTCGACCGTGGCATCGGCCGGCCCGGCCCTGGTCGGTTTTCTGAACGACTCCGGCGGCGTGACTTATGACCCCATGGCCATGGTCGAGTTGCAGACGGGCACGGATCACAATGGGTCGTCCCCGGATATTCAAGTCACGGTCAATCTCGACTTTCTGACATCGTCGAACGCGTTTCTCAGTGCCGATCCTGATCGCGTCGTTCCGTCGGGCAAGCTGGATTTCGTATCGGTGCTCGCCCATGAGCTTGGGCACGGCTTCGGGCTGGCCGGTTTCCTCGAGGCCGACGGTGTGTTGCCGGAAGCCTTTTTCGGCGCCCGCTACGGAACTCTCCCTTACGGGACCAGTTATGACTATCTGGTCGAGTTCGACGAAAACGGGCGCCCGTTCTTCATCGGCGAGACCACCATGGGTGTCTACGGCGCGCCGATCCCGCTCGAATACACTATGGGGCCGGGCTCGGACATCGCCCATTTCGCCGCCGGCACGTCCTCCGATCCGCGGGCGAACGATACCGCGCTCGCGCTGATGAACCCGTTCGTGATCAACAGTGACCGAACCGATATCGGCGCGCTTGAACTCGCGGTGCTCCAGGACCTGGGCTATTCGGTCTCGATCCCGGACGATCTGCCCCTGGTCAATCCGCTCGACAGCGTGGCGTCGTCCAGCGTGCCGGTTGTCAATGTGGCGAATACGCTTGCCTATGCCAATGGTCAGTTCACGGTGACGCTCACCGCCAGTAACGGGCTGTTCAACAGCATCGCGACGTCGGTCGGTTTCGAGATCACCGGCGCGGGCGGCGCCTCCACCATGGACCGTGCCTTTTTCCTGCCCGCCGGGCAGATCACCGGGTTCGACGGCAGCTACGACATCACCATCGATGCGGTGAGTTTCCTCGGCGCCGATCCCGAAACCGATCCCCAGTCCATCGCCGATGGGGTGGATGTCCGCTTGTTCTTCCCCGCGCAAGGCGAACTCGCCAACGGCCAGCAGGAGATGACGGTCAGTCTGTCCCATGACTTCGTGACCGGAACGGCGGCCGGCGACGCGCTCAATGCCGGCACCAACAAGATGGTGTTCGCGGGGGCGGGCGATGATGTCATCACGGCCGGCAATGGCGGATCGACCGTGTCCGGCGGTACGGGGACCGATGTTTTCGAGATGTCCGGCGGGCCGGACGATTTCGACTTCTCCGGTCTATCGGTCGACGGCGACGGATCCGTCTCGGGCGATATCGATGGCCAGTTCGGACTCAACACTGTGTCGGGCATCGAAGTGCTGCGGCTCTTATCGTCCGGCGCCGCCACTTACATGGTGCTGAACGGCATGTCTCAGGGGGCGGCTGAAGCCCTCGCGGTCACCGGTGATACGATTGTGCTGCCCAATGGCGATACGATCTCCGTCGGGGGCGATGGAAACAACGGTGGCGGCACCACACCTCCCGATCCATCCAGCCTTGTGACCGTTAATGGTACGTCCGGGGATGACCGGCAGGAAACCAGCCTGATCGGCACGGAGGCCTCGGAGCTTTTTGATG
>CAZHDI010000131.1:0-6972 GCA_964531285.1 uncultured Alphaproteobacteria bacterium | reverse complement strand
GGCCCTCCTCGTGCAGGCCCGCAATCTGCTCTTCAAAAAAGGCCTGATAATCCATGGGATCCTCCCTATCGGCTTGTCGAACCGGACACGGAAGATCGCAGGGCAATCCGTCCATGGTCGGGTCTGGTGGGCTTCTTCGGCGCCGGAGCACCGTGTTGCGTTTCAACGACCGTTAGCCGCGGCGTGCCGGCGGGCAGGTCGTGCTCCGTGCCGTCCTTGGGCAGCGCCCAGGACCACAGCTGGCCGTCGGGCAGCGGCAGAACCAGGAACCAGTGCTCCAGCACGGCGAGCGCGAGCATCGCGGCAATCAGCATCAGGCCGGTGCGCTCGAAAGCGCCGGTGTCGGGCGCCAGCGCCGTCATGACCCAAAGCACGGTCACGATCGTCGCGGCACTCACCGAGACCGGGAACAGCGGGTTCATCGGCTTGCGCGTGAAATAGGTCTTCAGGAACGCCATGTGATCGGGGAGGAACTCCTCGGTCACATTGGGCACGCCCAGAAAGATGTTGAACTTCGCGCTCAAGCGCATGACCCACAGCACAAGGAAGGTCCACAGACCGACCTGGTTCTCATGGCCCCAGAGCAGCGCCGCGAGACCCGCCGCGGTGAGCGCGATCGCGATTTCATGGTGGATCAACGTACCGGTCGCATAGCCCAGGCGCTCGATCCACGAGGCATTGGCGGGGCAGGGGGTTTTGCGCGGCCCGGTGATGATCCCCATCAGGAAGGTCATTTCGTGCCACGCCCAGACCATCAGTCCGCAGCCGAAGCCCCAATAGGCCGCCGCCACGGTCGTCTCGTCCCGCACGGCAACAAGACCGGCAAGGGCGGCCAGCGTCATCAGGCTGGCCGCACCAAGCGTCCATTTGTAGGTGGCCTTGGGCAGACGGTCGGCATAGAGAATGATCCCGGTGGAAAACCACCAGATCAAGGCCGCGACCGCAATGGGCACCAGAAGCCCCATCATCCTGCCCAAACCTCCTTCGTTACGCGGCGCTTACCAGGCCGGCTGCATCCGGATCGTCTCGGGCAGCGTGTTGCGCTTGGCCGGCATCAGATAGAGCCCGGCAAAGGCAAGACCGGCCTTGGCGGCGTTGGCGACGTAGCCGAGCCGGCCCGAAATCCCGCCGCGCTCCTTGGCCGCCGCCATGGCATCCGAGGCCACACGCAGCTTCTCGAGGCTGGCCAGGAACTTCGGATTGTCCAGATCGATCTCGACCGGATAGACCTGCCGCGCGATCTCATTGGTGATCCGGAACACGGCCATGTCGTATTCGCCGATGTCGAACTGCAGCGCGTCGTGGAAATGCGGGCGCGCATGGTCGCGCACATACATGGTCGAATAGACCGCCAGCAGGAAGAACTTGATCCAGTACTTGTTGTGGCCGCGCAGCAGATGCGGATTGGCGCGCATCAGAAGGGCGAATGCCTCGCCGTGGCGGAATTCGTCATTACACCACTCTTTGAACCACTTGAAGATCGGATGGAAGCGCAACTCGGGATGCTTTTCCAGCTGACGGTAGATCGTGATGTAACGCGCATAGCCGATCTTCTCGGACAGATAGGTCGCGTAGAAGATGAATTTCGGCGAGAAGTAGGTGTATTTCTTGGTCTTGGTCAGGAAGCTCAGATCGACGCCGATCTCAAAGTCCTTGAGCACAGCATTGATAAAGCCGGCATGGCGGGCCTCGTCCCGGGTCATGAATTTGAAGAGCTCCTTCATGTCCGGGTTGTCGATGCGCTTGGTGATCTCGCCGTAAAGGACGCAGCCGGAGAATTCGGCCGTGAGCGAGCTGACCAGGAAATCGACGAACTCCGCGCGCAGGCCCTCAGGCAGCGTGTCGAGCATATTCTCGAATTCCTCGGTGCGCTTGAAATGATCCCGGTTCGGATCGGAGCGCAGCTCGGCCATCAGATCGTCCCACTGCTCGCGCACCGGCGAGACATCGATCTTGTCCATCGCATCGAAATCTGTGGTGTAGAAGCGCGGCGAGAGGATCGTGTCGGTCTGCGCGGCCTTCGTTGTGTCTGTGATATGGTCGTGGCTGACAGGCGCGTTCATAGCGTCCTCCTCGGCGTGAAGCTGACTTCGTAAAGCTCGGTGAATTCCAGGGTGGCGAGCAGCTTGGTCCAGATCTGCTCATACCAGCGCGCCCGGATTACGGTGGCCTGGCACCGCCCGGTATAGGACTCACCGAAGGGGATGCGGTCCGGCGCACCATGCACCAGCACCTCATCGCCCGGGTTCAGGACGATATCGCCATCCAGGTCCACATGGGCGTGGAGGCTGGCGGGAGTATGTTCGATCTCAACCGTGCAGGGCACTTCGATGGCCCGCCGATTCATGATCCGTGTCTCAATCATGTGTCGTTCCTTCCGGTCTCCAGGAGACGGTGAAACTGCGCGGTGCTTTCCGGGGTGAAGGATCCCAGATGGATCTCCAGCCCGGTTTGAGGGTCGCGCACCGACAGACGGTCATTCGACCGGCGCACCAGTTCCAGAGGCGCCGCGCCGGTCAGACCCGCCCGGCCGCGTTCCCGGCCGAAGGCGCGCAGGACATTGCGCATAAAGCCGCTGTCCTGCGGGGCAAGCGTATTCAGCACCGTATCGCCCGCAGGGTCGATCACCACGATCGCGCCGCGCTCGCCATCGGCAAAGACCAGGGCCCTTGTATCCACGACCGGCGCCGTCTCGCGGCCGGCCGGCGCAAACCCAGCCAGACGATAGGCCCCGACCGCAGCAATGGTCACGCCCACCATGAGCCCCATGACGATAAGGGCATTGCGGTGAAAGATGGTCTCGTCTTTATGCGCGTGGCTCATGGCGGTCTCTCCTTCAGCGTGCAGCGGCCGATGCCAGGGTCCAATCGGCCGGCGCATCCGCTGACCTCTCATCGGCGGAGCGGGGGGCCACGGACCGATCGTCGCCGGTCGCATCGACCAAAGCGCGCGACAGGAGCGAGGCAACCGATTTGGCATCGGGGACAAAGCGTAGCATGGGCTCGGGCACCTTGAACCGCCAGGGCCGGGCATGGGGCCACAGATGCAGATAGGCGATCGAGTCCTCGCCGATCAGTGTGATCGGAATATCGCCGGTGCCGTTCTTATGTTCCTTCAAGGCCGCCGAACCGACGATCTTGAACGGCACATTGATGGCCTTCTCGAGCGCGACGCCGTAGCGCAGCACGATGCGCTTGTCGGTGATGGTGTAGATGGTCGACCGGGCCATGGTCCAGGCCAGCAGGCTGAGAATGCCGATGGCCGCCAGCCCGAGAGGCAGCAGGACCGAGGCATGAATCGCCGCCTCGGTCACGCTGGCGCCGCCGTCGAGGGCATCGATCATCCGCCAGGCGATGAGCACGGCGAAATACGCCGCCACCAGCCTGGTGTGAAGCACATGCCGGGCGAGGGACGGCCAATGCGGCGATCCCTGCCAGAGAATGCGTTCGCCGGCGGGCAGCGCTTCGGGCAGCCCGCGGACGGGTTCCTGTCCGTGCTCGCGCTCGATCATATCAGCGGTTCCCGGCGCTGCGGCGTGGCGAACAGGTAGCCGCTGCCCACATAGGCGGAGATCTTGTCCTCCTCGAGCATGGTGACCTCGTCGCCCGACCGGGTGGTCGGAATGCCTTCGAACTGGGACCCCAGCAGAGCCCGGACCGTCACGGTCCCGCGCTTGCCGTTGACATCGGCGAGCGGCACCGGGATCAGGACGCGGCGGCCGCTGGCAGTTTCCACTTCGTAGTAGCGCAGCATGGCTTCGCCCCGGTCGACCCAGGCATCGACAACCTTGCCGCCCGTGGCCCGGTCAGCACCCAGAGCGGTCATGCCGCGCGGGTCGGAATCCCCCGGTGCAATGTCGAATTCGGGAACCGCCCGCATCGGCATCAGCTTGGGCCGGCCGTCATGGGCGACATCCGGATGATCCGCGCGTTCGGCATAGGCCGCCGGGCCGACACCGTCGGCCATCGGATCGCCGGTCGGCTCGAGCGGGGCCCCCGGATTGGGATCGACCGCCCGCGCCGCGATCGGGCGGTTGTCCCGCTCGGCGCTCGGATTGACGATGGTCTCGCCGCTGGCGAGGACATAGGTCTTTTCCGGCGGAAAGTAGAACATGCCGGTGGCCTGGACTTCGCCGGTGGTGTCGGATTCCAGCGGATAGCCTTCGCGGCGGCTTTCGCGCTGGAGATAGAACACCAGGCCGGCAAAGAAGATCAAAAATGCAAACCAGATCAGGTTCATCAGATCGGTATTGCCGAAAAAGACTGGGTTGAAGCTTTCCATCTTCAATCTCCCTTCAAGTGGATCAGCCGGGAAACTCCGCCAGGCCGAATTTCGATTTGGTCCAAGGTCCTGACGCGGAGGGCCGCACAAGCGGTCCGATCGCAATCAGGGTCGCAAACAACAGCAGGATCTCCAGGTGGTAGACGACGCTGTAGCCGGCGGCCGGGCCGGTCAGCGCGGGGCCCAGATGGCCCGCAACCGCGAGGGTGGTCACAACATCGCGCAGCCCCCCGCCGACTGCGATCGCGGCACCGGCGCTCGTCGCCTGAACCGCGCCCCAGGCACCCAGCGCCAGACCGCTCTGGGTCCGGTCGGCAAGCGCCATGGCGGCCGTCAGCGTACCGACGGAAAACAGACCCAGTCCGAGGCCGATGAGGCACACGCCGGCCCGGAACAGAAGCGCCGAGCCAAACGGTTCGGCGAAGATGACCATGGAAAACGCCGTGATGCCCGACATCGCGCCATAGGCGGCCAGCCGGTGCGGATCCATGCCCTGGGTCAGCCAGCGTGCGGCGAGCGCAAAGCCCGCCAGGGTGCCGCCGGCCAGGATCGCGGTCAGCACGGTGGTCGCGCTGACCGATAGATTGAGGATTTCCCCGCCATAAGGCTCCAACAGGATGTCCTGCATGCTGAACCCGGCGGTGCCGAGCCCAACCGCGACAAGGAGGCGGCTTGCGCGCCCGCCGTCGAGCATCGCGCGCCATGCCTCGCCGAAGGCCGGGCGGTCCCGGTCCGGCGCGGTCAGGGTCTTGTCTCGCGGCTCCTGTTTCCACAGGGCAATGCCGTTGAGCACCATGGTCAGAACCGCGGCGCCTTGGATCACCTGAATGAGTTTGACCTGGGTGAAGTCGGTCAGCAGCAGGCCGAAAATCAGCGCGCTGACCACCATGCCGACCAGCAGCATGACATAAAGCAGGGCAACGACGCGGGGACGGCTATCGTCCGGCGCCAGATCGCTTGCCAGAGCAAGGCCGGCCGTCTGGGTCGTATGAAGGCCCGCGCCGACGAGCAGAAATGCCAGGCCCGCGCCGATATGGCCGACCAGGACCGGCCCATGGGTGTCACCCGACAGGATCAGCAGCGCGAACGGCATAATCGCCAGCCCGCCGAACTGCATCATGGAGCCGAACCAGATAAAGGGCGCGCGGCGCCAGCCCAGAGCCGAGCGGTGATTGTCGGACCGGTGGCCGATCATGGCGCGCAGCGGCGCGACCACCAGGGGCAGCGAGACCATGAGCGCGACGATCCAGGTCGGCACACCCAGTTCCAGGATCATCACCCGGTTGAGCGTGCCGGTCAGCAGAACCGTGGCCATGCCGACCGAGACCTGAAACAGCGACAGGCGCAACAGCCGGCCGAGCGGCAAATCCACGCTTGCTGCGTCCGCAAAGGGCAGAAAGCGGGTGCCGATCGAGGCCCAAACCGACGGACGGCGCGGGCTATGGCCGGTCTCGGTCATGCCGTGCACAACTCCATGGCTTGGGACGTGTAAAATCCGCTGGCGATCCGGTGCGTGCGCGCCGGCGTCCAGCCGGCAAGCCCTTCGGATGCCGCGATGGCACGGGTGAGGGCCGCCGGTCCGACCGGTTCGATCGCCGGGGCCCGGTCGCCATGGGGCATGGCCCGCCCGACCGCATGCATCAGGGTGAGGGCCGGCGTGCGCGGGGCGAAGGTGAACAGCACCTTGCTGCGGGTGCGCGCCGTCAGACCGGTCAAGACGCGGACGATATCGTCTTTGGCGTAGTGAATGAGCGAGTCCATCGCCACCACATAATCCACCGTGCCGACCTCGGGACTCAGCATGTCGCCGACCTGAAAGTCCACCGTGCCCGCACCGATATCGTGGGGCGTACGCTCGCGCGCCAGATCCACCAGGGTCGGGGACAGATCGATGGCCGTGACATGGGCGCCGCGCCGGGCCGCTTCGACGGCCAGGGCCCCGGTGCCGCAGCCGGCGTCCAGGAGCCGCGCACCGCGCAGATCGTCGGGCAGCCAGCTCAACAGCGTCGCGCGCATCCGGTCGCGTCCCGCACGGACGGTCGCACGGATGCCGCTAACCGGCGCATCCGACGTCAGCTTGGACCAGGCATCGGCCGCGGTCTGATCGAAATAGGTTTCAAGCTGCCCGCGGCGCTTGATGTAGGAGACCGTCGGCATCAGTCGAACCCCAGAAAATCGAAGATCTCGCGGTCCTTCATGGGCGTCGCCTTCAGCGGTTCGGTCCCGGCCCAGAGGGTTTTGGCGAGTTTGATGTATTCCTGCTGAACCGCCTCGAGTTCCGGCGAGGGGTCCATCTCGAACAGGGTCGATTTCTTCAGCCGGCTGCGGCGGATCACGTCGAGATCCGGCAGATGGGCCAGACGCTGAAGGCCCACGGTCTCGTTGTACCGGTCGATTTCGTCGGTCTTGGCGCTGCGGTTGGCGATCACCCCGCCCAGGCGCACATCGTAGTTCTTGGCCTTGGCCTGGATCGCCGCGACGATGCGGTTCATCGCGAAGATCGAGTCGAAATCATTAGCCGTGACGATCAGCGCGCGCTCCGCATGCTGAAGGGGGGCCGCGAAGCCGCCGCACACCACATCGCCCAGCACGTCGAAGATCACGACGTCGGTGTCTTCCAGCAGGTGGTGCTCCTTCAGGAGCTTCACCGTCTGACCCACCACGTAGCCGCCGCAGCCTGTGCCCGCCGGC
>CAZHDI010000130.1:0-7315 GCA_964531285.1 uncultured Alphaproteobacteria bacterium | reverse complement strand
CCCGTTCTACGGCGCCCGGCAAATGACCTGGCATCTGCGCGCCACGGGGCGGCTTGTGAACGTGAAGCGGGTGCGCCGTCTGATGCGCCTGATGGGTCTGATGCCGATCTATCGGCGGGCGCGGACCACGATCCCGGCCAAAGGTCATCGGCTGTATCCGTATCTCCTGCGCGGGATGAGGATCGACCGGCCGAACCAGGTCTGGTGCGCCGACATCACTTACGTTCCGTTGGCAAAGGGCTTCCTCTATCTCGTCGCCATCATGGACTGGTCGAGCCGCAAGGTGCTGGCGTGGCGGCTCTCCAACACCATGGAGGCGCAGTTCTGTATCGATGCCCTGGACGAAGCGCTGGAACGCCACGGGCCACCTGAGATCTTCAATACCGATCAGGGCAGCCAGTTCACGGCCTGGGCCTGGACGCAGCGCCTGAAAGACTTCGGCGTGCGCATCTCGATGGACGGGCGCGGGCGCTTCCTCGACAACATCTTCATCGAACGCCTCTGGCGGTCGCTGAAGTACGAGTGCATCTACCTGCACGCCTTCGCCGGCGGCAGCGATGCGCGCCGAGGCATCGAAGACTGGATGACCTTCTACAACCACCGACGGCCGCACACCGCCCATGGCGGGGCGACCCCGGCTTCGATATATCAAGGCGCGCTGTCGACTTCCGGCCCGGGCTCCCGCCCGAACCTCCAGTCGACAGCCATGGTCGCGTGACGCGAGTAATGGAGAACCCGATCAGCAGGTCCCGACTAGAGCTTAAACTCTCGTCAAACCTGTCCAAGGATCGGGGAGTAGCTCAGGAGCCCCGTACAGGTCAGCAAGCGAAGGCTCGGAAAGCGGTCTGTTAAGATCGGGACCTGCGAGCCTAGGCAAGTTTCGCTTAGCACAGCGCGCCGACCAATGTCCCGCCTCAATCAGTTGCAAGGCGAAGACAATCCGCAACCTTGGGACCAAGACGTTTTCCGGGGCGATGGCTTCATCTCGATGGCCCATCGAAAGCGGAAAATCCCTTACCGGTCCGACGATCTTGAGGGAAATTCCCCCTGTAGTCGCGCATGACAGATTGTCTCATGACCTGTCTAGTAGGGAAGACACGGCTATTTTCCGCTCGCGTATACGAACGCATGCAGAAAGGAGCGAACCATGGAAAGTCTGTCGGTGGGGCAATACGACCTCATTTACAATGCGTTTTCGTTTGCGTTCGCGACCCTGGCGGCGGCCACCATTTTCTTTTGGCTTGGTCGGTCGCAGGTCGCGCCGCAATACAAGACGGCGATGACGATCACCGGTCTGGTGACCTTCATCGCAGCCTATCACTACTTCCGGATCTTCGAGAGCTGGGAGGCCGCTTTCAATGTGGCCGACGGCACGATCACAACGACCGGGTACGCGTTCAACCAGGCGTATCGGTACGTCGACTGGCTGCTGACCGTGCCGCTGCTGCTGGTCGAACTTATCCTCGTGATGGGGCTCAGCCGGTCCGAGACGGTGTCGCGCGCGACGCGGCTTGGCCTGCTGGCGGCCCTGATGATCGCGCTCGGCTATCCGGGCGAGGTTGCAGAGACCGCCGGCGCACGCTGGTTCTGGGGCATCGCGTCGATGATCCCGTTCCTGTGGATCGTCTACGAGTTGTTCGTTGGCCTGTCCAAGTCGATCGAGAGCCAGCCCGAAGATGCACGTGGCCTCGTCAGCGCGGCACGCTATGTCGTAATCGGCAGCTGGGCGTTCTACCCGGTCGTCTACTTCGCCGGGGCCATAGGGCTTGAAGGTGCCGCTGCCACGACCGTGATCGAGGTGGGTTACACCATCGCGGACATCGTGGCCAAGGCCGTGTTTGGCGTGCTGATCTTCATGATCGCGCAGCGCAAGAGCAAGGCCTACTTCGAAAGCATGAAGGCCACGCCGCAGCCGGCCGAGTGATCTTTACGGCCGCCCGCCTCGATGCGGGCGGCCATTTTCGCGTCCTTTCATGACTTCCGGAGTTCAGAATGTCGACCGACACCACGATCCATCTGGAAACGATCAACCGGCGCATGATTGATCTCTGCGGCACCGGTCCCGTCGCAGAAGCCGTGCGGTACCACCTGTCGACGGGAGGCAATCGCGTGCGCGCCAGGCTCGGGCTCGATGCCGCCCGGGCGCTCGATCTGGCGCATCCGGTTGCAGAAGCCTGCGCATGCGGGCCGGAACTTCTGCACAACGCATCGCTGGTCCATGACGATCTGCAGGACCAGGATACGACGCGCCGCGGCCATCCCGCCGTCTGGCAGCGTTTCGGGCCCGCCGCAGCGGTCAGCGCCGGGGACGTGATGATCTCGGCCGCCTTCGCCTCGGCCGCGCACCACCCCGACCCGGCGAAAGCGATCGCCTTGCTGCACGACGCCACCACGCGCACCGCCCGCGGGCAGGCGCGCGACTTGATGAAGCCGGCGCTGGACCTTGCATCCTATCGGGACCTCGTGGCCGAAAAGACCGGGCCGCTGTTTGCCTTGCCTGTCCGCCTCGCCCTTGCGGCGGCCCGTGCGGACGGAGACGACATTGCGGTCGAGGTCGGCGCCACGCTGGCCCTTGCCTACCAGGCCCTCGACGACATCCGGGATCGCGACGCGGACGCCGCCGCGAACCGCGTCAACATATGCCAACTGCTTGCACCCGGCGCACGCAGCGTGTCCGAGACGCGCATGATCGCGCTAGAGGCGCTGAAAACCGTGCGCGCCCGCGCGGCGGATCTGCCGGGGCGGGTGGGGACGTCCTTTTGCAACCTCGCTGACCGGATGGACAGCGCAATGACGGAGCATGCATGCCGCGTGACACGAGTCTGGACCCGCAGCCGCGCGCGATCGTCGCGGGCGCAGGCTTTGGCGGCATCGCCGCCGCTCTGCGCCTGCGCGCCCGCGGATACGATGTGCACCTGATCGACCGCTGCCCCCGTCTGGGCGGACGCGGGCAGGTTTTCGAGCACGAAGGGTTTCACCACGATGCGGGACCGACCGTGCTGACCGCGCCGTTCCTGTTCGAGGAGCTGTTCGAACTGTTCGGCCGGTGCATGGAGGATTACGTCGAACTGGTCGAACCCGATCCGTGGTACCGGTTCCATTTCCACGATGGCGAGACCTTCGACTACGGCCCGACGGAGGCCGAGACCGAGGCCGAGATCGCCCGCCTGTCGCCCCGCGACGTCGAGGGCTATCGCCGCATGGGAGCCTGGTCAAAGAAGATCTACGACATCGGCTTCAAGCGTCTGTCGACGGCGCCGTTCCATTCCTTCGGCTTCATGCTGCAGCAGATCCCGCACCTGCTGCGCCTGCGATCCTACGAAAGCGTCTGGGGGATGGTCAGCCGCTTCATCAAGGACGACCGCCTGCGCCGGGCCTTCTCGATCCAGCCGCTGCTTGTCGGCGGCAACCCGTTCGACACGACCGCCATCTACGGCATGATCAACCACCTCGAACGGGCGCATGGCATCTGGTTTCCCAAGGGCGGCACCGGCGCGCTGGTCGACGCGCTCGAGACGCTGATGCGCGAGGAAGGCATCCGGATCTCGCTTGGCACGACGATCGACCGGATCGCGGTCGAGGACGGGCGCACCACCGGCGTCGTGCTGGACGATGGCCGGCACTTGGCGGCCGACATCGTGGTATCCAACATGGACCCGGTGCATGTCTACCGGACGATGCTGCCCCCCGAGATCCCGTCCTCCACAGCGAAACTGCGGTCGCGCCACGGGCGGCTGTCGATGGGGCTATACGTCCTTTTCTTCGGCGCCAAGCGGACCTGGCCCGAGGTCGCCCACCACACCGTCTGGTTCGGCGAACGCTACAAGGGCCTGCTGAACGACATTTTCCACAAAAAAGTGCTGGCCGACGATTTTTCCCTCTACGTGCACCGCCCGACCGCGACCGATCCGAGCTTTGCGCCCGAGGGCTGTGACAGTTTCTATGTGCTCTGCCCGGTGCCGAACCTCGCCGGGGGGCAGGATTGGTCGGTCGAGGGTCCGAAACTGCGCGACCGGATCGTGAAGGCGCTGGACGAGACGATGCTGCCCGGCCTGTCGGAGGCGATCACGGCCGAATTCGCCATGACGCCCGAGGATTTCCGCATCGACTATCTGTCCGTGGACGGGGCTGGATTCTCGTTGTCGCCGTTCTTCTCGCAATCGGCGTGGTTCCGGTTCCACAACCGTGCCGAGGGCGTGGACGGGCTGTATTTCGTGGGCGCGGGCACGCATCCCGGCGCAGGACTGCCGGGCGTGGTGTCGTCGGCCAAGGTGCTGGATACTGTCGTGCCGGCCCCGGTCGGTGCCCCATGACGCCAGAGGAGATCATGCGTCGCCACGCGCGCAGCTTCGCCCCTGCGGCGCGCCTGCTGGGACGCACCGAACGTGCGCGGGTCGCCCGACTTTACGCGCTGTGCCGCACCGTCGACGACCTGGCGGACACCATCGGCGGGCCCGAAGTCCGCGCGCGCCTTGTCCATCTGGCACAGGATCTGTCCCGCGCGCACGGCCATGATCCGCTCGTGCACGAGGCGCATGATCTCTTTGCCGGCGACGCCACGGGGCTTGCCGCCTTTGGCCAGCTCGTCGCGACGGTCGCCGACGATACCGGGCCGTGTGCGGTCGCGGACGACGCTGCGCTCGATCAGTATTGCATAGGCGTGGCGGGGACCGTCGGTATCATGGTCTGCGTCCTGTTCGATGTGGACACGCGCTGGCATGCCGCGGCAAGCGACCTGGGCAAGGCGATGCAGCTGACCAATATCTGCCGCGACGTGCGCGCCGATGCCGAGGCGGGCCGCCGCTATCTGCCCGCAACGCTGTGCCCGCATCCGCCCGAGGCAATCGTGGACGGGGCGCCGGACACCACGCGTGACGTGCAGGCGGCGGTGGCCACGCTGCTTCGGCAGGCCGATGCGCTTTACCGATCCGGGCGGTCGGGGATGCCGGCCCTTCCGCCACGGCTCCGGCTGGCCGTCGCGGCGGCGTCGGAGCTCTATGCCGGCATCGGGGACGAGTTGCGGGCGCGCGATTGCGACGCCCTGTCGGGGCGTGTCGTGGTGCCACGGCATCGCAAGGCGCGGCTCTTCGTGACGGCCGTGGCCGCGCAGCTTCTTATTGGTGCGATTCATCGGCAGGAGGCAAACCATGGCGCGACCTGACGTCGACATCGCTATCCTGGGCGGGGGCTGCGCCGGTCTCAGCGTCGCAGTGCGGCTTGCCGCATCGGGGCACAGCCTGCGCGTGATTGAGCCACGCTTGGCCTATTCGGAAGATCGCGCGTGGAGTTTCTGGCGCACGGCGCCCGATCCGTTCGAGGACTGTGTACGCACTTCGTGGACCACCTGGGAAGTGACCGGCCCCGGCGGGCCTGTGCGCCGGTCTTCGCGAAACCTTCGGTATCAGACCGTAGGCGCCGGGGCTTTTTACGACCGCGCGCAGGCGCTGCTCGACGATGAGAGCGGGGCCGAGCTTTCGCTGGGAACCGCCGCGCAGGACGTCGCCAAGACCGCGCAGGGCTGGCAGATCGATACCGGGACCGGCGCCTTCAACGCCCGCCACGTCATCGACACGCGGCCGCCGAAACGGGTGCCCGGCTACGGGCAGTTCTTCCTCGGCCGCGAGGTCCGGACCGAACGGCCGGTGTTCGACCCGGACGTTGTGCAGCTGATGCAGTTCCGGCCCGCCCGCAGCGCCGGTGTCGATTTCGTCTACATCCTGCCCTATGCGCGCGATCTCGCGCTGGTCGAGGTCACGTCCTTCGCCCCGAGATCGCCGGGCCGGGACGTCTTCGAGACCTGGCTTGCAGAGGAGATCGACACGCTGGAGGCCGGCCATCACGCGGTGCTGCGCGAAGAGCACGGCGCGCTGCCGATGCAGGTCTGCTTTCACGACCCGGCCCCTGACGGGTGCATTCGCATGGGGCTGGGCGGCGGCGCCGCGCGACCGTCAACCGGCTACGCCTTCGCGCGGATCCAGCGGCAGGCCGACCTCGTGACCCGGGCGCTCGTCACGGGCAGCGACGTGCCGGGCACTCTCGACGGGCCCTTCAGCCGCTTCATGGACCGGGTGCTCCTCCAGGTCATCCAGACGATGCCCGATCGCGGACCGGCCCTGTTCGAAAGCCTGTTCCGCAACACGGCCTCCGACCGTCTCGAGCACTTCCTGTCCGGGTCGATCCACCCGCTGGATCGGCTGTCGGTCATGACGTCGCTCCCGACGGTGCCCTTCCTTCGTGCCGCCCTGCGCCCGGCATGATCGCGGCGCACTGGCAGACGACGCTGTTCGCGCTGGCGTCCGTGGGCATCATGGCGGTGCATGGCCTCCTCGACCCGACGCTGCCGGCGCAGGTGCTGATGCTGGCGCCGCTGGTGGCCATCCTCGGCCTGCCGCACGGGGCGCTCGATCTGCCGATTGCCGAGGCGCTTTGGCCGCTCCGATCCCGGTCGCGGCAGGCGATGTTCGCAGCGCTCTATCTCGGGCTCGCGGGTGGTGTGGCCGCGGTCTGGCTGCTTCTGCCCGGCTTCGCCCTGCTGGTGTTTCTCGCCTATTCGATGCTCCACTTTTCCGACGACTGGGCGAAAGACCTGCCTGCCCTGCGTTGGTCGGGGGGTCTTGCGACCGTGGGGGCGCCGGCGCTGCTGCACCACGCCAAGGTCGAGGCGATCTTCTCAATGCTCGCGCAGAGGGGCGCCGCGCTGGCCGCCGATGCCGCGGCGCTGGCAGGCGGTGTCGGACTGGCGATGCTGGCCGTCTCCACCCTGACGTCCCCTCGCGCGCGCGGTCCGGCCACGTTGGAACTGGCGGTGCTCTGGGCGACCGCGGCGGCGCTGCCGCCGCTAATGTATTTTGCGGTCTATTTCTGCGGCCTCCATTCCGTCCGGCATTTCACGGCGACGATGGGTGCCGTCCCGAACGGGCGACGGGCGCTTGGCTCGGCGGTGGTGTTGTCCGTAATCGTCACGCTGGCCGCCTTGCTGGCAATGCGAAATGGCATGACCGGAACGTTGGCCGAAACGACCGAGCAGGGCATCCGCGTCATCTTCATCGGTCTGGCCGCATTGACCGTGCCGCACATGATCCTCGTGGATCGCTTCCGACGCGTGGACACCAAGACCGAATGACAGCGACGCTTCTCCTGTGTCGCAAGCCGGCGGGCCGCCCAATGACCAGCGAAATTTCCGACTGTAGGGTTTTTCGGCGGCTGGCTCTCCCTCGTGCCACTCGGCATTCAGCCAGAGCCGTCCTTTTGCCCCTGTGAGGCCATGGCGTGCCTCCCTCAGCCGATCTTCGCGCCCCAGAAGGACGTCTGGTCG
>CAZHDI010000129.1:0-7645 GCA_964531285.1 uncultured Alphaproteobacteria bacterium | reverse complement strand
AGTGCACGAGGACCACGACGATGAAGAGCACGACGAGGACGACCACGATCACGATCACGACGAGGAAGAAGAAGAACTGGTCCGGATCGATCTGGAGCAGACCCGGGTCGATCTCGCCGGTGAAATCCGGGGCGATTTCGGTTTCTTCGAGACCCTGAAATTCCGCGCCGGCTATGCCGATTATGAGCATGTGGAACTGGAAGGCGACGAGATCGGGACAACCTTCACCAATGAGGGTTGGGAAGCCCGCTGGGAAGCGGTGCAGAAGAAATACGGCGCGCTCACCGGCGCGGTGGGTTTCCAGATCTCGCAGCGCGATTTCTCGGCCATCGGCGATGAGGCCTTCGTGCCGCCCACGGATACGACACAGTACGGCCTGTTCACCGTACAGCATTATGGCGATCAGGCTTGGCACCTGGAAGCCGGCGCCCGGTATGAGCACACCAAGCATGAGGTGACCGGGACGGGCTTTGAGCGGACCTTTGACGGTCTGTCGCTCTCCGCCGGTCTGGGCTATCAGCCCGTGGAAGGGACCTTCCTCGGAGCGACCGTATTCCGGACCGAGCGGGCACCGTCCACGGAAGAGCTGTTCTCCAACGGCCCGCACCTGGCGACCGGCGCGTTCGAGGTCGGCAATCCCGATCTCGACAAGGAAACCGCCCTGGGCGTGGAAGCCACGGCCCGGCGCCGCTGGGAGAATGTCTTCGCCCAGGTGAATGTGTTCTACACGGACTACAGCGACTTCATCTATGAGATCCCGACCGGGGAAGAGGAAGACGGACTGCCGGTGTTCCAGTTCCTGGCCAATGATGCCCGCTTCATGGGTTTCGAGGCCCTGGCCGAAGCCGTGGTTCTGACCATTCCGGGCACGCCGTTCGGCGATCTCGACATCTTCGGCGATATCGGCGTCGATTACGTGGATGCCAAGCTGGATGTGGCCGGGAACGACAACCTGCCCCGCATTCCGCCGCTTTCGGCCATTCTCGGCATCGGTGCACGGTCGGCCCTGGGCGAGTTGCGCGCGGAACTGGAATATGCCGCCGAGCAGGATGAGGTCACCGAGTTCGAACTGCCGACCGATGACTACACGCTGTTCAACCTCTATGCGACCGCCCGTCCGTTCGCGCAGGCCCCCAACATCGCCTTCGATGTCCGGGCGCTGAACATCACGGACGAAGAGGCCCGCCTGCATACGTCCTTCCTGAAGGATGAGGTGCCCCTTCCGGGCCGCACGGTCAAGCTGTCGGTTCGCGCTCAGTTCTGAGCGCGGTCCCGACGCGACACAACCAATAACGCCGCCGTCCGGATCCGGACGGCGGCGTTTCTTTTTGCGCTTTCCGGTGCGCGCCCTCAGTCGAGCGAGCGGGCGACCCGGAAGCCGACATGGGAGTAGCGCTTGTCCGGCTCGACAATCGAGCGGGACGCCGCGCGCAGGCGGTCAGGATCGGTATCCCAGCCGCCGCCGCGGGCAACGCGGTGGGCACAGCCGGGCCGGGCCACGGGCGAACCGTCACGCGGGGCCGCCGGCGAATAGGCGCCCAGGCAATCCTCGACCATCTCAAAGACATTGCCGTGCATGTCGTAAAGGCCGAACCGGTTGGGCCTGAAGCTGCCGACGGCCGCCGTATACACCGCATCGTCGCGGCAATTGCTGGTGACGAGCTTCTTGAACACATCGCCAAAGCGTTTGTCGGCGTTGTTGGCAAAGTCGCACATGTCCCGTGCCGCTTCGTCATCGCCGAAGGCATACCGGCTCTGGGTACCGGCCCGGGCGGCATATTCCCATTCCGCCTCACTCATCAGCCGGTAGTCATGGCCCGTCTCGCGGCTCAGCCAGGCGATATAGGCCTGGGCATCACGCCAGGAGATGCACACCACCGGATGATCGTTGGCCTGTTCAAAGCCCGGATCGTTCCAGCCGATATCGTCCTCCAGGCGCCATTCACCGGACCGCCGGCTTGGCTTCAGGCACCCTTCGGGCGGGCGGTAGCCGGTGTCGGCCACAAAGCTCGCGAACTGGCCCAGGGTGACCTCATAGCGTCCGACCGCGAAGGACCCGACCTGCATCCGGCGCATGGGCGCTTCGGCCTTCACATGCCCCTTCTCGGTTTCCGGCGAGCCCATGGTGAACGAGCCGGGGGCCAGCACGACCATTTGCGGGCAGGTCGGACATTCCCGGAAGGTCTCGCCCGGCTGACGGCGGACCGGCGCGGGTGCCGCCGGTTCGGCGGGCGCATCCCGCAAGGCAACGTCTTCGGCGTCTTCGGCGGCCCCCAAAGCGGGAACGGCAACACCGGCAGCCGCAGCGTCCGCCGCCGGCGGCATGTCTGCGGCGGGGCCCTCGACAGCCGCCTCAACCGGTGCGGGGCCCGGCACAGGATCGGCCGCCGCGGTCTGAACCGGCTGAGGCTCCGGGTTTACCGGTGCATCGGGCTCGGCCTGTTGAGCGCCTTGCAGATCGACGCCCGCCCATTGGCGTTCCGGCATCTGATGGGCGCGGCACGCAACACCGTTCGAGGCGATCACACGGCACAGCGCAGGCGCGAATACCGGATCGCCCTCAGGCCGCGCGACAACCGACCAGGCCGAGTTGCCCTCCTGGAGCCCGCCGACCGCCCCGAAGGACAGACCGGCGCGCTGGACCCGGAGATACTCCGTGAACGCAGCAACATTCGCCGCATTGACGGGGATGGTCCCCATGTAATTGCGCGCCGACTGATCGCGCAGCACCTGACCGATGAAGCGGCTCTTGGCGCTTTGCATGTCGCTGGCCAGCTTGCGGGCCTGAGCTTCGGTCAGATTGCGGCCAAGCGCGATGACATCGACCTGAACCGGTGCGGGCGGGCCCGCCATCTCGCTGGCCGGGTCGCCACCGTTCAACTCATCGTCCGGCGCGGCATCGGCGAGCGCCTGGTCGCCATCGGCACCGGCCGCCGCGAGATCCGCGTCGCTCAAAGCGGGCTTCGGCGCGGGCGCGATCTGCGGAATGGCCGGCTCTATGGCTCTCTGAGCCAGCCGGGCGCGCGCCTCCTGGGTGTCGGTGACCGTCATACCGGCATCGATATAGCCGGACGTTTCCATGGTGAGCGGAATTTCGATCCAATCGCCGCCGGTGTCGTCTTGCGACACCCCCATGACGCGGATCCGCGTCCCGATGGCGGCGGTGTTGACGGCCTCGAAATCAGGACCGGGACCGGCGCGCACGACTGTTTCTTCCGCCACAAGCCGCCGCTCGCCGGGAGCGATGGCCGGTTCCGCCGAAGCTGTCGCCCCGGCGGCGGCCTCGTCCTCCGCGGCCATGGTTTCGTCCGCCGCCGTTTCCAGGGGCGCATCGCGGCCGGCTATTCCCTCGTCCACTGTCCCGGAGGCCCCGCCACCCTCATCCGCCGCGGCGACCGGCTCGGTCTCATCGTCTTCGACGACACCGTCCAAGGGTTCGTCCGTCGTGCGGTCAAAATCGTCCGGACCGCCCAAACCGGTCTCATCGAAACCGGCGTCATCGTCGCCCGCGAACGCCCCATCAGCGATCTGGCTCTCGCCATAGGGATCGGCGCCCCAATTGGCCCCCGGCTCATCTTCCATGGCCTCACGGCCTTCCATCGCTTCACGGTCTTCCATGGCCGCGCCGGCAAAGCCATCGCCCAAGTCTTCGCGCAATCCATCCGCATCGATAAAGGAGAACCGATCCGCCTCCGGATCGTCGTCCTCGTCATTCCAGAGGGCGCTGCCGGCCTCCTCGCTGTCGGTGTCGCCCTCCTCGAAGGAGGACCCGCCAGTTTGGGAGAAAAAGCCGTCGCCTTCGTCGAAGAAGCTGCCGCCGGACCCGCCGCCCGTGCCATCGCCGCCAAGATCAGCGTCATTGTCTCCGGACACAGACGATTCCGACGCTGCCGTCTCGACGGACGACATCTCATCGCCGCCCCGCCCGAACACCATCCAGGCTCCGACGGCGCCTAGCAGCACCAGCGCGGCCAAACCGCCGCCTGCGATCAACGGCAGTTTGCTGCCGCTCTTCGGCCGATCCTCGGGCGGGGGCGGCGGCGGCATTTGCTGACCCACCGGCCCGGCGGAATGGGCCGGACCGTCGCCGTGACCGGCATGAATCGACGGACCCCCGAGCGGCTCGCGCGGCGCCGCCGGACGGTCGGTCAGGAAAGGCTGATAGGACGGCCCGCGATCGAACGGCGCGCGCGTTTCCGCCGGCTCTTCGCGCGCGGCAAACAGCGGTGACGGCCCGGCCTCGCCCCTCGGATCCGCCGGCGCCGCCGGCTCGGGATCATGCGCATGCGGATCACCCGCACTGTAAACCGGCTCGTCCGGCTCCGGCGGCGCATCCTCGAGCGGCGCGTCGTCGGCCTCCTGCAAATGGGGATCGCGATGATCCGGCTCGGCTGCCAGCGCCCGGTCCTGCCCCCCTGCGCCCGGGAAGGGCGACGGCGACCGGCCATGGCGCTGACTGGCGGCGGGCCAAAGCGGTATCACCCGGCCTTCGCTTGGATCCCGGTCCGGCGGGGTGTGCCCTTCGTCCTGCGCAGCGGGCTCGTCCTGTCGCGGTATAAAGGCAGGACCGTCGTGGTCGGATGCGGTCAGGTCGGGCGCGTCACGATCATCCCCATGGATATCTCGAAGATAGGGGTTGCCCGCAGGAGCGTCCTCCGGCCGGTCGAACAGAACCTCATCGGCATCGACCTTCGGAAACTCCGACGACGACGCAACAGGCGTCTCATGGTCATGGCCGGATCCGGCGTGCCGATCGCCGAACGCTTCGTCCTGGCGCTCAATCGAGTCGCCCATGACGTCATGACTCGTATGATCGGGATACGGCGCATCATGCGCCGGCTCTACCATCGAAACCCCAAGGGATTCGTCAGCCTGCGGCGTTGCGGGATCATCGTCGAAAGCGTTCAGACTGCCCGCCTCGGGCGGCGTCCCGTAGGCGGCATCATGGTCCGCACCATGACCGGCACCATGACTGGCAGCATGATCGGCATCGTGACCGGCGTCGTAATCCGCCTCGCGATCCAATGCCGGAGACGAACTCCCTTCGGCGTCCATCACATCGCCATGGGCGTCGAGGCCACCGGCGGCGGCACCCTCCGGATCAGCAGGCGCTTCATAAGCGGCAGCCTCGTGCGGATGCGGCTCATAAGCCATGCCGGCATCGGCGCGCTCCGCCTCGCCCGGCAGGCGGGCCGGCTCATCCGTATGCGATTCATCAAGGGTCCTGCCGGCGCCCTCATCCGGCAGGTCCGGCGGGACGGAGGCCACGGCATCGTCCGTTTGGGCCGGCAGAGGCTGGCCGTCCTCGGTATCGGACGACACATCCCGCCGTCCTATACCGGCGGCGGCGACCCCTCCGGCGGTTGCGGCGGCGGCAGCCGCGCCCATGGCCAAGCTGCGATCTTGGGATGAGGCGGCGGGTTCCGGCAGGGGCGGCGCCGCCTCGGGTGCAGCCGGTTCGGCGGCAGCCTCGGTCTGCCCCTTGAGCAGATGATCGAGCCAACCTTGGATTACGGGGCGCAAAACGGCCTGCTGCTTTGGATGGCCGGCCAGCACGGGCGCGAGCATCAAATCCAGCTTCAGCATTTTGGCCGGGTCCGACAGGCTCTTGCGGAAGACGGCCCCGGCAGCCGCCCGCTGGCGCTCATCGGTCGCATGACCGGCTGCGTCGAGCCGGGCAAACAGGCCCGCCATCACCGCACCGACCGTATCGACACTCTTGGCCGGCGACGCAGGCTCCGCGGGTGCGGCGGCTGGTTCAGGCCCGTAATGACGGGTCAACCAAGCCGTGAGCGCTTCCTTATCGGCTGGTCCCGGGGCGAGACAATCCTGGGCCAGAGCGCGCCATCCGGCCTGATCGAGCAGCCCGCCCGATTGCGGACCGGTGCCCTCGATGGCATGGCCGAACGCGACCAGATCGCCGATCCCCGGCAGGGCGGCAAGGCCCGCATCGGGCTCGCGCAGATCGGCAAACAGCACCGCCATGTCCTGGCTCAGCTCGTCGGGCAGTGACGGAACTCGGGCGGTCAGGATCGCCGCCGCATATTCGGCAAGCCCGTCGCGGTCTGTGGGAAGCTCGATCTGGAACGCGGTGCAGCGCTGGATAATGTCATCCGGGAAAGCGTCGATATCCCGGCCGGTGATCATCACCAGCGGGCGCAGATCCTCGTCCGGCTTGATGGCGGCCTTGGCGAAGCCCGGCAGACCGGCCAATTCCTTCACCCGGTAGTGCGGCTGTTCCAGCAGATCGAGCAGCGCGTCCAGATCGTCCGGCGACAGGTCATCGGCATCGTCGATGAGCAGGACCGAACGGCGGGTTTCCTCCACGCCCGGGCCGGCGGCGCCGGGATGAGCCAGCCGGTCGAAACCGGCGCCTTCCCCGGTCCACGCCAGGGCCGCCTGGGGCGGCAGCGTATAGAGCAGCGCGGTTCCCAGGGGACCGAAGTGAATGAACGGGCGGGGATCGACCTGAGCGCCGGCGCCGGTTTTGGCGGCCTCGGCAACGGCGGCCCGGTAGCCGTCCGCGTCCACGGTGTAAAGCAAGGTCTTGGGCGCGCGGCCGGGGGCCAGACGCGCGACGAACGGCGGGCCGAACTCATGAACGGCCGCGAGATGATGGGCCAGTTGGGTCTTACCGGATCCGGGCTCGCCGGTGACCAGAAGCGGCTGGCCCAGCACCATCGCCACATTGACCGCCGCGCTGAGCGCATCGTCGCACACATAGGCCATCGGATCTTCGGGCCGTCCCGAAGATCCAGCCGCCGTGTGGGAATCCCTCACCGTCGCCATGACCCAACCCGCACTCTAAAGACCGCCCGCAAGGCCGGTCGAACACATGTTATGGGACGAGGACAAAACAGCCGGACCGGCCGGCTCACGCACCGGATGGCCCCGGGCGGCCACGCGGCAGCACACGGATGGCTTGCCGGCTCTCAGTGCCGGCACGCCTGCGCCGCGATCATGCATCTTGGATGCGAAACCGCATCCCGATCGACGACCGCGCCGCGTCCAGCAAGGCCTGCCGTGCGATACCGGAAGACCCCCTCCCATTCACCATTTGGTAACTCTGCGATCATTGGCCGTTATCCGCAAGTCTCGTTGCGAGGATTACTGGTGCTTAGCAACCCCTAACACCTGGAAAGAAAGACATTGCGGCGTTTTGGCCCCTCCGAAGACCCCGCCGGCGGGCCGTGATGAGTAATGCTTTTGGGTCCAATCCGGATCACCACCGGAGGATATCGCCGGTCCGGCAGGCGCAAAGACTTGCGGTCACTTTTGTGACAAAGTGTCATTACTTTGGCGGGCGTCGAAAGAGCGCGCCATCGCGCTGCCGTGCATTTTAGCGCGGCGGACTGACGCTGAGACCCGCTGATGGGCTCTTATCGCTCCATATATTGATCCAGATCAGCGACGGGCGGATCCCTGAGATCCAGGCTCAGAGGTGAAGACGGTTATCGGACCGATAACCCCGACAACGCTGGTCACGCCGCTATTGGGCGCGATACAGTGCGGGAAATGAGTGGATCCGGGGCGAACGGGACCGGCGGAAAGGCCGGCTTGGTGCGATGCCGCCCCGGCGAGGAGGCAGGGATGGATTATCAGGCCTTTTTTGAAGAGCAGATTGCGGGCCTGCACGAGGAGGGCC
>CAZHDI010000128.1:1738-7789 GCA_964531285.1 uncultured Alphaproteobacteria bacterium | reverse complement strand
GGGCGGCACAACGCAAGAGTGCACCGGCGGTTTTGGAACGGCAAAAGGCGGCCCCGGGGAGCCGCCTTTCATCGAGCATCGGATCGTCATTAGACTGACCAGCGGTCAGATTAAGCCGCTAACCGGACAATCAGAATTTGGCGCCAACCGTGCCGATGACCTTGTGGCCATTCACGTCCACATCGACATCCTCGATTTCGGTGGCGAAACCGAAATACCGGTAGCCGACCCCAACGAAGAGATCGCCGTCCGGGGTCACATCGACATTGATACCGCCGCCGACCTGATAGGCAAGGCCCGTTTCGGTATCCAGGCCGTCGATATCGAGGACGCCAAGGCCGATGCCACCGCCCAGATAGGGCGTCAACGGACCGTCGGTCCCGATATCAACCCAGCCATTGGCCAGGAAGTTCCACAAATCGGAATCCTCGCCCAGACGGCTGTAGTTCACATCGCCTTCCCCGCGCAGCGCGGCGGGACCGGACAGATTGGATTTCAGACCCAGCGTAAAGCCGCCGGTAAACTCGGTATCGAGATCTTCATCGAACGTAAAGCCGGCGAATTCGGCTTCGGCCTCGCCGCCGACAATCGCGCCGCCATAGATCGTGCCGTATGGCTCCGTGGCGGGAGCGGACGACTGAGCCAACGCCGGCGCGGCGGTCATCAGCATGCCGAGGGCCGGGCCAATCAGGCCCCAGGTGAGTACGGATCGGGTTTGCGCGGTCACAGTTATCTCCTCATACCAAGGTCGGGGCGTCCCTGGAGACGCCTGCTGCCCGGTTCGGTTCGGTCCCTAGCCCGGCGCGGTTATTACCGGGAAGTAGGGCAAGAACACGGACGGATCCGCCCCAGTTCCGCCTCAAGTGTAACCATCCGTGTCAGGCATCGTTTTCCGCCCTGCCCGGCCCCGATCCATAAGAAAACCCTCCCGCCAGGGCCGGCGGGAGGGTCTCCCAATTCGGAAAAACGCCGAGGGCCGCGCCCCGGTCAGCGCTTGATCATCCGCTCCAGCATGGACCGCAGCTTCGGCGTATAAGGCGGCCGGAACATGCTCGCCGCGTCGATCTTGGCCTGGGTGAAAACCGCCTTCTGATGGCTGAATTCCTTGAACCCATCGATGCCGTGATAGGCGCCCATGCCGCTCGGCCCCACGCCGCCAAAGGGCAGGTCTTCCATCGAGACATGCATGAGCGTGTCGTTGACCGTCACGCCGCCCGATGTGGTGTGGGTGAGAACCTCGCTGCGCTCGCCCTCGTCCGAGCCGAAATAATAAAGACCCAAGGGGCGCTCGTGCTCGTTGACATAGTCGATGGCGTCCTGAACGGAGCCGACCCCGAGCACCGGCAGGACCGGCCCGAAGATCTCTTCCTGCATGACGGTCATGTCCTCGGTCGGATTGACGATGATCGTCGGCGGGATCTTGTTGTGTTCCTGCTGGGAGAAATCCTCCTTGGCCGGATTGACCTCGACCACCCGCGCCCCCTTTTGACGGGCATCCTCGATATGGGCCATCAGCCGGTCGAAATGCCGATCATTGACCACGGAGGTGTAATCCGGATTGTCCTTGAGGGTCGGATACATGGCCGCGACCGATTTTTCGACCGCTTCGACGAACCCGTCTATCCGGTCCTCGCCCACCAGCACATAGTCCGGCGCCAGACAGATCTGCCCGGCATTCATCATCTTGCCGGTCATCACACGGGTGGCCGCCATGTCGAGATCCGCGCTGTCACCAATCACCACCGGCGATTTGCCGCCAAGTTCCAGCGTCACCGGAACGAGATTCTCGGCCGCGGCGCGCATGACATGGCGCCCGATGGCGGTCGAGCCGGTAAACAGCAAATGGTCGAACGGCAGGCCGGAGAACACCTGGCCGACCACGGGGCCGCCGGTCAGCACCGCGACTTCCGTCTCGTCATAGACCGAGCGAACCATGCGGGCTATGAGTTCGGAGGTTGCCGGAGTGTATTCGGACGGCTTGATCATCACCCGGTTGCCGGCGGCGAAGATCCCGGCCAGCGGCGTGAAGGTCAGATTCACCGGAAAGTTCCACGGGCTGATCACGCCGACCGTGCCCTTGGGCTGAAACTGAATCTCGGCCTTGGCGCCGAGAAAGCCGAGGGGGAACTGCGGCTTGCGGCGCTCCGGCTTCATCCAGGTCTTGAGGTTCGCTTTGGCATGCTTGAGGGGCCCGATCGAGCCGCTGACATCGGTCAGGAGGCTCTGTTCGACCGACCGGTGCCCATAATCGGCGCGCATGACCTCGGTGATCTCGTCTTTATAATCGACCAGCAGGCTGATCGCCTTGTCGAGCCACTCGATCCGCTTGGCCGCGTCCGGCGGTCCCTCCTTGATATGCGCCTTTTTCTGGCGATCGAGGATCGCCTCCATCTGCGCCTTCAGGGCCGCCTTATCCTGTTCGCTGATCGCCTCGCTCACCGCGTGTCCCTCCTGCTGACCGTGACTGATAGTGCTTGCGGGCCGGCCCGTGCGCATGGCAGCGCGGGCCCCCGCCGGTTATCACGACAGAAGTGTACACATTGGTGAACCGCTTGCCATCGGGACCGTATGGCGGCCCAACGGGCGCATGCCGCGCCGCTACGTCAACCCCCGCGCGAGCGGGCTTACGGCCATGCGGACTTCTGTTGGACCGGCCCGCGCTCTATGCTGTGTGCCGAAACCAGACAGCCGATGACCGCCGGAGCGCCGCATGTCCTTCGCCACCGTGACCTATACCGTCACCGACCGGGTCGCCCGCCTCACCTTCAATCGCCCCGAGGCGATGAATGCGTTCAATCCGCAAATGATCGCGGACACGCGGGCCGCGTTCGCCGACGCCATCGACACTGATGCGGTACGGGTCATCGTGATGACGGGGAGCGGGCGCGCCTTTTCCGCCGGCGCGGATCTGGCCTCCGGGACCGGCGCGCCCGACGGCCTGTCGCCCGGCGAAGGGGTCGCGTGGTCGCTGGACAACGCCTTCAACCCGATGGCGCGCGAGATCATGGGCTGCCCCAAGCCGGTGATCGCCGCGGTGAACGGCGTCGCCGCCGGCGGCGGTGTCGGGGTCGCGCTGGCCGCGGACATCGTGGTGGCCGCGCGCTCGGCCACGTTCATTCAGGTGTTCACCCGGCAGCTCGGTCTCATTCCGGATGTGGGCTGCACCTGGATGCTGCCCCGCCTGATCGGCCATGCCCGCACCCGCGCGCTGACCATGCTCGGCGACCGATTGAACGCGGAGACGGCCGAGCGTTGGGGGCTCATCTGGAAATGCGTTCCCGATGACGCCCTGGAGACCACGATCGAGGAAATCGCCGGACGGCTGACCAAAGGCGCGCCCCATGCGCTTGCGGCCCTCAAGGACGTGCTGGACGAAAGCTGGCAGGCGACCTTCGAGGAGCAACTGGACCTTGAACGCGATGTGCAGGGCCGGCTTGGCGATACGCCCGACTTCATCGAAGGCGTGACCGCCTTTTTGCAAAAGCGCCCACCCCATTTCACCGGAGACTAAAGGACCCCTGTCCCCGTACCGACAATCTGCCTAAGGAGGAACTCATCATGGCCTATGAACGCCTGAAACTGGACATTAAAGACAATATCGCGCTCCTGACGCTGAACCATCCCGAGGCGCTCAATGCGGTGTCGATGACCATGCTCCGGGAGCTGGGTGAGGTGATCGACGAGATCGCGGATCCGGCCCATGGCGCGCGCTGCCTGGTGATGACCGGCGCCGGGCGCGGCTTTTGCGCGGGCGCCAATCTGACCGATTCCAGCGTGGACCGGTCCACCGGACGGCGTGACGCCGGCGAGGCCCTCGAGAAGTTCTACCACCCGTTCCTCATGAAACTGCGGGCGATCAAAATGCCGTTCATTACGGCGGTGAACGGCCCGGCGGCCGGGGTCGGCATGAGTTTCGCGCTCATGGGCGATATCGTGCTCGCGGCCCGCAGCGCCTATTTCCTCCAGGCGTTCCGGCGGATCGGCCTCATTCCCGATGGCGGCTCGACCTATTTGCTGCCGCGCCTTGTGGGCATGCGCAGGGCGATGGAGCTTGCTATGCTGGGCGAGAAGCTACCGGCCGAAAAGGCCTATGAATGGGGTATGGTTACCCGGCTGTGTGACGACGACACGCTGATGGACGAAGCCATGACGCTGGCCAAGGAGTTGGCATCCGGGCCGACCGTCGCGCTGGGGCTGATCCGTCACGCGTTCCGGGAGAGCCTGGACAACACCTATGAAGAACAGCTCCATGTGGAGCGGATGTGCCAGCGCGAAGCCGGCTACACGGAAGACTTCAAGGAAGGCGTTCAGGCCTTTGTCGAGAAACGGCCGGCGCGGTTCACCGGCAAGTAAAGGCTGGCTGGAGGGGAAACCGGCCGATCCGGGAACGAGCGGCCGCAGGATTTGGGTCACGGGGGGACCACGGCATGGCGATACACGGACTGGCGGGCATGGTGGCCCAGACCCAGGACCGCCTTGAGGATGCGCTCGGGGCGGTCGATATGCCGTGGATCGTCCGGCAGGTCCTTGCCTTCATCGCGGAGCATCCGGGCACCGTCCTGACCATCCTCGGCATTCTGTTGGCGGTGCTGGTGCTCAATGTCTGGCAATCCCGGACCCAAAGCCGTCAGCACAGTCAGCAGTTGTCCGATTACACCGGCAGCTTCCCGCGCCGCCGCTGGGAGCGGATGGGCCAACTCGATGCCACCGCGATCCTGAGCGAGGCGCTGCGGGTCTTCGGACGGCGCCTCGATAAGGAGGGCGTCGCCTGCCATTATGGCGCGCTGGGCGTGCTTTATCTCCAGCGCGGCGACGAGGCCCAGGCCGAGCGCATGCTCCTCAAGGCGCTGGATCTCTTCGAGGCCATGGCAATCCGCGAAGGGATCGCGGTCTATGGCCGGCATCTGAGCCTGCTTTATTACGAGCAGAACAAGCTGGAGCGCGCCCTGTCCCACGCCCAGCGGTCCCTCGACATGTATCGCGCGCTTGGCATCCGGCCCGATGACGATCCGCAGGCCGAGGAACCGTCCTTGCGCGACATCATCGACGATGCCCGGACCGAGGTGGTCGACAAGCCGACCGCGACCGATGAAGGCATGCCGCCGGCCAATGGCGGCCCGCAGGATCCGGACGGCACGCGCCCAGGCTGAGCGCGAGGGCTGAGCGCCCAGCCTAAGCGCCCAGCCTGATCCGGTCCGTTTCTCCAAGGGAGGCCACAATGACCACGGACGCCCCCCGCACCGCGATCATCCCGACCCTGCGCTATCGTGATGCGCCCAAGGCCATCGACTGGCTATGCGACACATTCGGGTTCGACCGTCACATGGTCGTCGATGACGGCGCGGGCGGCATCGTCCATGCCCAATTGACGCTTGGCGACGGCATGATCATGGTCGGCTCGGCCCGGGACGATGCATTCGGCAAGCTCATCGGTCAGCCGACGGCGGATCATCCGGACACCCAATGCGCCTATGTGATCGTCGAGGACATCAAGGGCCATTTCGCGAAAGCTCAATCCGCGGGCGCCGAGATCGTCATGCCGCTGGAAGCCCAGAACTATGGCGGGCACAATTATGCGGCCCGCGATCTGGAGGGCCATTTGTGGAGCTTCGGCGATTATAATCCGTATGCGGCCGGCTAAGATTTACCGGTTGGCTTACGTGCCGCCGTCTTCGTCGACGGTTTGCGTTTGCGCGCCTTTGTGCCCGAACGCAGCGCCGCGTCCAGACCGCTGCGGGCCCAATCCTTCAGGACATCCGGATCGTCGAAGGCGTCTTCGGGCAGCCGGTAGTAGGACATCGCCATGGCGCGCCCGTCCTTGCCTTCATAAACGAAGGGCTCGCAGCCGGCGGCTTCGAAGGCCCCGCGGTTCCCATCGTCGGCTTTGAGATAAATGACCTCATCGGCAATGAGGCCAAACATCACCGGGCCGTCGGGCAGAGGCGCGTAGATCCCCGCGCCGCCGAACATGGCGCGCACGGTCACGGTGCCGAGCGGCTCGAACAGCTCCTGCACGAAGGCCTTGAACGCGGTGCTCACCGCCATGGCTCA
>CAZHDI010000128.1:0-1638 GCA_964531285.1 uncultured Alphaproteobacteria bacterium | reverse complement strand
GCCTCGACGTCTTCGTAAGGCTTGAGGGTGACGGACTCGCCGCAGCCGCAGGCATCCGTCTGGTTCGGATTGTTGAACACGAATTGGGCAGAGAACTTGTCCACCTGGAAATCCATGGTGGTCCCGATCAGGAACAACACCGCTTTGGAGTCCACGAACACCGTGACACCCTTGTCCTCGACAACCTCGTCCAAAAGGTCCGGGCCGGTAGCGTAATCGAGCGTGTATTCCATGCCCGCGCAGCCGCCGTTCTTCACGCCGACGCGCACACCGACAATCCCTGCGTCCGACCCGGCGATGACGGTCTTGATGCGGTCGGCGGCCGCATCCGTCAGGGTAAGGACCTGGGGACGCGGACGGCGTTTGCGGGTCTCGGTCATCGCGGCCTCCTTAAAGCATGTTGAGCGACAGCTTGGCTTCTTCGGACATGCGTGACGGGTCCCAGGGCGGATCGAAGGTCAAATTGACCTTCACGGACTTCACACCCTCGACCCGGGCCGCCGCTTCCTGGACCCAGCCCGGCATTTCGCCCGCCACCGGACAGCCCGGCGCGGTCAGCGTCATGTCGATCTCGATCTCCATGTCATCGCTGACATCAATCCGATAGATGAGTCCCAACTCATAGATATCAACCGGGATCTCCGGGTCATAGACGGTCTTGATCTGCTCGATCAGATCGTCGGTCAGCCGGTCGATCACTTGCTGGTCCAAAGCCATGGCCGCCCCATTGCTCTCCATTGCGATCATCTCCACGCCTCACGCCAACATGGCGCGGGCTTTCTCCAGCGCGCCAACAAAGGCATCCACGTCGCCGCGCGTGTTGTAAAGGCCGAAACTCGCCCGGGCGGTCGCCGCCATCCCGAAGCGCTCCATCAGCGGCTGGCAGCAGTGATGCCCGGCGCGCACCGCCACACCCGACCGGTCGATGATCGTCGCGACATCATGGGCATGGGCGCCGTCCATCGTAAAGGCAATGATCGCGCCCTTGCCCGCCGCGCGGCCCAGGATCCGGATATAGCCCAGGGCATCGAGGCGCTCGGTGGCATAGGTCAGCAGATCATGCTCATGGGCATGGATCGCGTCCCGGCCGACGCCCTCGATATAATCGATGGCCGCCTTCAGACCCGCGGCCTCGACGATCTGAGGCGTCCCGGCCTCGAAGCGCATGGGCGCCTCGCCATAGGTCACGGTGTCCTTGTGCACCTCACGGATCATTTCGCCGCCGCCGCGATAGGGGCGCATGGCCGCCAGCCGGTCGGCCTTGCCGTAGAGAATGCCGATCCCGGACGGCCCGTAGAGCTTATGCCCGGTACAGACATAAAAATCGCACCCCATGTCCTGCATGTCGGCCTGAAGATGCACAGCTCCCTGGGTGCCGTCCACCAGCACCGCAATGCCATGCTCATGGGCGACCCGGACGATCTCCTTGATCGGCATGACCGTGCCCAGCACGTTCGACATATGCGTGACCGCGATCATCTTCGTGCGCGGCGTGATCAGCTTGACGAACTCGTCGAAGAGGAAGTGGCCCTCGTCGTCGACCGGTGCCCATTTGATCACCGCACCGGCCCGTTCCCGGTGGAAATGCCAGGGCACGATATTGGAGTGGTGCTCCATCTCGGTGAGGATGATTTCATC
>CAZHDI010000127.1:0-7852 GCA_964531285.1 uncultured Alphaproteobacteria bacterium | reverse complement strand
GCTGGGTTTGCGATGGGCAGGAGGCGCGCCTCCTGCCCATCGCTGATCTTGTTTGTGTCGAATGCTCGGCGGGCCTCAAGCGGTGTTTGTCGCCCCGAGCCGAATGGCTCAGTTTACCGGATCCCAACCACGGCCGCTTACTGTTCGCCAGGACGGTCCATGACCCCGCGTGAATGGATGACGGGCGGCGGGGCCATGTATCTGCCGTCCCGGCAGTGAGGGACATCTCTTGAAGGGTATCGTACTTCGTCAATTCATCGACTATATCGAGCAAAGATGCGGTGTTGATGCCATCGACGATGCCCTCCAACAGCCTGACCTGTCCTCATGCGGTGCCTATACGGCGATCGGCTATTATCCTCATACCGATCTGGTAACCATTGCTCAGGCCATATGCGGGTCTCAGTCTATTCCCATGCCGGCCTTGATGACCGAGTTCGGGCACCACCTCTTCACCGTCCTGGCCACGACCCATGACAATCTCGTCGCGGACTTTCAAACCTGCCTCGATATGCTCGCGTCGATAGAGACGGTCATTCACCGCGACGTGAGAAAACTCTATCCGTCAGCGGAGCTTCCTTTCTTTCAGGTCAAGGAGCGCATCGGCAACGAGTATCTCGTGCTCGAATACCGCTCGTCCCGTCCGTTTGCCGATCTGGCACACGGTCTCATCCGCGGTGCTCTCGATCACTATGAGATCGGTCCACGCACTCGGCTCGACCGTCACGACCTCGCCAAAGATGGAACGCATGCCCTCTTCACCCTTCAAGTTCAAACCGCTTCGCGATGATCCCGGAGGGATCGCCATGGAACTGGAGCGCCTCAAGCGGGTTCTGGAGCGCGAGCGGCGGGCCCGCGAAGAGGCCGAGCGTCTCTTGGAAACCAAGGCCAGCGAACTTTATGACACCGTCGAGAAACTGCGCCGGCAGATTGGGCTCAACGAGGGTCTGATCGCCGCTATCGAAATGGCGGGCGATGGCATTGCTCTCACCGATGCCCGCGGTCAATTCACATTCATGAATGGAACGCATAAAGAGCTTTTCGGATATGAATCGGACGACCTGATAGGCTGTCATTGGTCGGTTCTCTACGAACCGGCCGAACGCCAGCGTTTTGACGAAGAAATTATCCCAACACTTGCCCGTCAGGGAACGTGGCGTGGCATTGCCGTCGGTGTGTCGAAAGCCGGTACCCCCGTCTTTCAGGAGGTCTCGCTCACGTCCCTGGGCAATGGAAGCATGATATGCGCGACGCGCGATGTCTCCGACAGGCTCAACCGCGAGGCACAGGCGCGGGAACTGGAAGTCCGGCTTCTGGAGACCGAGCAGAACGCGGCCCGTCGGATACTGAGTCAGGCCATCGCCCATGACTTCAACAATTTGATCTCCGCAATCAATGGATATGCGCTCTTGATGCAGGCGGATCTCGCTGGCGATCCAACCAACCGGTCGAGGGCGCAGGCCATCGAGCAGGCAGCCGATCAAGCGGCCGGCATCGTTGCGTCTCTCGACCCGAGCCAGGAAGAGGAGGAGCAAGCGGCCAGGCTCATCAATCTGATTTCCCTCATGCGCACAACGCTGGAGATTTCAGAGGCGATGCGGCCGGTTGGCATCAGAGTCATCACGCAATTTCCCGATCATGCCTTTGCGGTCGCGGACGATGTTCTGTTGTCCCGTTGCCTTCTGAATGTTCTTAAAAACGCACTGGAAGCGATGGAGGGGCAGGGCCGGCTCCTGGTGAAAATAGCCCGGTCCGCCTCTCCCGCGCTGGCCCCCGATGCGGATTGTGTCACTATTGGTCCGCAATCGGCGTCCTTCGATTGGGTCCTGGAAATTACCGATGACGGGCCCGGTATGGAGCGGGCGGTTATGGATCGTATCTTCGATCCATTCTTCACGACCAAGACCAGAAAGGGCGGAACCGGGATCGGTATGCAGTCTCTCAAACTGTTGAGCGAAAGTCTGAGCGTGCCCGTGGAGGTGGAAAGCGCGGTTGGTGCCGGCACGACGATCCGCCTCTTTTTGTTGGAACGCGCCGTGGATGACACCAGACCGCGGGAGCTGGGCGGTCAGCCGGCCGCCGATATGGATCCAGGGATCAGAGTCCTTCTCGCTGAAGACGATCCGCTTGTCGGCGCGATGCTGTGCGAGGTCTTGCAGGTGATGGCGGCAACGGTCACCTGGCACGCCGATGGTCCGAGTACCTTGCGCGCATTGAGACAGGATCCGGACGGCTTCGATCTTCTTCTGACAGACTATTCCATGCCGCGCATGAAGGGGGATGATCTGATCCGGCGGGCCAGGACCATCCGCCCGAATCTGCCGGCCATTTTGATTTCCGGCGAGATTGCATTTCTGTCCGGTAACCATGATGCCGATGCCGTTCTGCAAAAGCCCATTTCACCCGCGGATCTAAAATTCAAGATTGCGGGTGTCCTGGCCAATCATCCGAAACGATCCGGCCTTTAGCAGGCTGTTGAAAACGTTCGGCCCTTCGAGACGGCCGCCTCCAGCGGCCTCCTCGGGGAAGGAAAGTCCGGTGTTTGCCTCACCCCAAAGGCGAGCGGCGCCAAGCGGGTCGAAGGATGAGAGTGGGGAACCGGACGTTTCGATCAGCCTGTTAGGGCAGGAATATCTGCCCATAAAGGCGCTGACCTGACCTTTCGGGCAGGTGTTTGGACGATACGATAGGCCGACGCACCCTCCCGATACGGTGCTCTTCGGCCCATGATCCTGCAGTCTCCTCCGTGTCGAGACAGACACACCACTTGTTCCCAAACGGAGGAGAGATCCATGACCATCCTGAAAAAACTCGCCATTGCTTCTGTTGCCACGCTCGTCACCGGCGCTGCCTTCGCTGCCGATGTGTCGAACGACGCCGGCGCCACAATCGGTTCGGCGCTTGCCATCAAAGCGACCGACGCGCTGGAATTCGGCCTGATCATTCCGGGCGACAACACCGGCAATGTGACCCTGTCGGCCGACGGCGCGCGTCGCTGCGATCCGGCTCTGACCTGCCTGGGCAACGACCATCAGGAAGCGAATTACACGGTGACCGGTGAAGATGCGCAGAGCTACACGATTTCGCTTCCGCAGGACACTGTCGAGCTCAAGTCCGGCAACGACCGCATGAAGATCGGCGAATTCTCCGGCTCGAAGGCCTCCGGCACGCTGGTTTCGGGCCAGGACACCTTCTCCGTTGGTGGCGTGCTGACCGTCGGCGCCAATCAGCCGGCGGGCCGTTACACGGGTTCGTTCACCGTTTCGGTCAACTATCAGTAAGCAAATCTCGTTTGGGAACGGGCCGGCGGCGATGAGCCGCCGGTCCGCCAGACGATCCGGTGAGGGGCCATCCAAGAGGGCGCGGTAACCGTAAGTTACCGGAGCCTATGCCAACCTGTCCGCTCCAGGGCCGGCGACAGACCGCGCCAGATCGTTCAGGAGTTGCCTCATGCCGATCACCGTTATGCGCCTCGTTACGCTTGCCGGAGCCCTTCTGGCTTTGATGACCATGGCCACCCGCGCGGAGATCCTCGTCTCGCCCACGCGCGTGGTGCTCGACGGCACGCGTCAATCCATGGAGGTGGTCGTCGTCAACCGGGGCGATGAAGAATTCGCCTACCGGGTCAGCCTTGAGAATATGCGCATGCTCGAAGACGGATCCATCGTGACCGCCGAGGATGTGCGCGATGGCGAGCGGTTCGCGGGCGACATCGTGCGGTTTTCGCCCCGCCGTCTGATTCTGCGTCCCGATGAGGAACAGGTCGTTCGTGTCTTTGCCAGGGTGACCGGATTGGAAGAGGGCGAATACCGCTCGCATCTGCGTCTGCGTTCGGCGCCGACCAGTGCCGGGCGCAGTCTGGAGACCTTTACCAATGACCAGGGCGGCGATATTGCCATCGAACTCACCCAGATCCGCTCCATCACCATCCCGGTGATCGTGCGCCGCGGCGCCCTCACAGCCACAGCCATGATCGACAATGCGGAACTCGCGGCCGACGCTAACGGCGGCACGGTCCTTAAGGTTCGACTGTCGCGCACCGGCACTCAATCGGTTTACGGAGATTTGCAGATTTACGGTTCCGGTGACACCGATGAGCCGATGTACTATGCGCGGGGGATTGCGCTTTATACCCCCAATCCGATGCGCATGATCACATTACCGCTGCCGGATGCCGTCCGGTCCCGGATTGCCGGCCAAGCCGTCAAAATCAATTATGTTTCGTCCGATCCGAATCGGCCTGAGGTGCTGGCGAGCTTCGAGGGGCGCCTTTAGAGACCTTTCAAGAAACTCCGGATTAGGAAGGTGCTCAAACGTCTTTGGTTTGAGCGCATGCCGAGCGGCGGTACCTCCATATGAGGAAAACGGCACATGCCGGGATGGAACCACGAGGCATCTATGGCATGCGCAGGCGGACCGTCGAACATGTGCTGGCCATTTATCTGGCGGCTGGTTCCGTTGCCCTTGCCGCGGAACCGGATCCATTCGATGCGCTGTTCGGTGACGAGCCTGAGCGCGTCGATGCGGGCACGAGCGACAGTGCCGGACGGGATGACTTTAAGCTGATACGCTTGACCCTTGGCCGCTATGAGCTTGCCGGGACCCTTGCCGGTTACGACACAGCAGGCGGGCTTTGCATCGCCGCCGCCCCTTTTTTCGAGGCCATCGAGTTTCCCATCGAGATCCAAGAGGCCAGCGCAGCCGGTTGGTTCATCGATCCGGGGCGGCGCTTTGCATTGGATTTTGCTGCCCGCACGGGCCGGATCGCCAATGAGACCGTCCGGCTTGACGGCACGGCCGCCGCAAAAACACCGGACGGATGGTGTCTGACACTCGGCGCGCTTTCCGATCTTCTGCCGCTCGACTTCGACTATGACAAGAGACTGCTTCGCCTTCAGGTCAAGCCGCGCGAGGTGCTGCCCGTGGAGGCGCGGCTGGAGCGCCTTGCTTTGCGCCAACGCTGGACACCGCGCGACACAGACAGCGCCATCGTCTCTTACCCGCTCATCGATAATCCCTATCGCTGGCTGGACTGGCCGACGGCGGATCTTGTCCTGACAGGCGGCGGTGCAACAGGTCAGAACCCGAACGCGAGCCTTTCCGTCGAGGCGGTCGGCGATGTTCTCAAATTCACCGGGCGTCTACGGTCCGTCAGTACGCAGCAAAATGGGCTGAGCAATCTACGCCTGACCATGTCGAGAGCCAATGACCGGCTCGACTGGCTTGGGGGCGCGCGGCTGCGCGCGATCGTCCTGGGCGACACGGTTTCCCAGCCCCTGCCATTGCTCGAACCCGCCCGGGCCGGGCGCGGCGCCGTCGTAACGAATGAGCCCTCCAACCGTTCGGCTGTGTTCGATGTCGTGCAGGTCCGCGGCGCTCTGCCCGTCAATTGGGAAGCCGAACTCTATGATGGCGACCGGCTTATCGGTTTTGTCACCGAACCGGATGACAATGGTGAGTATGTCTTTGACGATGTCGTCCTGACCTCCGGTTACAATCGTCTCACGGTCAAGCTTTTTGGTCCGTTTGGGGAGTATGAGGAACGCGAAGAGCGGGTTTTTGTCGGTCCCGAGCTTTGGCCGAAAGGCAGCCTTTTCTTTTCCGCAGGCATTGTCGATCCGGAGACACCTTTGTTCCGGGGCGCCGAGCTTGGGTCGTCCGTCCTCACCGAGGATGCAACGGACGAGGCCGAAGATCTCGACCCGCTGGCCTATCTGTCGGTCTATTATGGTCTGACCGAGCGGGTTTCGTTACGGCTTGACGCGCTTGGCGAAAATGGGCTCGAGAATGGGCGCATGACCGCAAGCCTGTTTTCATCCGCTTTAGGAGCTTATGGCGCAATGAGCGTGACCAGCGGGGGCTACGGCCGACCGGCCTTCGAGATCAGCGCCGCCCGGCCGATTGGTTCGCGTCTGAATGTCAGCACCAGCTACACTCATTTCGGTGATCTGGAATCGTCCATCTCGGGGGCGGGAGCCAGCCGGCTTCTTCAGCGTGCGGCACTGAGACTCAACGCAACTGTTCCGCTGGGAACCAAAGTGATCACGGCACTGACGGCCGGGTCGCTGGAGGATCGCGCGGACGGCACGGTCGATATGTCGGTGAAACAGACGCTGGCGTCAGCCCTTTATGGCGTGAACTGGAGCAATACCCTTGAATGGTCACAGTCCCGGCCCACCGGGGGGAAGGCTGCCCGCGCGCTCGCCGGCAGCGTGTTGCTCAGCCGGCCCGTTCAGGGCGTCCGGTTCCGCTCCACGCTTGATTATGCCCTGACCGACGGCTTTGAACCGGTTGCCGCCAGCGCCGCTGCGCAGGCCGCCCTCGGGGCGCGCGGCCAAGGCAGTTTCGGCTATACCTACGGCTTCGATACCGGCCTGAGCAACGTTGACATTGGCTATTCCCATTCATTCGACCGTTACGCATTCAGCACTACGCTGGGGGCGAATAGTAACGGCGAGTGGCGCTTTGGAATGTCTTTAGCCTTTGCTCTGTATCGCGACAGCGACCAAGGGGCCTATCGGATCGGCCCGTCCGGCCTGACACGCACGGGAGCCATTCGGGCGCAGGTTTTCGAGGATGCAAATCTTAACGGACGGTTCGACGAAGGCGAGCGGCCCATTGAGAACGCCCAGCTTATTCTTGGCGACACGCTGCGCGATGAAGAGACCGACCCGGACGGCCAAGCGGTCCTCGGGGGTTTGCCCCCGGACCGGCCCTTGAATGCCGCACTCAAATTGGCCTCGCTGAACGATCCGTTTCTGCGGCCCACGCTCGACGGGGCCGCTGTTGCTGTGCGTCCCGGACAGGTCAAGCCGATGGCTTTTCCGGTCGCCTTGACGGGTGAAGCGGACGGCCGGGTCGTTCTGTTTCAAGACGGCGAGCGTGCCGGAATTGCCGATGCGACCGTCGAGGCTGTGGACGGGACAGGGGCGGTGATCGCGTCGGCCCAGACCGAGTTCGACGGTTATTTCTATTTGGGCGGACTTCATCTTGGTACCGATCTGACCTTGCGTATCGCGTCGGGCGATCTGACCGCATCTGGCCTCACGGCGCCGCCGGTGACAATCCGTCTTGAAAGCCCGTCCCCCTCTGCCCTTGGGCAGACCCTGACCATTGTTCCGGCATCGTAAGGCGTGGGGATGGGCGCTGTTTGGGCGCTCGATGCGTCATGAGATGAAGACTGCCGCTGTGAAGCACTCCCTCGGTTGAGATGATATAATGAATGTTCTTTTGGCTGATGATCATGATCTTGTGCGCGATGCCCTGTCCGCGCTCTTGAAGCAGCATGACCCCGACCTGACCGTGATCACGGCGGAAGATCTGCCTGCTGCATTGCAGGTCATCCGCTCGGAGAGTGAAATCGATATTGCGATTCTGGATCTGCGCATGCCCGGCATGAACGGATTGGCGGGTCTTGATGCGGTTCTCAGGGCAGCCGCCGATTTACCGGTGATCATCCTGTCCGGCAGTGCCAGCCGCCATGACGTCACGGCGGCCTTGAAGTTGGGAGCGAAGGGATTTCTGCCCAAGACAATGGCGGGCAAGTCTTTGCTCAATGCCATTCGCCTTGTGGCATCGGGCGAGATTTATGTGCCGGCCGGGCTGATGACCGGGCGCCCACCGCAGGGGCGGCCCGGCGTTACCATGGATCTCTCCGACCGCGAGCGGCAGGTGTTGGATCAACTGCGCACCGGTACGACCAACAAGGACATTTCCAGGGTACTTCAAATATCCGAGACGACCGTCAAGATGCATATCCGGGCGATTGGGCAAAAGCTGATGGCCCGAAACCGCACCGAAATCGTGACCAAGGCTCTCGAACGAGGCCTCCTTCAATAGGCGGCGAAAGCTG
>CAZHDI010000126.1:0-7929 GCA_964531285.1 uncultured Alphaproteobacteria bacterium | reverse complement strand
CAGCCGATCAGCAGCACGCGCTTGCCCTGCTGGGCCATCATGTAGCTGAGATTGGCGAGGGTGAAGCTCTTGCCGATCCCGCCCTTGCCGTAAATGGCGATGACCTGCGTTTCTTTCTTCGGTGTATCGGTTGCGACCGGATCGGGGTCCTGGTCGGCTTCGGCACGCAAATGATCATTCATCTGATCAAAGACGGATCCGGCGCGCGGCTCATCATAGGCAGCGGTCATGGGCGCTCTCTCCAATCCAGAATCATTTTCAGGCAAGACGGGTCATCGAAGGCCACCGGGTATGCCCCGGCGGCGTCCTGTGCCGGCATGTGATGGGTCACGAGACCGGCCAGCGACAGATCGCCGTCCTCGATGCGTGTGCGGACCGCCGCCAGGTCGAGATCCTGCCATTCGGCGGCCACGCGAATCCGGGCCTCGCGCATGAAGGCCGGCGGAAATGCGAAAGACAGCGGCGCACTGTAAAAGCCGGCCAGCACAACCTCACCGCCGCGCGCGAGACGGCCGATCAGCGTATCGAGCAAGGCCGGGTCGCCGCTGACGTCATAGATGGCCCGGTAATCCCGGCGCGGATCGTCATCGGGCTGAACCACGTCATAGCCCAGCGCGCCCGGCATCCGGTCCGGATTGGTTTCCCAGACGGTCGGCGTGCCGCCTTCCAAAACGGTCAGGCGCGCCAGAAGGCGGCCCAATACGCCGTGTCCGACAATAAGATCCGGGCGCTGACCGCCCGCCATGGCGTGATAGGCCGTCGCGGCAAGCGCCAGCAGAACGCCCTGTTCCTCAAGGCCCTGGTCGACCGCAATGACCCGGCGGTCCGGCACCACCACGCGCGAGGCGGACCCGCCGAACAGACCCCGTATGTCGCCGTAGCACGAGGCGCCCGGCACGAAGACGGTCTCGCCGACCCGGTGTAAAGCCGACGACCCGGCCTCGACCACTTCGCCGACGGCCTCATAGCCGGGCACCAGCGGATACCCAAGGCCCGGGAAGACGGGCATCCGGCCCTGCCACAAAAGCCGCTCGGTGCCGGTCGAAACGCCGCTCCAGGCAATGTCCACCACCAGGTCGTCAGCGCCCGCAGGCGTCAGCGCAAGCGGCCTGACGGACAGGCGCTCCGGCTCTTCAAAGACGACGGCGGTGGCTTGCATCCATGCCCCCATTCCGGGCGATTGCCCGTTTCCCACGGCGGACCGGTAGGTCCAGTAATGTGTCAGTCTAGCTTGACAGTTGTTACCGTCAAGCTGAAAGGACATTACACAGGCGAATTGCCTGTTTTCCGGGCTTTTATGACCTGCACGAGCAGGGGAACCGGCGTCGCGACAGACCCGATATCGGTGAATCCGGCCGTCTCGAGGAGCCCGCGAATCTCGTCCGGGGTCCGGGGCCGGCCGCTGCCCATGGCCAGCAGATACACGCCAAAATAGGCATCCCCCATCGGCGCCGCGCCGGGTGTGCCGGCCATCGGCTCGGCAATCAGAAGGGTGCCGTTGTCGGGAAGCGCGCGGTGGACGGCCCGCAGGATCGCGAGGGCCGCCGGGTCGTCATGGTCGTGAAGCACCCGGACCAGGGTTGCCAGATCGGCGCTCCGGGGCAGCGGGTCGTGAAAGAAGCTGCCGCCGACAGCGCCGGCCCGGTTGCCCAGGCCCTCAGCCTCCAAACGGGTCCGCGCCCGTTCGGCCACCGCCGGCAGATCGAACACGGTTACTTTCAGATCCGGCGCGGCCGACGCCGCCGCCACCGCGAACCGCCCCTCGCCGCCGCCGACATCGAGCAGGTGGCGATGGGTTTTGAACGGATAAGCCTCAATGACATCGCGGGCGATGAACGCTTGGGAGGCGGCCATGACCGCGCTGTAGGCGGTCACATCCGGAGCAACCAGTTGGGTGGGATCCTCGGCCCGGGCATAAGCCCAATAGCGTGACAATGCCGTGGGCTGAGCGGTTCCGGCAAAAAGGGCAACCGGGTCGGTCAGATCGCCATAAAGCACCGCATGGTGCTCGATCATCGGCTCTAGGCCCGGATTGCCCAGGATGGCCGCACCCGTGGCCCCCAGCCCGTAGCGCCCGCCGCCGCGCCGGTCCAGAAGATCGAGCGCGATGGCGCCTTTGAGCAGCCGGTCGAGCCCGTCACGCGGCAGGCCGGTTTTATCCGCCAGCTGATCCGCGGTGAGCGGACCGGCGCGTAGCGTCTTGAAGAGGTCAAGCCGCACACAGGCCAGCAGGATTTGGGAATAGACAAAGCCCGCACACAGATCGAAGACCGCGCGAGCCCGGTTCCGGGCGATCGGCCGCGTGAGGGGAAAGCGCGCGGCCCAGGCGATGAAACCAGGGGCCGTCAAGATCCGGTCGCGCAGGCCGCGCCAGCGATCCGACAAAGTGACCGGCCCCGACGCCGGCGAACGGTATGCGGACGGCGCGTCTCCGGACCGGTGATCCACCATGCCGGAAAAACCTTAAGCTGCTGATTGGGCGAGCTTTTTCGGCACAAGCCGGGTGGCCTGCAAGCGGACCAAGGCCCGCAGATCCTCCGCGCCGACGCAGTCCGGCACCGACTCCGCCGCCGCCGTCACCAGGTCCGACAGCCGGGTCATGGCGCCCTCCAGCCCATAGGCCTGGACCGCATTGGGCCGGTCATGGAGCACATCTTGGCCCACCGGCTTGCCGACCTCGTCTTCGTCGGCGACCGCGTCGCGGATATCGTCGGCGATCTGATAGGCCTTGCCCAGCCAATCGCCGATGCCCCGCCAGGGCGCGGTTTCGGCGCCCGCCGCCGCGGCGCCCGTCATGGTCGCGGCCATGAACAGCGCCCCGGTCTTGGCCTGCTGATAGGCCTCAAGATCGGGATCGGGCTCGCTTTCCCAGGCCTGACCGCCAATGATTCCGCCGGGCATGCCGACACTCGCCGACACGGTCAACAGCACCGGCGCAATGCGCTCCGGCACCCGCCGTCCGGCCCGGGCAATCTCCTCGAAGGCCAGCACGATCAAGGCATCGCCGGCGAGCACGGCCAAGGGTTCGCCAAAGGCCGAATGCACCGAAGGCACACCCCGGCGCAGGCCGGCATCGTCGAAACACGGCAGGTCGTCGTGCACCAATGATCCGCAATGCAACAGTTCGATCGCCGCCGCAGCCGCATCGGTCAGGGCGGGCCGGTCATCGCCGCAGGCCTTGGCGACCGCGAGACACAATTGCGGACGGATTCGCGCGCCGCCGGGAAACACCGCGTGGCGCATGGCTTGCGCCAGCAATGGCGGCGCCTCCGGGGCTTCAGCGTGGGTCAGGGCCGCCTGAAGGGCGGTCTCAATCCGGGCGATCGTTTCCATGAGCCCTCGCTTGGTGTCATGCTAACTTGTCACTTTTATCTGTCAGGTTAGACTGACACATATGAGAAAGCTGTCAATCCATCGCCCGAGTCGCCGGTGCCACTGCAGCCAGCGCTCCCTTGGCCGGTATCGCGAGGCCTCTTCATGAGGGCCGGTCCATGAGCACCGGCACGGCGCCCGTCGGCGTGATCGGAGCCGGAATCGGCGGGCTGTGCGCGGCGATCGATCTCGCCGTGCTGGGCTATCCCGTCACCGTGTTCGAGCGGGCCGGCGCACCGGGCGGCAAGATGCGTCAGCTTGCGGTCGATGGCGCGCTGATCGATGCGGGACCGACGGTCTTTACCTTGCGCGGGATCTTCGACGATCTGTTCGAGGCCGCTGGCACGGCCCTGGACCGTGAACTCACGGTCCGGCAGGCGCGCACCCTTGCCCGCCATGCCTGGGCGCCCGATCAGGTCCTCGATCTTCATGCGGATATCGACCGGTCCGCCGATGCCATCGGCCGGTTTGCCGGCGCCGCGGAGGCCCGGCGCTTTGAGGCGTTCTGCGCCCGCGCCGAAGCCATTCACAAGACGCTGGACGTGCCCTTCATGCGCAGCGCCGCGCCCTCGCCCCTCGGTCTTGTTGGCCATCACGGGCTTTCGGGGCTCGGCGCCCTGTGGCGGATCGCGCCGTTCACCCGGCTCTGGGATGCTTTGGGCACGTATTTCCATGACCCGCGCCTGCGCCAGCTCTTTGGCCGCTATGCGACCTATACCGGCTCCTCGCCCTTTCTGGCGCCGGCCACGCTGATGCTCATCGCCCATGTGGAGCAGGCCGGGGTTTGGTACATCGACGGCGGCATGCATCGTCTGGCCCAGGCCCTCGCCGACTGTGCGACGCGCCTCGGCGTTACCATCCACTATGATGCCCATGTTACGGCCATCGGTGTGCGGAACGGTCATGTGGATCATATCGCGCTCGCCAATGGTGAAACGGTCCCGGTCAGCGCGGCGGTGGTCAATGCCGATGCGGCGGCAATCGCATCCGGCGCCTTCGGGCCGGATATCCAGCGCGCCGTACCGCGGCTGCCCCCCAGGCAGCGCTCCCTTTCGGCGGTGACCTGGGCAATCCGTGGACAGACCGAAGGGCTGGCGCTCTGCCGGCACACGGTTCTGTTCTCCGGCGATTATCCGCGCGAGTTCGCCGCGCTCCACGCCGGCAGCATGCCGGACGACCCCACGGTCTATATCTGCGCCCAGGATCGGGGCGATGCGGACGATCCGGCCAGGGACGGCCCGGAGCGCCTGTTCTGCCTGATCAATGCGCCCGCGTCCGGCGACACCCACCCGTTCGATAACAAGGAGATCGCCTCATGCGCTCAGCGGATGACGACGCGGCTGGCCCGGTGCGGTCTGACGATCGACGCCGACGCGCCCCGTCAGGTCACGACGCCGGCGGACTTTCACGCGCTGTTTCCGGCGACGGGGGGCGCGCTTTACGGCCGAGCCTCCCACGGCTGGCGGGCCTCCTTTCAGAGGCCGCTGGCCCGGACGAAACTGGCGGGGCTTTATCTGGCGGGGGGCAGCACTCACCCGGGGGCGGGCGTGCCGATGGCGGCGCTGTCGGGCCGGTTGGCCGCGCGATGCCTGGCGACGGACCGCGTTTCGACGGGGTCGTTCCATCCGGTGGCTATACCTGGTGGTATATCGACGCGCTGAGCGACGACGGCGCCCATGGTCTGACCATCATCGTCTTTATCGGGAGCGTTTTCTCGCCCTACTATGCCTGGACAGGCTGGCGCGACCCATATGATCATTGTGCGGTCAATATCGGCCTTTACGGACGCAGGGCCCGGCGCTGGACCATGACCGAACGCCGCCGCCCCGCCCTCAATCAAACCGAGCGCCGTCTTGCCATCGGGCCCAGCCATATCGAGTGGGACGGCACGGGGCTGACCTTGCATCTCGACGAGACGGGCGCGCCTGTCCCGGCTCCGGTCAAGGGCTCGGTGCGCCTGATCCCCCAAGCGCTCACAGCCACCGGCTTCGATCTCGACACCGGGGGGCGCCACCGCTGGCATCCCATCGCCCCGTCCGCCCGTGTTGAGGTGGCGCTCGACAAACCGTCCCTCAGGTGGTCCGGCACCGGCTATTTCGATACCAATAATGGGGACGAGCCCTTAGAGCGCGCGTTCCGCTCTTGGACCTGGTCGCGCCTGGAGCATGGGGCCGAGACGGCGATCCTGTACGATATCGACCGGCGGGCAGGCGGGCCATACAATCTGGCGATCCGTGTACGGCGGGACGGCGCCATCGAGCCCTTCGAGGGACCGCCCGTGATGCCCCTGCCCACGACCCTCTGGCGGGTCGCGCGCGAGACCCGCGCCGATCCCGGTCACCGGCCCCGGGTGGTCGAAACCCTGGAGGACACGCCGTTTTATGCGCGCTCGGTGATCGAGACATCGCTCCTGGGCTCGCCCATAACCGGGGTCCATGAGAGCCTGTCGCTGGAGCGCTTCGCGCATCCCGTTGTGCGGCTCATGCTGCCGTTCCGCATGCCCCGGATCTTCTGGTGATCCCTGCCGTCAGCGGTTGAGAAAGTTCAGCGGCAGACCCGGACAGACCCAATCCGCGGCCACGAGCCGTCCGGTTCCGGACAGGGTGATAAACGCGGTGCGCAGATCCGGTCCGCCAAAACAGATATTGGTGGTCATCGGATCGTCGGTGGCGAAATGCTCAAGGCTGGTCCCGTCGGGACCCGCGCGGGTGATCCCCGGGTTCCCGATGGTCGCCACGCAGACATGACCCTCGCCATCCACCGCCAGGGAATCGAAAAACTGGACCCCGGCCGGCGCGGCCACGGACACCCGCTTGCGGCTCACCTCCCCCGGCGCCTCAATGGGATAGCCGAAGACGGTGCGGGTCATGGTTTCGGCCACATAAAGCATGTCTTCGTCCGGGGACAGACCGATGCCGTTCGGGCGCTCGATGGGAAACAGCACGGTGCGGATCATCGAGCCGTCGGGTTTGGCGTAGTACACCGCGCCGCGATCCTGAAGCGCGCCATAGGTCTTGCCGAAATCGGTGAAATAAAACCCGCCGGCCCGGTCGAAGACCAGATCATTCGGCCCGTTGAGCCGGCGCCCGTCGCAGGTCTCGTAAAGGCGGTCCACCGCGCCGGTGGCGATATCCACCCGTTCGATGCGTCCGGTCTCGTAATCATCCGGCCGGTCCCCGGCGAACAGGAGGCCGCCGCGCTCATGCCAGAGGAAGCCGCCATTGTTGCAGACATAGACCGCGCCGTCCGGCCCCACAGCGGCGCCGTTCGGACCGCCGCCCAGATCCGCAATCACATGCACCGCCCCCTGAGGCGTAATCAGCGACAGGGTGCCCCGCGCGATTTCCACAAGAACCACCGCGCCGTCGGGCATGGCGATGGGGCCTTCGGGAAAACGCAGGCCGGAGGCGATTTCGGTGAGGCTGAGATGGGGCATGGTCGCGGATCCTTGACGGCAGCAGGGTCTGCCAGAGTCACCGGCGCTCCAGGATTGTCAAGACGGCCGGATAGGTGGCCTCCGGATCGTCCGGAAACGCCTCGCGTGACACTTCAAGCCAGGCATCGGCATCGAAGGGCGGGAATTTCACATCGCCCTCGCAGTCGGCATCGACCCGGGTGAGATAAAGCCGGTCGGCATGGGGCAGCGCACCGCAATAGATAGACCGTCCGCCGATCACCATGATCGCGCCCGCGCCATCCCGCGCGGCAATCTCGGCGGCCAGATCGAGCCCGGCATCGAGCGAGGGCACGGCATGGGCACCGTCGGCCTGCCAGCTGGGCTGACGGGTGACAACGATATTGGCGCGCCCCAGAAGCGGGCGCTTGGGAAAACTCTCGAAGGTCTTCCGTCCCATGACGACCGGTTTGCCCATGGTCGTTTCCTTGAAGAACCGCATATCGGCCGGAATGCGCCAGGGGATCGCGCCGTCCTGCCCGATCACGTGATTGCGGGCGACAGCGGCGATCAGCGCCACGGGGATATCGTTGCGGGCCATGGGATTACGCTGCAATGGGCGCCGGAATATGCGGATGCGCCTCATAACCTTCCAAGGCGATGTCCTCGAAGGTGAAGGCGAAGAGATCGGTCACCGCCGGGTTGAGGCTCAAGCGCGGCTGAGCCAGGGGGATCCGGCCGGCTTGCTCACGGGCCTGGTCCAGATGATTGGCGTAAAGATGCGCATCCCCCAGGGTGTGCACGAACTCGCCCGGCTGAAGCCCGGTGACCTGTGCAATCATCCGTGTCAGGAGCGCATAAGAGGCGATATTGAACGGCACGCCGATGAACACGTCGCCGCTGCGCTGATAGAGCTGGCACGACAGACGGCCGTCCGCCACATAAAACTGGAACAGGCAATGGCAGGGCGGCAGCGCCATCTCGTCGATCTCAGCGGGGTTCCAGGCACTCACCACCAGCCGGCGGGAGTTGGGATTGGTCCGGATCTCGTTCACCAGCCAGGCCATCTGGTCGATGGCCCCGCCCTTGCCGTCCGGCCAGGAGCGCCACTGCTTGCCGTAGACCGGCCGCAGCTCGCCCTTCTCGTCGGCCCTCTGAGCCCC
>CAZHDI010000125.1:0-7966 GCA_964531285.1 uncultured Alphaproteobacteria bacterium | reverse complement strand
TCCCCCTCCCGACCACCCACAAGGGTACCCTGATCGGGTGGTCGGGAGGGGGAGCAGGCCGGCCAGGCACTCGGAAATGCGCCTGACCGGGCATTTCCAAAAAGCCTCTGAGCCCGTGGGTCCCTCCGGCGGCCCAAACCGCGACACCCATGCCACAGGCCCCGGAAACTCCCGCCTGGAGCCGATTGCTGGCCGCAAATTGGTCACAAACGGCGGAAAAGTTGCGTCCAACTGCACGAGTCGCCGAGTCCGGCCGCCGGATCCGCGCCGTCACGGTTCCCGCCACAGGTTGGGGCCGGCTTCGGGGCCGCGCGATGCCGTTACGTCCGACAGGCGCCCAACCCGATAGAAGGACACTGGGATGGATCCAACGATCATGGCAGCGGGGGCGGACGCGGCGTCGTCCGATTATTCCCTCTGGGCGCTGTTCATGCGCGCGGATTGGGTGGTGAAAGCGGTCATGATCGGCCTCATCATCGCCTCGGTCTGGAGTTGGACCATCATCATCGACACCGCGATCCGCATGCGCCGTATGGGCCGCAGCGCCGAGCGCTTCGAGGACGTGTTCTGGTCCGGCGCCAGCTTCGACGATCTGTACCAGCAGATCGGCCACAAGCCGTCCCATCCGATGGAAGCCGTGTTCGTCGGCGCGATGCGCGAGTGGCGCCGCTCGTCCGACGACAGCCAGGGCCGGTTCCTGTCGGGTATCAAGGACCGGCTCGACCGGGTGATGAATGTCATTGTGAGCCGTGAGTTGGGCCGGATGGAAAAAGACCTCGGCTTTCTGGCCACGGTCGGGTCCACGGCGCCGTTTGTCGGCCTGTTCGGGACCGTCTGGGGCATCATGAATGCGTTCCAGGCCATTGCCGCCACCAAGGACACCAATCTCGCGGTCGTCGCGCCGGGGATTGCCGAGGCCCTGTTCGCCACCGCGCTCGGGCTCCTGGCCGCGATCCCGGCGGTGATGGCCTATAACCGCTTCACCAATCAGATCGGCCGGTTCGCCAACCGGCTTGACGGGTTCGCCGACGAATTGGGCGCGCATCTGTCGCGCGAGATCGATGAGCGCGGCGGGTCGGTCTACGGCGTGAGGGACCGCTGATGGCCGGCGGCCTTCAGCAATCCGACCGGACCAGCCATCGGCGCGGGCGGCGCAGCTTCCGTCCGATGAGCGAGATCAACGTCACGCCTTTTGTGGATGTGATGCTGGTGCTGCTGATCATTTTCATGGTCGCCGCGCCGCTGCTGACCGTCGGCGTCGATGTCGATCTGCCCGAGACCGATGCCTCGACGTTGCCCGGGACGGATGAACCCCTGGCCGTGTCGATCAATGCCGAGCGGGTCATCTTCGTTCAGGATACGCCGGTCGAGATGACCGAACTGGTGCCCAAGCTGGTCTTCATTACCGAGAACAACCGGGATGTGCGGATCTTTCTGCGGGCCGACCAGACCATCGATTATGGCCTGTTCATGAAGGTGCTGGGGACCTTGAACGCGGCCGGGTTCACCCGTGTGGGGCTGGTGGGCGAGATACCGTCGCAATAACGCCGGCTGGAGACCGAAACACCCATGCGGCTGCCTTTGGCCCTTTCGCTAGCATTGCATACCGCCGTCGCCGCCGTCGGCGTCGTGGCCCTGCCGCAATTCGCGATCGAGCCTGCCGACCTGCCGCCGGTTCTGCCCGTGGAACTTCTGACGGTGGCGGACGAAACCAACATCATTCCGGCGACGGACGAGCCTCTCGAGGAAGAGACCGCGCCCGAACCGACCGTGGTGCGTCCTCGTCCAGCCCCGCCGCCGCCGCCTCAGCCGGCCCCGCCGCGTCAGAGTGCCCCTGAGCGCATGGCCGAAGCCGCGCCGCCGCCGCCCGCGCGCCCCGAACCGGCGCCCCGGCCCCCCGATCCGGACCGTGTGCCGGTCGAACCGGTGCCCGAGCCGCCTGCTGCGTCCACGGAGGACTTGGCCCGGGCCCGGCCGGCCGCCAAACCGGCCCCGCCGGCGCCGCGGTCCGTGCCCGAGACCGCGCCGACCGCACCGGAGCCGGATCTGTTCAGCGAACTCACCGCGCTTGTGGACAAGAAGCCGCGCGAGGACACCGGGCGCGATGTGAACGCCCGTCTGGCCGCTCGGGATGTGCAGACCACGGACGGCAAGCCGCGCGCCGCCGCGGGGCTTCAGACCGAACTCACCATGAGCGAGATCGACACCATCAAGGCGCAGCTCAAGCCATGCTGGACGCCGCCCACGGGCGCGCCGAATGCCGAATCATTGATCGTCACGTTACGCGTGCAGCTCGATATCAGCGGCCATCTGGCGGCGATGCCGGAGGTGGTCGGGGGGATCGGCGGCACCTCGTTCATGCGGGTGGCGGCGGACCGGGCGATCAGCGCGGTTCTCCAATGCACGCCGTTCAGCCTGCCGCCCTCGCGCTATCAGGCCTGGCGGGTGATGGATCTGGAGTTCGATCCGCGCTTTCTGCTAGGGGAGTGACCCAAGGTTGGCGGCGGGCGTCTCCGGCGGATGCGGGCGCTTCGCCGTCATCAAACGATTGCCGCAATGGCATCAGACAGTCGCGAACAATCACGGGCAGAGCGCCGAATCAGGCTCAGGGGCAAGTTCAGGGATCGCCGCATGACCGTCACCGCAGACACCGTCCGGACCGCATCTGCGCGCCACGCGCGCTGGACCGGGCTGTCGCGCGCACTGCTGGTGATCCTGACGGCGTTGACCATGGCGCCGCTGATGGCGGCGGCGGATGAGTCCAAACGCCCGCGGATCACCATCGATGACGGTAATCTGGATCCGCTTCCCGTCGCCGTGACGGATTTTGTCGGCGAGACGGGCAACCTTGAGCGCTATGGCGATCAGATCGCCGCCGTAATCCGCAACAATCTCGGGCGCTCGGGTCTGTTCGATCCGATCGCCGAGGAAGCCTTCATCGAGGATGTGGAGAATTTCGACCGCCGGCCCCGCTTCGGCGACTGGCGCATTCTGAAAAGCCCATTGCTCGTGACCGGACGGGTGAGCGAACGCGGCGACGGCCGGCTCAATGTCGAGTTCATCCTCTGGGATGTGTATTCCGAAGCCGACATGATCGGCCTGCGGCTGACTGCGCCGCCTGATGGGTGGCGCCGGCTCGCGCATCTGATCTCGGATCAGATCTATGAGGAACTGACCGGCGAGGAAGGCTATTTCGACACCCGGATCGCGTTCGTCGCGGAAACCGGCCCGAAGACCCGGCGGATCAAGCGTCTGGCCATCATGGACCAGGACGGCGCCAATCCGATGTATCTGACCGATGGCAGCGAATTGATCCTGACACCGCGCTATAATCCGGTGTTTCAGGAAGTCGTCTATATGTCCTATGCGGGCGGCAATCCGAAGATCCATCTTTTGAACATCGAAAGCGGGCGCGAGGAACTCGTGGGCGAGTTTCCGGGGATGACCTTTGCGCCGCGCTTTACGCCGGATGGGCGCAAGATCCTGATGAGTCTGGATCGGGGCGGCAATTCCGACATTTACATCATGGATCTGCGCACCCAGGTCACCGAGCGTTTGACCCATCATCCGGCGATCGACACCTCGCCCTCGTCCTCTCCCGATCAGACCCGCGTGACCTTCAATTCCGACCGCAGCGGTTCCCAGCAGATTTATGTGATGGATGCGGACGGACGGAATGTGCGCCGGATTTCCTGGCAGGAAGGGCGTTATGCGACACCGGTCTGGTCGCCGCGCGGGGACCTGATCGCGTTCACCAAGATCCTGCGGGGCAAGTTTTACATCGGCGTGATGCGCCCGAACGGCAGCGGCGAACGCCTGTTGACCGAGAGCTTTCTCGACGAGGCGCCGACCTGGTCGCCGAACGGCCGGGTGCTGATGTTCTTCCGTCAGACGCCGTCGCGCGCGGATGGTTCGGGCGGCAAGGTCCGTCTGTGGTCGGTCGATGTGACAGGCTATAATGAGCGTGAGATTTCAACGGTAACGGATGCCTCCGACCCGGCCTGGTCGCCCTTGATCAGCAAGGGGATGATCGGGCGCTGAGGGTTTGCATGGGCGCCGCAGTCAATGGCCCGTCCGGGCCGCTGTCCAATCAGGGAGACCACAGGGTCATGACGATGGGATCATTCGGAACACTTGCGAAAGGCGGCGTCGCGGCGCTGGCGCTGCTCGTTGCCGCCTGCGGATCGGGCAGCCGGGAAGAGGTCGCCTCGGCGGGCTCGGCCACCTCGCGCCAGGCCGTGGACGAAATGGCGCGGGCGTCGCGCGATGCCATGGCCGGTCCGGTGCCCGGCTCGGCGGATCATTTCCAGGTTTCGGTTCAGGACCGGGTGTTCTTCGCGCTCGATCAATATGCCCTGGATGAGACCGACCGGGAGATCATCACCCAGCAGGCCGCATGGCTTCAGGCCTATCCGGGGACCGTCGCCCTGATCGAGGGCCATGCCGATGAACGCGGCACCCGGGAATATAACCTGGCGCTCGGCGCCCGCCGAGCCAGCGCCATTAAGGACTACATGGTGAGCCTGGGCATTCGGCCGGACCGCCTGCGGACGATTTCCTATGGCAAGGAGCGGCCGGTTGCGCCGGGCTCCGATCAGGCGTCCTGGCGGCTCAACCGGCGCGGCGTGACCCTGATTACGGGCGGGCCGTCGTCGTAAAGACCGGATAGGGCGCGCGCGAAACCGTGTCCTCGGGGCCACAGCATGCCGACAACCGGCACGGATCGACGCATCGGCTGGGACAAAGCCGATGCGTTTTCGTTTTGCTGGTGCAGCACGCCGCAATTTCGTCGTACCCCTGCCGTGACTGGCTGGCACGCATACCCGCATGAATCGGGCATGCTGGACGAGGATATGGGGCACGGGACATGCCACCGGAGAGGAACGGGCCTGGAGCCATGCGCGCAAACCGCGGCGCGGCCCGGGCCGGGGTATCCGGCGGCCTGCAATGGAGAGATCACGGATGGCACAGACTGGTCTGATCGCGCGCTGGCGCTTGGGTGTTCTGACGGGTGTTGTCGGCGGCCTGGCCCTGGCGGGTGCGGCGGCTGCGCAGCAGGGCACCGTGCCGACCTATGAGCCGCGCGGCGGCGATCTGCGCTCGGGTCCGGGCGGCGCGCCCGCCTATGGCAGCCCGGCGGCCAGCGATCCGGCGGCGGCCCGCCTTCAGGTGCGGATCGACCAGCTCGAGGCCGAATTGCGGCGCCTGACCAATAATTTCGAGCGTCTCCAATTCCGTTACGACCGGCTTCAGACGACCGTCAATCAGCTCGCCAAGATGGTTCACGGCGAACCGATGGCGGGCCAGCCGGGCGCCGGCGATCCGGTCCTCGGCGATCCGTCGGTTCCGGACGATGGCGCGATGCCCGGCGATATGGCGGGCGTCCAGCCGCCGGCCGGCGCAGTACCCCCGAGCCGCTCGGCGCCGGTAACGGTGACGATGACGGGCGATCCGCGGGTCGATTTCAACGCGGCAAGGGCGCTGTTGATGGACGGCGAATTCGAGGGCGCGGAGACCGCGTTCCGCCACTATGTCGAGGCCTATCCGGACAATGAATTTGTCGGCGAGTCCTATTATTGGCTCGGCGAGTCACTTTATGTGCGCGAATTGTACCGGGATGCCGCGCAGGCCTTCATCACGGCGGCCAAGGAGCATCCGGAAAGCACGCGGGCGCCGGACAGTCTTTTGAAGCTGGCCTATACTTTCAATCGGCTCGACGAAAACGATGCCGCGTGCAAAACTCTTCAGCAATTGTCGCGGGTTTATCCGGACGCATCCGAACCGGTGCAGCGCAGTTCGAGAAAGGCGCGCGCCGACTTCGGCTGTTAAAGGCGTCCGCGCGCGGTGCGCGTCGAGCCTGACCGGATCCTCCCCCCGCGGCGGGGAGAAGGCGATGTCTCGGGCCCATGGGTCTTCCGGCAAAGACGGCGCTCTTGAGGGGACGCCTGAGAACGGTGCAGCCGCGGCGGCGGCACCGGACGCTATCCCTCTGTCCCATGACGAATTCGATGCGCTGGCCCGGGACCATGGGCTGACCGCCCCGCTCGCGGTGGCTCTGTCCGGGGGCGGCGATAGCATGGCGCTGCTGCTGCTGGTGCTCGATTGGGCCGCGCGCGTTTACGGCGAGCCGGCGGCCACGGGCAGGACCGATGCGTTGAAGGGCGTCCTCGGCGGCGCCGGCGCGAAGGTCACCGCACTGATCGTCGATCATGGGCTGCGGGCGGGCTCGGACCGGGAAGCCGAATGGGTTGCCGGGGAGGCGGCCCGGCGCGGTGCGGATGTGCATGTGCTTCGCCGCGACGGACCGCCGCTGCGGGCCAATGTTCAGGCCGAAGCCCGCGAGGCGCGCTACCGGCTGATGGAGGCCTGGTGCCGGGCGCACCGGGTGCCCACGCTGTTGACCGCTCATACCCAGGAAGACCAGGCCGAGACGGTGCTGCTGCGGCTCGGGCGCGGCAGCGGCGTCGACGGGCTCGCGGGCATGGCGGCGCGCTCGATGCTGCGCGATGAGACCCGCAAGCCGACCATAGAACTGATCCGCCCGCTTTTGGGCGTCTCCCGGGCGCGCCTGCGGGCGGTGCTGACGGCGGCGGGCCAGGACTGGGTCGAGGATCCGAGCAATCAGGACCCGCGGTTTGCCCGGGTTCGGATGCGCGGCCTTGCCGATGCGCTGGCCCGCGAAGGGTTGACCCCGGCCCGGCTTGCCGAGACCGCCGCGCGGTTTGCCCGCGCCCGCGCCGCCCTCGAGGACGCGCGGGACCGTCTGATGAGCGAGGCCGTGGTCTGGCATGAGGCGGGCTACGCGCTGCTCGATGCCTGGACACTCGCACGGGCGCCGGAGGATGTGGCCCTGCGGGTGCTGGCGGCTCTGGTTCAGGCCATCGGCGGCCAGACCCATCCACCGCGGCTCGATCGTCTGGAGCGGATGCTCGCCGCCCTCGGCAGCACCGGGCTGGAACGCAACCGGACACTTGGCGGCTGCCGGTTCGCGGTGGCGCGGGAGCAGGGCACGGTTCTTGTGTGCCGGGAGAACCGCGCGCTCGGGCCCGATGTGGTGCTGCGGTCCGGTCAGACCGCGCTGTGGGATTCCCGCTTCCGGGTGGGACTGCCGGCCGACAGCGGCGGCGGTGTCGTGCGCCCCCTGGGGCGCCAGGGCGTCGGGCTCCTGCGCGAAGCCATGGGACGCTCGCCGCTCGGCGTGCCGGTGCTGGTCCGTGCGGCGCTTCCGGCGTTGTGGCGCGGTGCCCGTCTGGTGTGCGTACCCCATGCGGGCTTCGACCCGGAAGCAAGCGGCTTTCGCGCCGTCTTCCTGGCCCGTGGTGGCGGCGGCGACGCCGAAGATGTGCTCGAAGAGCGCAGCCGCTAATCAGCCCTGGCGAAATCGCGCGCGGCGCTTACCTAATATCTCAGGTGTTTATCTGCTTCAGGGGAGTGGTGCGGGCTCATCCGGACAGGTCGTCATGACACGAAAGCGTGTCATTTGCCCAAGACTCGTCAAGGTTCGCCCGCTACTATGGACTGTCCCCCGGCCACGAAGGACCGCTTCCTATGAATTTCCGCAATTTTGCGCTCTGGGCAATCATTCTGTTGCTGCTCGTCGCCCTGTTTAACCTGTTCCAGGGCTCGCCCCAGCGCAATGCCGACATGGAAATCCGCTATTCCGACTTCATCCAGCAGGTGGAGGACGGCAATGTCAGCGAGGTCACGGTCGACGGCCAGCGGGTCTCGGGCACCTACAGCAGCGGCCAGGAATTCGTCACCACCGCGCCGGCCAATTCGGATTTCGTGGACCGCCTGACGGAGCGCAATGTTCAGGTGCGGATCAAGGCGGAGGGCGACTCGGTCCATCCGCTGATCGGCATTCTGATTTCCTGGTTCCCCATGCTGCTGCTCATCGCGGTGTGGATCTTTTTCATGCGCCAGATGCAGTCGGGCGGCGGCAAGGCCATGGGCTTCGGCAAGTCCA
>CAZHDI010000124.1:0-8110 GCA_964531285.1 uncultured Alphaproteobacteria bacterium | reverse complement strand
GGCGGGCCGGTGTCCACCGCCTCCATCCAACCCCCATAAAATCATATATATTTTTGGGTGGGGGGTTCGTTGGGCTGCGGCGGAGCCGGTTCGGGCTCGGGTTCCGGCACCACCACCGTATCCAGCACATCGAATTCGACGACGCCATCGGGATTGTGCCCGAATGCTTGCCCCCAATAATGGTAATAACCAAGCTCATCGCCAACCGGCGGAAATTGTGGGCCGTGGTCATCAGCCTCGTAAAAATAACCCAGCCCGATCTCAGTATAACTTGTATTAAGCAAGTTTGCGAGATGTCCTGGACTTTCAATCCAAGCATTCACTACAGATTCAGCTGAAAGAAAGCCGGCAGCAATATTCTCTCCAGCAGTACTATAATTATAACCCGTGGCATTTATACGCTCACCGATACCTTCGCCGTCCGGACTATTATGGGCAAAATAATCTCGCTCGGCCATGTCCTCGACGTGGCCCTGAGCAGCTATTGTCAATTTTTCGTTGAGCTTTAGTGGGGCCCTGCCTTTCGACTCGCGAAAAGCGTTGGTCAGCTCCAAGACCTCAAGGATCAACTCTGCCCAGTCCTGATCTGTCGGAAGCATGGCCCGCCTTCTATCGCCGCCAAGGAACGCTCTGGATATGTGAGCGCCCATGCTGCGGATTGCAGCGCCGAAGTCCACTCAAAACGCGGCAAGATACCCCTCGGGCCGGATAAGACCTGCCCCCGTGTGAGCGCAATTACCGGACTCGACCTTTGGATGCAAAGACTTAAGCGGGGCTCTTCGGGTCCAAACTCAATCACCGGTAAGGCCCAGTCCGGCGTGGCCACGCCCTTGGCCCTGGTCCACCGGCCCGTTAGGCTCCATCCCAGAAAAAAGGAGGGGACACCATGATGACGCTGGTCACACCGCTTCGGCTGCTGCTGAGCCTTGTTGCCATCGCCGCCGCCTTCGGCAGTGCTCACGCGCAGGAAACCAACGCGCCATCGCTCACTTATGCCATGACGCTGCACGCCGATCTTGGACCGAGCCAAAGGGTCGCGGCGAACAGGATCGTGGCGCCCTTCACCGGCGGCACCCTGACCCTGGCCGATGGGACCACCGGCACCGTGATCGCACCGGGGGCCGACTGGCTGACCGTCCTGCCGACCGGCGCGCTGGCGCTTGATGTCCGGACCACCGTCGAATTGGCGGACGGCGCGCTGCTTTATCTGACCTATCAGGGCCGCATGAAGACCACCGAAGCCGGCCGCGCCAAATCCGCCAAGGGCGAAACGCTGGGGCCGGCGGACTCCTATGTGATGACCGCCGTGACCGTCTCGACCGCCGCCGAGGCCCATGCCTGGATGAACGACGCGCTGTTCGTCGGGCGGCTGGCCGCCTCCCGCTCGGCCGCCGGCGGCGAGAGCCCCTTCATCCGCTACGACATTTACAAACTCGCCCCCTGACCGCCCGGTCCGCGCCGCCGCGCCGGTCTTGACCTGAGGGCCGGAACCGCGCACAGTTCGCCTACCGATATTATTTCACAATTCCATAATAATAAAATTAAAGCAGGATGGGGACGGTCATGGGACGGCAAACCGGGTGGTGGCGAACGCTGATACTGGCGGCGCCGGCCGCCATGTGTTTCGCAGGCGGCGCACGGGCCGAGAACGAGACGGCGTGGCTTGATATCAGCGGCGAAAGCCGGATCCGGTATGAGACCCTGGGCAATCAGTTCCGGGCCGGGGGCGCCGGCGGCGATCAGTTTCTGGCCTTACGCAGTCTCTTGAAGATCGAAGCGGACCTCAGCCTGCTGACGGTCGGGGTCGAACTTCAGGATGCGCGCGGCTATCTCGACGATAGCGGCACGCCGATTTCCGGCTCCTTCGTCAATCCCCTCGACATTCTCCAGGCCTATGTCCGCGTGCCGCTCGGCGATGTGTTCGGCCCCGGGTCGGACAGCGCGGTGCAGATCGGCCGGTTCACGCTCGATATCGGCAGCCGGCGCTTCGTGGAGCGCAACAATTTCCGCAACACGATCAACAATTACACCGGCGCGTATTGGACGACCCGCTGGCCGGACCTCGGCACCGAACTCCATGCCTTCTACACCGCGCCGGTGAACAAGGAACCCTTCGACCGGGACGACCGCGGCGACAACCGGTTCGCGCTCGACGAGGAACAGGCCGGGCGCCGGTTCTGGGGCGCGCATTTGCGGCTCGGAGATCTGGTGATCCCCGATCTTTACACGGATGTCTTTACCTATGGGCTCGATGAGCGCGACACCCAGAGCCTGCAAACGCCCGACCGCGACCTCACCGAGGCCGGCGTCCGGATCTATGTGCCCCCCGAAACCAGCCGCCCGGATGTCGAGATCGAGGCGGCCTATCGCTGGGGCACCCGCCATGCCACCGCCGGCCCGGACGATACCGCCGACCTGGATGTGAGCGCCTGGACGCTCCATGCCGAGATCGGCTACACGCTCGATCATCCGTGGGCGCCGCGTGTCGTGATCGACTATGATCTGGCGACCGGCGACGACGATCCCGACGACCGGCGCTTCGGCCAATATGAACGCTTCTTCGGCACGCGGCGGGGCGATCTGGGCAACACCAGCATTCACGGCCCCCTCACCCGCGCCAATCTGAGCGCGCCGGGCGGGCGGGTGCTGATCAAACCCACGGGCCGCATGGATGCGCGCCTGGCCTATAAGGCAGCGTTTCTGGCCTCCGACATCGATGTTTGGACCGTCGCCCGCCTGCGCGATCCCTCGGGCCGGTCGGGCTCGTTTATCGGCCACGGGATCGACGGGCGCCTGCGCTACTGGCTGGTGCCCCAATATCTGCGCGGTGAGATCGGCGGCTCGGTGCTGATCAAAGGACGCTTTGCGCAGACCGCGCCCGGCGCCCCGGACACCGGCGACACCCTCTACGGCTATGCTCAGCTGACCGCGTTTTTCTGAGCCCGACAACCGGATCGCCAACGGGTCCTCGCATCGCACCCTGGGTCTGATACCATCACGCCCTCAATCCCAGGGGGGCCGACCATGTTCACCGCGATCACCAAACTCTATGCCGGCTTCGAGCGTCTCGTGGCGTTCCTGCTCAGTCTCGCAATCATCGGCGTCATCGTGATCACCGGCGCCCATCTCGCCGTCAGCATCTACGACGCGGCGATCGCCGGGGTCGACGCGTTCGAATACGCCACCTTCCAGGCGATCTTCGCCAATGTCCTCACGGTGCTGATCGCCCTTGAGTTCAACCACTCCCTGACCCAGGTGATCACCGGGGCCCAATCCTTCATTCAGGTCCGCACGGTGGTCCTGATCGGCATTCTGGCGGTGGTGCGGAAGGTCATCCTGATCGATATCAACGAGACCGACGGGCTGTTCCTGATCGGCCTCGGGGTGGCCATCCTGACCCTGGGCGCGGTCTATGTGATGCTTGTTTACATGGACAGCCGCGACGACGACGACGGGCCCGGGCCCCGCCGGCGCCTGCCGTTCTTCCGGCGCGGCACCGCGGAGGACTAGTGGTTCGTTGAAACGGTCCGGACCCCGGCAGTCCTGTGACCACCGCCCATGGTCAAGGCTCGCAGATCGTGGTGAACTCCGGCCTCGTCCGTTGACCGCTTGGAGATCCGGCCATGACCGACACCCGCCTGACCCGCCGCGCCTGCCTCATCGCGGCCTTGGCGCCCGCCGCTGCGGCCCTGGCGCCCGAGGCCCTCGCCGAGACAGTCCGCCTCGCCGCGCGCGAGGGCAAGCCGATGCTGCGCCAGGCCACCTTGCGCCGGGTCATCGGCACCCCGGAGGACGAGGCCTATCTCGAAACGCTCGGCGCGATCCGGTCGGGCCTGCGCCGGTTCCTCAATGACCGGTTCGCCCTGACGCCGGAGCAGCGCGACGAGATCGCCAGTATCCCCCGCCGCGACATTGCCGCTTTGAACCGCCTGCTGGACGACGCCATCGAGGCCCGGGCACAGATCATGGTGACGATCCGCCAAGTGGATACCCAGGCCAGCACCGGAGACACCGATCCGCCGGAAACGCCCGAGTCACCTGGCACACCGGAAACACCGGCGCCGGAGGGCCCCGTGCCCGAGGATCCGCGCGATCCGGACGGGGAGCCCCCCAAGCGGCGCGAAGCCGAGAGTAGCGGATTCTTCAAAAAACTCGTTGGTGTGCGGATGCCGGGCCAATCGGTCGCCCTGCGCATCCCGGGTTGATCAATTTTTCGGCCCTAGTCGCTTTTTGGACATGACGCATCAGCGGCCCGCTCACGCAATCGCGATGGGCCGCGCCCGGCCCGCCGGTGGACCGGCGGCGCCGCCCCTGGCACACTCTAGTGTGGCGATTCAGGAATTCGCATGAGTGCCCGACGCCTGATTTTGCGAATTCCTGAAGCAAAGCCACACTAGCAAGTATATGTTTCTAGTGTCGTTTCGGTTCGGACGTTCGCTATCGGACGACCGGCGAATTATGAGGCGAACTTCCGAACCACGACACTAGGGTCACCTTAGGTAACCCATGAGTTTTGACCCGTGTTCCAGCCCGCGACCCTCGACCGCCGGAAATTTCAGGACCCCGAGATCACAGCCGATGGCCAGACGCGCGGCCGCGTCGCCCTCACCCGGCTGGAAACCCTGTGGTTCAACACCGGGACGCTCTGCAATCTGGCCTGCAAGACCTGTTACATCGAATCGAGCCCGGTGAACGATGCGCTGGTTTATCTCACCACGGACGAGGTGAGCGCCTATCTCGACGAAATCGAGACCCTCGGGCTTGGCACACGGAGCATCGGCCTGACCGGCGGCGAGCCGTTCATGAACCCCGATGGCCTTGCCATCATGGAGGCCTGCCTGGCGCGCGGCTATAACCTCCTGGTGCTGACCAATGCCATGCGCCCGATGACCCGCTGGGGCGACCGGCTTCTCGACATCGCACGGCGCCATCGGGAGACGCTCACGATACGCGTCTCGCTCGATCATTACACGGCGGCGCTTCACGAGGCCGAACGCGGGCCGGACAGTTTCGCCCCGGCCCTGGAGGGCATGGTCTGGCTGGCGCGGGCCGGGGTGCGGCTTCATGTGGCGGGACGGATGTTTTCCGGTGAGGATGATGCGGCCCTGCGCCGGGGGTTCGGCGCGCTGTTCGCGGCCCACGACCTGCCCATCGACCCGGCCGACCGCGAGGCGCTGACGCTGTTTCCGGAAATGGATGAGAGCATCGATGTGCCCGAGATCACCGAGGCCTGTTGGGGTATTTTGAACAAGTCACCGGACGACGTGATGTGCGCAACCTCGCGCATGGTGGTCAAGCGTAAGGGCGCGGACCGCCCGTCCGTGATCTCCTGCACGCTTCTGCCGTATGCGGATGGCTTCGACCTCGGCCCCACCCTTGGCGGCGCACTGGGCACGGTCCGGCTCAATCACCCCCATTGCGCGACATTCTGCGTGCTCGGCGGCGCGAGCTGCGGGGGCTGAGCAGCGCCGGAGCGAGAGCCAACGAGAACAACCCTGAACGCGCTTCATGCGAGCACGGCGACCGACGGGAGCCGCGCGCAGCGGAAGCAACGAAAACAACCTTGAGCGCGCTTCATGTGAGCATTGGTCCGACGGACCAAGCGCAGCGGAAGCAACGAAAACAACCTTGAGCGCGCTTCATGTGAGCATTGGTCCGACGGACCAAGCGCAGCGGGATCAATAAAAGATGGTGCGGCTGAGAAGACTCGAACTTCCACCCGTGTTACCGGACAGCGACCTCAACGCTGCGCGTCTACCAATTCCGCCACAGCCGCACGGGAGACGGGACGTCCCCTTGAGAAGACATGCGGTTTAGCAAAGGCGGCGGGGCTTGTGAAGCCATGATTTCGCCCCGCCCCGGTCCCTCGCCCGCAGCCCGCCGCAAGCAGTATCAGATGCCATCGCCGTCGGTGAGTTGGGGGCCGTGAATGCCGCATTCGTCCTTGTCGAGGCCCGACCAGCGGCCCGACCGGTAATCATCGCCATCCTTCACCCGGTCGGTACACGGCATGCAGCCGATCGACAGATAGCCGTCCTTCACCAGCGGATGCTTGGGCAGCTTGTGCGCCTCGACATAGGCGTTGAGACGGTCGAGGTCCCAATCGGCCAGCGGATTGATCTTGAACCGCCCGTCGACGACTTCGATGGTCGGCATGGCGGCCCGCGCCGAGGTCTGGAACCGTTTGCGCCCCGTGATCTGGGCCTCGAACCCGGCGAGGCCCCGCTCCAGCGGCAAAACCTTGCGGATATGGCAGCACGCATCCGGGTTTTGGGACCACAAAGCGCCGTTCGGGTCCTGGTCCGCCAGGCTGCGCGGATCCGGCCCCAGGGCGCGCACATCCGTCAGGCCCAGGCGGTCCTGAAGGCGGTCCCGGTAGCGCAGGGTTTCGCCAAAGAGCTTGCCCGTGTTCAGGAACAGAACCGGTACATGGGGGTCGATCTGCGCCACCATATGCAAGAGCACCGCCGATTCGGACCCAAAGGACGACACCACGGCAATTTTGCCGGGGAATTCGGTCTTGATCATCGCCTCGAGCAGATCGGTGCCCCCGAGACCCTTGTAATCGGACTGGAGCGCGGCCAGACGCGGTGCCAGCGGCCCGGCGTCACTGTCCGCACCCTGATCCATGATCCGGGGCGGCGCAGCGCGCGTGGGCTTGCCCTCGACGCGGCCGTTCTTGAGCGGAATGGACGTGACGGTCATGACAACCATCCTTTCTGCGCAATCAGCGCCTCTGTCCTTTGAATGAGGTCCTTGAAAGACGCCCCCTCGGCCCGCCAGGCGTCGCGGGCCCGGGCGATCTCCTCAAGCCGGCCGGCCCATTCGGGGCCGAACCGCGCCTCCATATCGAGCCGCAGGGCCCGGGCGAGCCCCGGCGATTTGCCGTTGGTCGAAATGGTCAACAGCAGATCGCCGCGCCGGACCATGGCCGGCACATGGAAATCACAGCGCGGGCGATCATCTTCGGTGTTGAGAATGACCCGGTGGTCCCGGGCGACATGGGCGATCCGCTCGGCCTCGGCGTCAGGCAGATCGGCGGTGAAGACCACGCGAAACCCGGCGACCTCGGCATCCGTCGGCAGACGCATCACCAGCCGGTCCCCCGCGGCGTCCCGCATGGCGGGGCTGGGATCCGGCGCAAAGACCGTGACCTGGGCCGCACCGGCCGCATCCACCAGCGCCAGCCGGCGTTCGGCCGGTCCGCTGTCGCCGACCACGGCCACCGGCCAATCGGTCAAGTCGAGGATCACGGGAAACATGGCGCCCTTCGTTGTAAATCCGTTCAATGGTTCCCCAACGACCTGGGGTGCGCCAGATAAAAATTCAATCCGGCGGTGGAAAATGGCAATAAATACACAAAATTCACGTTCAATAGGACTTCGGCACCGTGCTTGCCTGCCCCGCAAGCCGGCGGCATGGTGGCGCCCATGACGACACGTACCCTCCCTGAACACCCGTCCGGGCTGGCGGCTCTGCACAGCCGGACCCCGGTCGAATGGCGCATCTCGCCCGGCCTGATCCCTTATGACAACGCCCTGGCCGAGATGGAGGCCCGGGTGGCGGCCATCGCGGCGGGCGATGCGCCGGAGCTTGTCTGGCTGCTCGAACACCCGCCGCTCTATACGGCCGGGACCAGCGCGCAGCCGGAGGACTTGGTGGCGCCCGACCGGTTTCCGGTTCATCGCGCTGGGCGCGGCGGTCAGTACACCTATCATGGCCCGGGCCAGCGGGTGGCCTATGTGATGCTCGACCTGACCCGGCGCGGCCAGGACATCCGCTGTTTCGTCCATGGTCTGGAAGAATGGATCATCCGGACCCTGTGGCATTTCCATGTGCGCGCCGAGCGCCGCGCCGACCGGGTCGGCGTCTGGGTGCCGCGCGGGGGAACGCGCGAGGATAAAATCGCGGCGATCGGCATCCGGGTGCGCCGCTGGGTGACCTTTCACGGCATCTCGCTCAATGTCGATCCGGATCTGGAGCATTTCTCGGGCATCGTGCCTTGCGGCATCGCAGAGCATGGAGTGACCAGTCTCGTCGATCTGGGCCTGCCGGTGACGATGGCCGACGCCGATCTGGCGCTCAAGGCCAGCTTCAAGCCGCTGTTCGG
>CAZHDI010000123.1:0-8311 GCA_964531285.1 uncultured Alphaproteobacteria bacterium | reverse complement strand
GCACGGCGCGGGGGTAGCCCGGTCGTTACGCGCTTTTGCGGATCATGGCCAGTTGGCGCTGCGGCTCCGGCACATCGGGGCGGGCTTCGGCGCGGTCGCGCAACAGCGGTTCGGCGGCGTCGATCTGACCCGAGCGGATCAAGGCATCGATAAACGTCTGTACAAAGATATCGCGCTGGGCATGGCTGCCGCCGATCAGGTGCAGCATGTCGATCCGGGGCGCCAGAAGCTCCGCCGCCCGCGCGTGCTTGCCCTGGCCATAAGCGCCAAGGCCATGGGCCACCGGCACCGCCACCTGTTTCCAGACCTGATCCCACGGCGCCGGCACGGCCATGGCGTGGCGTTCCATGGACATCAGGAAGGTATCCACTTCGCAGCAACTGCCGGCGCGCGCCAGGGCGTAGATGTAATGGAGATCATGGAACGGCAGGACATGCTCCAGGTCCCGGTCGCGCACCCGCGCGAGCACCGGGGCCCAGCGGCCCCCCACATCGACGCCGCGCAGTTCCAGGCGCCACAGCGCTGAAATGGCGCCGATCTGTTCCTGGCAAAATTCTGGATACTGATCGATCAGATTGCGGTCATAAAGCGCCAGGGCCGCGGCAGGGTCGTCATTGTCCATGTGGAACAGGGCGACATGCCACCAGTTATGCAGGCGGATGAAATGACCCTTATCGGCCCAACTGTCCGAAAGGCTCAGCATCCAGTCGAGCCCGTCGGCGATGCGCCCCTGGGTCTCCATGACATGGGCGACCGCATGATGGGCCCAGGGGTCGGCCCGCTCGATTTCGACCGCGCGCCGGCCTTCCTCTTCGGCTTCCTCCAGGCGATGGGCCTGTTCCAGGGCAAAGGCGCGCATGCCATGGATGAAGGGTTCGCCGTCGCGGCTTTCGGTGAGGCCCTCGGCCAGCGCGAGGAGACCATCCTGGTCGCCCAGATTGAAGCAGTGATACTGGCCCCATTTGATGGCCGTGATGTCGTCGGGCCAGTGCGCGGCATGATCGGACAGGAGCCGGGCACAGCGCGGCAGGTCGCGCGCGGCCCAGGCAGTGACGGCGTCGACGAACTGGCGCTCGCGGGGCCGGGCGCCGCGTGCCGCGTCCTGGGCGCGGGCCAGATAGGGCGCCGCCCGTTCGAAGCCGCAGGCTGCCTCGAACGCCAGATGCACGGCGGCGGCATGGGCGTTGACCGTGCAGCATGTGGGGTCGGCATCGGCCGCGGCGATTACGTCGGGAAGGGTGGTGCCATAGGACAGGAACCCGCCCGCATAGCTGTCGAAGGCGCGGACCGTGTCCGGGTTGCCGGTCGTGATGGGGTTGCCGAAACAATCAGCGAGCATGAACCAAACCGTTCTGATGTTCTCAGGGCATCCGCCCGCACCGATGGGGCGCCATGGGGCGCGCGCTCGATCTGAGGGGCGGACGGGCGGCGGGCGATGACTCGTCCCGTGCGGCGCCAAGGTACACAAAAAGACCCCCGGCGGAACCACCGGGGGTCTTCAAATCTGCGCGGGGTGGACGTGAGAACGCCCGCTCTTTTACTCGCGGTTGCCCAGCAACTGGAGCAGCATCAGGAACAGGTTGATGAAGTCCAGATACAGCCGCAGTGCACCCATGATCGCGCCCTTACCGGCGGTCTCGGCATCGTAGCCGGCGTTGTATTCCGACTTGATGGCCTGGGTGTCGTAGGCGGTCAGACCGGTGAAGATCAGCACGCCGGCGATCGAGATGGCGAACTGGAGCGCCGAAGAGCCCACGAAGATGTTCACGACCGAGGCGATGATGATGCCGATCAGGCCCATGAACAGGAACGAGCCCCAGTTCGTCAGGTCCCGCTTGGTCGTGTAGCCGTAAAGGCTCATGGCCCCGAAGGTCACGCCGGTGATCATGAACACCCGGGCGATGCTGGTGCCGGTATAAGCCAGGAAGATGTAAGAGAGCGACAAGCCCATCAGCGCGGCAAAGCCCCAGAACACCAACTGGGCGGTGCCGAGCGAGAAGCTGTGAATGCGCGGCATCACGAAGAACACGAGGCCGAGCGGGGCGAGCATGACGACCCACTTGATCCAGGTGCCGTGAATGGTCTGCATCAGCGGCATGGACTGGGACGCGAAGAACGCGACTGCGCCGGTGACCGCGAGGCCGATCAGCATATAGTTGTACACGCCGAGCATGTACTTGCGCAGACCCTCATCGTAATCGGCGGCATGGGCCTGATCGATGGGCCGTGCGCCATAAGCATTCCGTTGGAACTCCGCCATATGTATCGATCCCTGTCTGAAAATGTCGCTCAACGCCGGCGACACGCGGGTGGAAGCCCTGACATTACGCACCGGTGCCGGGCTGCGGAGCGTTGCCGCGCGGCCAGCACCAAGTCGATGGGTATATTGGCAGAAGCCCACTGCTTTTCAAGCGAATCCGGTGGCGTCTACTGACGCTAACAGCGCTAAACAGGCCTTAACCGCGCCTGGGGCACAGAAGCGTCATTCGGTCCGCAGCACCCGCGCCGCCGGAATGCCCAGGGAGCGCAGAGTCCCGATCAGGCCCAGCACCGCCGTCACCACGGTCGCCAGTGTCACCGTCACGATCAGGGTACCCGGCAGGAAGGTCCAGGGCGCCTGCATCACCTGGGTGGTGATCCAGTAGGCGGCGAGGGTGCCCGCGCCGGCCGCCATAATGGCCGTGGCGAAGCCCAGCATGGCGTATTCCAGCAGATAGACGCTCATCACCCGCCCCCGCGTGGCGCCGAGCACCTTGAGCACGCTGGCATCGTAGACCCGGCGCTGGTGACCCGCCGCCATGGCTCCGGCGAGGACCATGATCCCGGCGATCAGGGTCACCAGACTGGCGCCGCGCACGGCCAGCGCCAGATCGGCCACCAGCGCGCCGATGGATTCCAGCGCCTCGCGCACCCGGATGGCCGAAACATTGGGGAAGGCATCCCCGACGGCCCGTTCCAGGGCGTCCTCGGCCTCCGGATCGGCGATCACGGTGGCAACGAAGGTGTGCGGCGCGCTCGACAACAGGCCCGGCGAATAGACGAAGATGAAATTGAGCCCGATGGTCTCCCAATCGAGCACCCGCAGATTGGCGATGGTCGCGGTGATCTCGCGGCCCAGCACATTCATGGTCAGGGTGTCGCCGACCTCGAGATTGAACTCGCCGGCCAGCTCCGCATCCATGGAGAGAAGCGGCGGACCGTCATAATCGGCGGGCCACCAGTCGCCTTGCGTCAGTTCGGCATTGGGCGGTTGTTGGGCGGCATAGGTGACGCCCCGGTCGCCGCGGATCGCCCAGCGCCCGCCTTCGGCGACCTCGGCTTCGTCCGCCGGAATGCCGTCGATGCGCACGATCCGGCCCCGCAGGGACGCGACCTTATCGATGCTGCCCGTGCCCTCGATGGACTCAACGATGGTCTCGAATTCACCGATCCGCGTGTTCGGGATATCGACGAAGAAAAAGGCCGGGGCGCCTTCGGGCAGGCGGTCGCGCACCTGGGCCGAGATATTGCCGTCGATCAGCGATACCGTGACCAACAGGGTCAGGCCGAGACCGAGGGACAGCACCACGCTGCCGGTCGCCGCGCCGGGCCGGTAGAGATTGGTCAGGGCCAGCCGGAGGGCGGGACGGCGCGGGCGCCCAAGAGCCTTGGCGATCCGGGCGATGAGGGCGGCGGCGCCCAGCAGAAGGACAAAGGACGTCGCGGTTGCGGCCAGAAACACGGCGGAAAAGACCCGGTTCTGGGTGAACACCACCGCCAGGGCGCAGATCGCGGCGAGCGCGATGGCTGTCAGAGTGATGTAGCCCGGACGCGGCCAGCGGCGGGCCGGCGCGACGAGATCCCGGAACAGACCGGCGGCGGGCACTTCGCGGGCGCGCGCCAGCGGCCAGACCGAGAACGCCACGGCGACCAGCACGCCGTAAAGCGCCGCCAGGATCAGCGGCAGGGGATAGAAGGCAAAGCGGGCCGGCACGGGCAGAAGATCGGCAAAAAAGGTCTGGATCAGAAACGGCACGGCTGCGCCGATGGCGAGGCCGATCAGAATGCCGACCAGGCCGAGTGCCAGGACTTGCGCAAAATAGATGCGGAACACCAGATTGCCCGACGCGCCGAGGCATTTGTAGGTCGCAATCACGCGGGTCTTGCGATCCAAATAGCTTTTCACCGCATTGCCGACGCCCACGCCGCCGACAATCAGCGCGGTGAGGCCCACAAGGGTCAGGAACACGCTGGTCTGGGCGACGATCTGGCGGGCCGAGGGCGCGGCGCGGCTGCGCTCGCGGATCTGCCAATCGGAGTCCGGGAACTGCGCCCGGGCGTTGTCCACCCATTGGCGCACGGCGGCCTCGCTGGCCGGATCGGGCAGCAGCACGCGGTATTCATGATCGACAAGACTGCCAAGCTGGTTGAGGCCGGTCATTTCCAGGCCGTCCATGCCGATCATCAGCCGGGGCCCGAGCCGGAAGCCGGCGGATACCGAGTCCGGTTCGCTCAACACTTCCGCGCGGATTTCGAACTCCTGGGTCCCCAGAATGACCCGCTCGCCGATGCCGATCTCGAGCCGGCGCAGCAGCGCGCCCTCGGCCACGGCGCCGGGCACGCCGTCGCGGATCGCCAAAGCGTCGCGCAGGTCCATGGCCGGCGCCAGTTCGACCGTACCCAGGAACGGATACAGAGTGTCCACGGCCTTGAGTTGCACCAGGCGGCGCAGGCGCCGGTCGGTGCGCACGGCATTGGCGCGCATATCGACCGTATGGGAGACCTGACCGGTCGAGCGCATCCAGGCCAGTTCGTCGTCGCTCGCCTCGCGCAAGGTCAGTTCGACCTCGATATCGCCGCCGAGCAGGGTCCGGCTTTCGGCTGCAAGGCCCCGCTCGAAGGCCGCCGTCAGCGAGCCGACCGCCGCGATGGCCGCGACGCCCAGGGCGAGGCAGCCCAGAAAGATCCGGAAACCGGCCAGACCGCCGCGCAATTCCCGCGCGGCCATCCGCAACGCCAGAGGCAGGGTCATGCGCGCTCCGCCTCCCGCGCCTCGATGCTTTCGATGCGCCCGTCGCGCAAGTGGATCGTGCGGTCGCATTTGGCGGCCAGCGCCGGGTCGTGGGTGATCAGCACCAGAGTCGCCTGGACCTTGCGCTGAAGCGCGAACATCAGATCGATGATCTGGCCGCCCGTGCCGCCATCGAGATTACCGGTCGGTTCATCGGCCAGGAGAATGCGCGGCTCGCCGGCCACCGCGCGGGCCAGGGCGACGCGCTGTTGTTCGCCGCCGGACAGCTGGCCGGGATAATGGGTCAGCCGGTGGCCCAGGCCGACCGCCTTGAGCTCTTCCTCGGCGCGGTCGAACGCATCGTCCCGTCCGGCGAATTCCAGGGGGATGGCGACATTCTCAAGCGCGGTCATGGTGGGCACCAGATGGAACGACTGGAAAACAATGCCCACATTGTCCCGGCGGAACAGCGCCAGGGCGTCTTCGTCGAGGGTGGTCAGGTCCCGGTCGGCGGCGATGACCGTACCGCTCGAGGGGCGCTCCAGCCCGGCCATGACCATCATCAGCGTGGATTTGCCGGACCCGGACGGGCCCACAAGGCCAACGCATTCTCCGGCCGGGACATCGAGCGACACGCCGCGCAAAATGTCGACCATGCCGGCCTCGCTGCGCAGCGACAGGTGAATATCGTTCAAACTCAGCATATGTCTCTCATCAGCCCTGCCGCTGTGCGGCCATGCCCTCAAGGAGCGAGCATCATGACGACGGCCTTCCGCCCCGCCAACCGCCTTTTCCGCATCGCAAGTTGGGGCGCGGCTCCGCTTGCGGCAATGGCGCGCGGTCACCTTTTCGCGATGCTCGCCCTCATCGCGGTGTGGAGCGCCGGCCCCGCGGCGGCTCAAGAGATCCGGATCCTGGCCCTGGGCACCAGCCTGACCGCCGGTTTCGGCCTCGCCGACGAGGAGGGCTTCGTGCCCCAATTGGAGGCGGCCCTTCTCGAGGCGGGCTATGAGGCGACCGTGATCAATGCCGGGGTGTCCGGCGATACCACGGCGGGGGGACGGGCGCGGCTCGACTGGAGCCTTGCCGAGCCGGTCACCCATGCGATCGTTGAATTGGGGTCCAACGATGCCCTGCGCGGGCTGTCGCCGGACCAGACAAAGGCCAATCTCGATGCGATCCTGACGCGGCTCGGTGAGGAAGGCATTCCGGTTCTGTTGGCGGGCATGCTGGCGCCGCGCAATCTGGGTCCTGACTATGCGCAGGAATTCGATGCGATCTATCCGGCGCTCGCCGACAAACACGGCGCGCAGCTTTATCCGTTCTTTCTCGACGGGGTGGCCGTGGAGCGGGATCTCAATCAGGCCGACGGCATCCATCCGAACAAGGCCGGTGTCGGCGTGATCGTCGAACGGCTGCTGCCTTCGGTGATCGCGCTCATCGATCCGGCTGTCGAGGCGCCGGAGGTGACACTGACGCTGCCCTGAGCCGGATTTTCAAGCCGAGCTTGCCAATAGACTCATCCTTGGGAGGGGATGCCGACCATGACCGCACCGCAATCGTTTCGCGTCGATGTTCCGGATACGACCCTTGACGCCATAGCCGACCGTGTCCGCGCCTATCCATGGCATGAGATGCCCGCCAATGGCGGTTGGGCCTATGGCGCCAATCTCGATTACATGAAGGAGTTATGCGCCTATTGGCTCGACGGGTTCGACTGGCGTGCGGCCGAGGCCGGGCTCAACCGGTTCCCGCAATTCATCGCGCCGATTACCGTCGAGGGCGAGACGGTGCCGATCCATTTCATCCACGAGAAAGGCTCCGGGACCGATCCCCGTCCCCTGATCATTTCCCATGGCTGGCCGGGGTCGATCTTCGAATTCATGGCGGTCATCGAGCCGCTGGCTCACCCGGAACGCTTTGGCGGCGATGCCGATGACGGGTTCGATGTGGTCGTCCCCTCGCTGATCGGTTACGGCTTTTCGGGCAAGCCGCAGAACCCGATGGGTCCGCGCCGCATTGCCGCCTATTTCGCCAAGCTGATGGGCGAGACTCTGGGGTACAAGGATTATCTGGCCCAGGGCGGTGACTGGGGGTCGGCCATATCATCCCATCTGGGTCTGGATGATCCGAACTGCGCGGCGGTGCATCTCAACATGCAGGGCTGGTCCAGTCCCGGCGCGGTCCCTGAAACGCCGGACGAAATCAAGGCGGCCGAGGCGATGCAGGCCGTCCGGCAGGCCGAACTGGCCTATTTCCAGCTTCAGGCGACCAAGCCCCAATCCTTGAGCTATGCGATGATGGACAGCCCCGTGGGCGTCGCGGCGTGGCTTGTGGAGAAGTTCAACACCTGGTCCCATACGGACGGCGATAACATCGAAAGTGCGTATACGAAGGATCAGCTTCTCACCAATATCATGATCTATCTGGTCACCCGGACCTTCAACACGGCGACCTGGACCTATCGCGGTGTGTTCGAGGATGGCTACGGTGCGCCGTACCCGGCGGGGCACCGGCTGACCAAGCCCGTGGCCATTGCAAATTTTCCGAACGATATTTTTCAATGGGCGCCGCGGTCTCAGGTGGAAAAGAGTTTTCATGTGGCGCGCTGGACCGATATGCCCCGGGGCGGCCATTTCGCGGCTCTGGAGGCGCCGGATCTGTTCGTGGAGGATGTCCGCGCGTTCGGACGGGATTTGCGCGCTTTGTCGTCAGTCTCCTGATCGTCATGCCCGCGAAAGCGGGCGTTTACGTCTGTTCGCCCCGGATGGCAGCCCTTCCGGTGTGCCGTAGCGGCGGTCAAGGCGGTCCAGTGCAGGCTATATCCTTGTCTTGTCTGTGTTTTCGGTGCTCCGGCCCTTTCACACCATGATGCATTCAGGTAGTATTGCCGAAGAATAATGCCATCCAGGGAGGGAATAATGAGGAATTTGATGCGATGCGCGCTCAGCCTCGTCGCCGGGTTCGCCATGCTCGGCGTGCCGAGCGCTTATGCCGATACATGCGAGGATTTCCGTAACGAAGCGGGCATGCTGGCCGCCCAGGTCCTGGTCAAACTCGATGAGTTGGTGGCCGCCGACGACGCGCTCGACCGCGCTCGGGCGGCGATGAACGAGGCAGAATCCTCCTACAACGCCGCGCATATGGCCGTGCTGGATGCCCTGGTACGCGGCATCAATGACTATTATCCCGGCCAGCCCTATGTTCTGGACGATCAACTGTTGGATCGGTCCCTCCTTGCCTCGGCAAATCAGGGGCTGGTCGATCAGTACCGCGCCGCCCTCGCGCGGGTGGACGCGCTTACCAATACCGTGGCGACGC
>CAZHDI010000122.1:0-8317 GCA_964531285.1 uncultured Alphaproteobacteria bacterium | reverse complement strand
CTGCCGGTGGCGAAATAGTCCAAAAAGAACAGCGGCTCGGCGCCCTGGACGATCAAATCGTTGACGCACATGGCCACCAGATCGATGCCGACACTGGTGTGGATGCCGGTCGCGAAGGCGAGTTTCAGCTTGGTGCCGACCCCATCGGTCGAGGACACCAGGATCGGGTCCTCATAGCCGGCCGCGCGTGGGTCGAAGAGGGCGCCGAAGCCGCCCAGTCCGGCCTGGGTGCCGGGGCGCCGGGTCGCGGCCGCCAGCGGGGCAATCCGTTTAACCAGCGCATTGCCCGCGTCGATGTCCACCCCGGCATCGGCATAGGTCAGACCGGGTGAGGGAGCAGTGTGTTCGGGATCCTTCGCCATGGGGCCTCGCTGGTGGATGGGCGGCAGCGCCGGTTCGATGGTTTGTTTACCACCGGGCCGGGCGAGTCGTCGCCCCCTGCCGGACACACCGGTGCGCCGGCGTTGTTCTCATCCCCAAACGGGTGATGTAGGGTGCGGGCGCAGTGGTTCGGACAGGATGAGGCGATGGCGATGAAGCGGCTTGCGGCCCTGGCCATTCTTGGACTTTTGAGCACGGTCGGCCTCGGCGCCGGACCGGCCCTGGCGGATGTCTTCGCCGCCTCGGGGATTCGGGTGGACGCGACGGCGGAAAGCGCGGCGCGGGCCCGGGATATCGCCCATGCCGAAGGCCGCCGCGATGCCTTTATCCAGCTCATGCGCCGGTTGACCCGGCCCGGCGACTGGGGCCGGCTGCCGGCGGTGAGCGACAGCGACCTGAGCCGGATGGGCGCGGGGCTGCGCATCATCGAGGAGCGCAACAGCCGCAACCGCTATCTGGCGACGATCAGCTACAGCTTTCGGCCCGAGATGGTGCGCACTCTGCTGCGCGATGCCTCGATCCCATTCAGCGAGAGCCAGGCCCGCACCGCCGTGGTGGTGCCGGTGCTGGAGAGCAACGGGCTTCAGGTTCTGTGGGATTCGTCGAATCCGTGGCTGGCCGCCTGGGCCGACCGCCGTCTGACCCATGAACTGACCCCGGTCGAGGTCCCGCTGGGCGATCTGGAGGATGTCCAGATTACCGACGCCAAAACCGCCTTGCGGGCCGATTGGGCCGATCTGGAACCGCTGGCGCGCCGCTACGGCAATGGCGATGTTCTGGTGGCGCAAGGCGCCTTGCTGCCAGGCAGTACGCCCAGCAATGCCAGCCTTCAGGTGTCGGCCTGGCGGATCGATGCCGAGGGGCGCCAGCGCTACACGGCACGGGTGAGCGGCCCGCTCGAGGCCGGTCCGGACGGGACGCCGAGCGTCTTCACCCAAGGGGTGGACGCGGTGATCCAGGCCATGGCGCGGGAATGGAAAGAGCTGACCGTTGTCGATTACGCCAGCCAGTACGAACTGGAAGCGACCGCTCGGTTTGCCTCGCTCAATGACTGGACCGTCCTGCGTGCGGCGATCGAGGATCTGGCGACCATCACCGAGTGGCACACCCGGTCCATCTCCGCGCGCGGCGCCGAATTGCGGCTGGTGTTTTCCGGCACCGTCGATCAGTTGGCCTTGAACCTCAATCAGCATGGCCTCGCGCTCGATGGCGGCGGCGGCTACTGGCAGATCGCCCGGCGCGGGCTCCAAACCGCCGCCCTGGAAGATGCCTTCGGTCAACGACCGCCGGTCTTCCCGCTCAATCGGTTCGACGACACCATGCCCGCCTATGGCGAGGCCCCGGGCTATGGCAGCCGGCCCGCCGAGGACCCGCTGAACCGGGGCGCCCAGCCGGACCGGGCCGGATCGTCCTATTCAGGGTCGGGGTCGCGCGATTACATTGACTGGTCGCCGCGCCGGGATCCCGCGGCCGAGGAGGACGATCCCTATAACGGCCGTCCTGCGCCCGACTGGGATCACTGACCGCTGCGCCCATGAGCCACCAGGCCGATCAACTTCCTCTGGACCTGCCCACGCGCACGGCGCTCGGCCGGGACGCCTTCTTTGTCGCCGACCCGAACGCCGAGGCTGTCGCCTGGATCGATGGCTGGCCCGCGCAATGGCGCGCACCCTGGCTCGCGGTCCATGGTCCGGCGGGGGCGGGTAAAACCCATCTGGCGCATATCTGGGCCGGCCGGTCCGGTGCCCGGCTGCTGCCGCTGTCCGATCTGACCAGCGACACTGTGCCCGACGCCCTGACCGGCGGTGCTGTAGTGCTCGACGCGCCGCACCGGCCCGGCCCGGACACCATTGACGAGATTGCGCTCTTTCACCTGATCAATCTGGCCCGCGAGGACGGGGCGCATGTGCTGCTCACGGCGCGGCTCGCGCCGAGCGCATGGCCGGTTGAAAACGAGCATCTGCGGTCGCGTCTTCGGGCCATGCCGGCCTGCAGCCTGGGCCCGCCCGATGACCGGCTGCTGGCCGCGGTTCTGGCCAAGCTGTTCGCCGACCGCCAGCTCACCGTCTCGGCCGCGCTGATCGGCTATCTGGCGTCCCGGATGGAGCGGTCTTTCGCGGCGGCGGCGAGCATTGTCGACCGGCTCGACAAATATGCCTTGAGCCGGAAACGCCGCATCAGCCGGGCGTTGGCCGCCGAGGCCCTGGGCTGGCGCCCCGACGGGCCGGGCGGCGAATCGGCGGCTTTGTGACAGGGCCTGCGGTGGCAGCGGCCTGGACCCTGCCTTAAGATCTCACCAAGTCCATGGTTCCATGATGGCCGGTCCGCGGTTTGCGCGGGCCGCAGGAGCAGGTGTTTATGACGTCGTTCAACGCATCCCCCCCGCAGGGCCCTTCCGAGGCTTCGCTAGACCGACCCGTCAGCGATACGCCGGTCAAGCGGATGCCCGACGGCCCCGCCGCCGGCGACGAATATGGTCCGGCCGTCCCCGACGCGCCGCAGATCGAACAGACCTCGCCGGACCGGTTCATCAATCGGGAATTGTCGTGGCTGGCATTCAACACGCGCGTTTTGGAGGAGGCGGAAAATCCCGAGCACCCGCTTCTGGAGCGCCTGCGCTTTTTGTCGATTTCGGCTTCCAACCTCGATGAATTCTACATGGTCCGTGTCGCGGGCCTCATCGAGCAGATCAAGGCCGGTATCGCGCCGGTCAGTCAGGACGGCCTCACGCCGTCACAGCAGCTTGAAAAGGTCCGGGTGAGGACCGAGGAACTGGTCGAGCAGCAGCAGCGCACCTGGCACGACCTTCATGCGCTGTTGCGCGAAAGCGGCGTTGCCGTCGTCACGCCCGATGAACTGACCGTCGACGAACGCGCCTGGATCGCGGATTTTTTCTACTCCGACGTTTTTCCGGTTCTCACCCCGCTGGGCACCGGTCCGACCACGCCGTTTCCGTTCATCCGCAACGGCGGCTTTGCGTTGTCGCTGCATTTGCGCCGCACCGCGGACGGTAAGCTGATGCACGGCATTCTGCCGATCCCGGAACAGATCGACCGGTTCATCCGTCTGCCTCAATTCGGTCAGGCCCCGTCCGACCGGCCGGCGCCAATCCGCTTCATGGGGCTTGAATTTCTGATCGCGGAGTTTCTGCCCGATCTTTACGCGGGTTACGAGATGCTCGATCTCGGCGCGTTCCGGATCCTGCGCGACAGCGATATCGAGATCGAGGATGAGGCCGAGGATCTGGTCCGCGTGTTCGAGACCTTGCTGCGCCGGCGCCGGCGCGGCGAGGTGATCCACCTGACCATGAACAGCGGCATGCCGGACAGCTTGCGCAACAGCATCATCGAGCAGGTCGGGGCCCAGGACATCCGCCCGCTGATCGTCGACGGGCTCGTCGGTCTGGCGCAATTGTCCCAACTCATCGTCGATGACCGTCCGGACCTGTTGTTCGAGCCTTATGTCGCCCGCTACCCCGAGCGTATCCGCGAGAAGAACGGCGATTGTTTTGCCGCCATTCGCCAGAAGGATATTCTGGTTCACCACCCTTATGAGACCTTCGACGTGGTGGTGCAGTTCCTGCGCCAGGCGATTCAGGACCCCGATGTGGTCGCGATCAAGCAGACCCTGTACCGGACCTCGAAGGACTCGCCGATCGTCAAGGCCTTGATCGATGCGGCGGATGCGGGCAAGTCCGTCACCGCGCTGATCGAGTTGAAAGCGCGCTTCGACGAAGAGCAAAATCTCAAATGGGCGCGGGATCTGGAACGCGCGGGCGTGCAGGTCGTCTACGGCTTTATCGAGATGAAGACCCACGCCAAGATGAGCCTCGTGGTGCGCCGCGAAGCCGGACAGCTTCAGTCCTATGTGCATTACGGCACGGGCAATTATCATCCGGTCACGGCCAAAATCTACACGGATCTGTCTCTGTTCAGCGCCAATCCGCTGTTGTGCCAGGATGCCGCCCGGGCGTTCAATTTCATCACCGGGTTTACCGAACCGCGCGGCCTGCGCCAGGTGTCCCTGTCGCCGTCGGGTCTGCGGGCGCGGCTGCTTCAAGACATCAAGGACGAGATCGCCCATGCGCGCGCCGGGCGTCCGGCGGCCATTTGGGCCAAGATGAATTCGCTGGTCGATAGCGTGGTCATCGATGCCTTGTACCGGGCCAGTCAGGCCGGGGTCGAGATCGATCTGGTGGTGCGCGGCATTTGTTGTCTGCGTCCGGGCATACCGGGCCTGTCGGAAAATATCCGGGTCAAGAGCATTGTCGGACGGTTTCTCGAGCACTCGCGCATTGTCTGCTTCGGCAACGGCGCCGAACTGCCCCACGACAAGGCGAAGGTGTATATCTCCTCGGCCGACTGGATGCCGCGCAATCTGGACCGGCGGGTCGAGACCCTGGTCCCGATCGAGAACCCGACCGTGCACCAGCAGATCCTCGATCAGATCATGGTCGCCAATCTGAAGGACAACAAGCAAAGCTGGATCCTGCGGCCTGACGGCACCTATGCCCGGCTGCGCCCCGGCCCGGGTCACGCCCCCTTCAACGCGCATCAGTACTTCATGGAGAACCCGTCGCTGTCGGGGCGCGGCAAGGCGCTGGAGACCGACCGCCCGCCAGTAGTGGAATATGACGATGGGCTGTGAATCGGGCGCGGCGATCGGGTAGGCTCCGGGCCATCTCACGGGCCGCCGCTGCGGGACGGCCGGAACAGCAGAACGAGGGGATGATGCGCAGGCGCTTTGGGACCGGGGGGCTGTCACGGCCCCACGGCATCGTCGATATCGGCTCGAATTCCGTCCGGCTGGTGATCCTGGCCGATGACGGGCGCAGCCCGGAACAGATCCTCAATGAAAAAGTCGTCTGCGCGCTGGGCCGTGGCCTGGCCAAGAGCCGTTTGCTCAATGGCGAGGGCATGGCGCGCACCTTGGAGACCCTGAAACGGTTTCGGGTGCTGGCCGAACACTACGATGTCGCGCGTCTCGACGCCTTTGCGACGGCCGCGGTGCGCGATGCGGATAATGGTGATGATTTCCTGGCCGAAGCGTCCTCGGCGCTTGGCACGGAGATTTGCAAGGTCTCGGGTCTGGAGGAAGCCTGCCTGGCCGCCGAAGGCGTGCTGTCGGGACTGCCGGATGCGGACGGTCTCGTGGGCGATATGGGCGGGGGCAGTCTGGAACTGGCCCATGTCCGCCAGGGCCGGGTGCTGCAATCGGCGTCCCTGAAGATCGGGGCGTTGCGCCTGGCCGATCAGTTCGGGGAGGACGGCGCGGCCTCGCGCGCCCATGTCCTGGACGCGATTCGCGGCATCGATTGGATCCGCGACTGCAAGGGCGGCACCTTTTATGCCGTCGGCGGCATCTGGCGGAATTTCGCGCGGGTGCACATTGTCGAGGACGGGCATCCGTTGACCGTGCTCCATGCCTACACCATGGGGGACTCCCAGGTTCGCGGTCTGGCCCGGTCGATCATCAAGACCAAGGAAGCCCCGCCGAAGGCCCGCGAAGCCTTGCCCGAGCGCCGGCTGGAAAACATTCTGCACGGCGCGGCGGCGCTCGACGCGATCATCGACGGGGCCAAGCTGTCCCGCGTTGCCATCTCGGCCTATGGCGTGCGCGAGGGCTGGGCGTTCAGCCGGCTGAAAGATGAGGTGCGCGCGCAGGACCCGCTGTTCGTGGCCGCAACGCGGATCGCCGACCGCATGGCCCGCACGGTCATCGAGCGCTCCGAACTCGACGACTGGCTGGGCACCCTCTTTCAGATGAGCGCCGACCCGGGCGGGCGCGGGGCGGCCTATTGGGCGCGCCTGCGCCATGCCGCGGGACTGTTCGCCGATATCGGCTGGCGGTTCAACCCCGACAGCCGGGCGCTCGACACCACGACCATGGTGCTGACCACCGGGTTGCCGGGCATTGATCATGTGGGCCGGGCCTATGTCGCGCTGGCCTTGTGGAACCGGTATACGGGCAATGAGGTGTTCGGGCTGCTCGATGAGGCGGCCGGTCTTTTGGACCGGATCGACCCGGCGCGCCGCTGCGAGGCCAAACAATTGGGCCGGTGTCTGCGCCTTGCCTTTACGCTGACCGGCGGGGCGCCGGGGCTGTTGTCCCATTGCCGCCTGTCGCGTCCCGACGGAAAGACTCTGGTACTGAGCCTGAGCGGTCCGGCCAAAACGCTGGCGTCGGATGAAGTCGCCCGGCGCCTGCGTAAGCTCGCCGAAAGTTTCGACGCCGAGCCGAGCATCGCGATCGGTTAGGCGTCGTTTCCAGGGAGGGGATCAGGCGGTCCCGGCCGGCACCAGCGTGACCTTGCGGTCTTGGATCGCCAAGGCGAGGCGCCCATTCTTGAGATCGAGGGCAGGCCCCCCGAAAATCTCCCGGCGCCAACCCGTGAGCGCGGCGACATCGGCCTCGTCATCCGCCGCGATCCGCTCCAGATCGGCCGCATTGGCCACGAGCTTGGGCGCGACCTCATGGTCCTCGCAGACCATTTTGAGCAGCACCCGGAGCAGTTCGACCACCGGCCCGATCCCGGCCGGGGTCGGCACCGGTTTAGCAACCCGGGGCAGGGCGTCCTTGTCGATGGCCTTGGCGGCGGCCACGGCGGCCAGGAGCCCCTTCGCGGCGCCGGAATTGGAGAACCCGCGCGGCACAGCGCGCAGCCGGTCCAGGTCCTCCTTGCCGTCGGGCGCGGCGGCGGCGCATTCCAGCAGCGCGTCGTCCTTCATGATGCGGTTGCGCGGCTGATCGCGGGTCTGGGCCTCGCGCTCCCGCCAGGCGGCCAGCGCCTGGAGCGTGGCCAGGAACCGCCGGTTGGTGTTGCGGAATTTCAGGCGCTTCCAGGCATCGTCCGGATGCAGCGTATAAAGCGCAGGGTCCTGAAGATAGGCGATTTCCTCGGCGACCCAGGCCGTCCGGCCCGTATCCTTCAAGCGCTTGTCCATCATCGGATAGATGTCCCGCAAATGGGTGACATCCCCCAGCGCATAGGCAAGCTGCCGGTCGGTGAGCGGACGGCGCGACCAGTCGGTGAAGCGCGAGCTTTTGTCGAGATCACGGCCCAGAAGAGTTTTGACCAGGGTCTCATAGCCCACCGACTCACCGAGTCCGCAGACCATCCCGGCGATCTGGGTGTCGAAGATCGGCTTGGGCAGCACGTCCAGCCGGTGGACGAATAATTCCATGTCCTGGCGCGCGGCATGGAACACCTTGAGCAGGCTTTCGTCGCGCAGCAGATCGACCAGCGGCCCGAGATTGAACCGGTCGCCGTCGCGCAGGTCCCCCGCCAGGGGATCGATGATCGCCTCGACGCCGGGCGCGGCCACCTGAACGAGGCACAGCGTCGGCCAGTAGGTGGTATCGCGCAGGAACTCGGTGTCGACGGTGATGAACCGCTCGCCGTCCGGATGGTCCGCCGCGGCCAATTCGCTGCACAGGGCTTCAAGGGATTGAGAATCTTGGATCACACGCATGACCGCGAGCTATACCAACCCGGCTTTGGAAACGCCAGCGGCGCGATGCACCCGGCTTTTCTCATCGCACGGCCCGTTCTAGGCTTGGCCCTATAACTAGTGAGGGAGGCGCCGCCATGGCGGATGAGGACACAAGCCCGGAGACGCGCGCGCGCGACTACTGGCGGGCGAATCTGCGGCTCTTGGCCATACTGCTCGCCGTCTGGGCCTTTGTCGGCTGGGGCCTGAGCATCGTTTTCGTCGATGCGCTCGACCGGATCAGCCTGTTCGGCTTTCCCTTGGGATTCTGGTTCGCCCAGCAGGGCGCGATCCTCGTGTTCGTCGTGCTGATTTTCGTCTATGCCGCCGCCATGAAGCGTATCGACCGCGCCCATGGCGCCAGCGAAGAGTGAGGCGGCCCCGATGGATACTCAGACCCTCACCTACATCTTCGTCGGCCTGTCCTTCGCGCTTTATATCGGCAT
>CAZHDI010000121.1:0-8434 GCA_964531285.1 uncultured Alphaproteobacteria bacterium | reverse complement strand
CGAGCGCGATCAGTTCGACGACGGCGGCGTGCAGCTGGTGCTCGTCGCGCTGGGGCGCGGTGCAGCCTTCGAGATAGCTCACATAAGAGCCTTCATCGGCGATGATCAGGGTCCGTTCGAATTGGCCCGTATTCGCATCGTTGATGCGGAAATAGGTCGACAACTCCATGGGGCAGCGCACACCCGGCGGCACGTACACAAAGGAGCCGTCGGTAAACACGGCCGTGTTCAGCGTCGCAAAATAGTTGTCCGTCACCGGCACGACCGTGCCGAGATATTTGCGCACGAGTTCAGGGTGATTTTGCAGCGCCTCGGAAATCGAGCAGAAGATCACGCCGGCTTCGGCCAGCTTATCCTTAAATGTCGTCACGACCGACACGCTGTCGAAAACCGCGTCGACGGCGACACCCGCGAGGCGCTCCTGTTCCGCAAGCGGAATGCCGAGCTTCTCATAGGTGCGCAGAAGTTCCGGATCCACCTCATCGAGGCTCTTCGGTCCGTCCTCGGGGCTGCGCGGCGCGGAATAGTAATAGGCGTCCTGATAATCGATGGCCGGATAGCCGAGCTTGGCCCAGTTCGGCTCCTGCATGGTCTGCCAGCGTTCATAGGCGCCCAGCCGCCATTCGAGCATCCAATCGGGCTCGTTCTTCTTGGCCGAGATGAACCGGATGATGTCCTCGTTGAGGCCCTTGGGTGCCCGGTCGGCTTCGATATCGGTGATGAAGCCATATTTGTAACGGTCACCGAGCCGCTTGACTTCATCGATGGTTTCCTGATCCGCCGCCATCGGCTTCTCCTCTGCTCAAGACTTTATGCAGCGCCGGCCACGAGCCCTTTGGCCCGTGCGCCCGCGCGTTTGTAATGATCCGCCCACGCCGCGCTGAAGCGCGCGACATCGTCGTCCTGTGTCGTCCATCCCAGGCTGACCCGAATGGCGCCCGCCGCCAGATCCCGGTCGCCGGTCATGGCCTCGATGACATGGCTCGGTGTGACCTTGCCGCTGGAACAGGCCGCGCCGGCGCTGATCGCAACGCCCGCCAGATCCAGCGCCATGACCTGGGTCTCGGCCGAGAGGCCCGCGACCGCAAAGCAACCGGTATTGGCCAGCCGCGGCACTCCGGCGCCGAAAATCACAGCCTCGGGCGCGGTCTGCATAAGCTCCGCTTCCAAACGATCACGTAAGGCGCCAAGACGGGTCATCAATGCGGCCCGCTCGCCCATGGCCGCCTTAAGGGCTGCGGCAAATCCGGCAATGCCGGCGACATTCTCCGTTCCGGCCCGGCGCCCGAGTTCCTGCCCGCCGCCGCGCAAGAGCGGGTCCAAGCCCAGCCCCTCGCGCATGATGAGCGCGCCGATGCCGGAGGGGCCGCCGATTTTATGGGCCGAAAGGCTCACACTGTGTGCGCCCAGGGACGCCATGCTCCAGTCGAGCCGCGCCAGTCCCTGGACCGCATCCACATGCAGCACCGCGCCCGGTACCGCCTCGACAAGGGCCGCGATATCCGCGATTGGCTGAATGACCCCGGTCTCGTTATTCGCCAGCATCACCGCGACCAGGGGCCGCTGGCCTGTTGCGGCGCCGGTGTCGAGAGCCGATCGCAACGCCGCCAGATCGCACAGTCCATGGGGCGTCAGCGGCACGACCTCAAGCGGCAGACCGGCGGCCCGGGCCGGCGCAAGGACCGAGTCATGCTCACCGGCGCTGACGATCAACCGGTCGATCCGGCCGGCGCGGGCCAGACCCGCGATCGCCAGAACATTCGCTTCCGTCGCACCGCTGGTGAAGGTGACTTCTTCGGGCAGCGCCCCGACCGATGCGGCGATGAACCCGCGCGCCGTCTCGACCCGCCCCCGCGCCCGCCGCCCGGAGGCATGCACCGCCGACGGATTGCCGCCCTCGGCGAGCGCATCGGCAACCGCCGCCGCAGCTTCAGGCCGCACCGGCGCCGTGGCATTGTGATCGAGATAGGCGGGGACGATCGTCATCGCGAGGCCTGCCCCTGGACCGGCTGGCCCTGAAGACGCGGATCGCGCAAGGCCACTTCGCTCAAGGCGGTTTCGGTCAGTTCCGACGGCGGCACGGCCGGCTCCAGACTGCTGCGCCCGAGCACACGCTTGTGAATCACATCGGCCAGCGTCACCGCGGCCAGGAAAATGTGGATCTGCCGGCTCAATTCCTCCCACAGATCATGGGTGATGCAGCGCCCGTTCTGGCCGGTGCAGCCTTTGGAGGATTCCAGATCGCAGCGGGTGGCTTTGATCGGCTCGTCCACGGCCAGAATGATATCGGCGATGCGCATATCTTCGGGCGGCCGGGTCATACGATAGCCGCCGCCGGGCCCGCGCACGCTTTCGACAAGGCCGCCGCGCCGCAGCTTGGCGAACAACTGTTCCAGATAGGACAGGGAAATTTCCTGGCGTGCCGCGATATCCGACAAGGTGACCGGGCGCTCGCCCTGAGCACGCGCCAGATCGGCCATGGCCATCACCGCATAGCGGCCGCGCGTCGTGAGTTTCACGGTCTGCTCCTTTTCTCGCCCCGTTTCGGTCTTGCCCGACACAAGTCTCGTCCGGGCTCGAACTCGCCTGCCGCGCGCACTGTCAATGCTTGCCCGTTGCCTGATCAACTGTGCTAGAACCGCGGGCCAAGCGGAGTGCGCCGGCGCGCGCCTGCGATATCTGAGAGCTAAGTACCCAACTGTTTTAGTCAAGTTAGGGCGCGCGGTTTTCTCAGGCACCTTGCAAGAGCGCCGCACGGATCCGTCGAAAACTTGACCGCGCAGGTAGGGTTTATACCCCTCCGCGCCCCATTGCAAACGCTGGGATCCATTTGACCGCCCATGCCTGAAATCATCTTCGCCGGACCGTCTGGCCGCCTCGAAGGGCGCTACCAGCATCAAGAAGCCAGCAACGCGCCGATTGCGCTGTTCCTGCATCCCCACCCGCTCTATGGCGGGACCATGAACAACCGCGTGGTCTACGAGACCTTCTACACGTTCCAACGGCGCGGCTTTTCGACCATGCGGTTCAATTTCCGCGGCGTCGGACGCAGTCAGGGCGAGTTCGACAGCGGTATCGGGGAATTGTCGGACGCGGCGGCGGCGCTGGACTGGCTCCAGACCATCAATCCCAATGCCGCCCAGTGCTGGATTGCCGGCGTTTCGTTCGGCGCGTGGATCGCCATGCAACTGCTGATGCGCCGGCCCGAAATCTCCGGCTTCATCTCCATCGCCCCGCCGGCCAATATGTACGACTTCACCTTCCTGGCGCCCTGCCCGGCCTCCGGGCTGATCGTCCACGGCACCGACGATATGGTCGTCCCGCCCGCCGATGTGGAGAAGCTGGCCGAGCGGCTGAAGGCTCAGAAAGGCATCACGGTCGACCATGAGGTCATCCCGGGCGCCAATCACTTCTTCGAGCAGAATCTTGAGGACTTGATCGCCGTCATCGAAGGCTATCTGGATAAACGGCTCACATCGGAGCCGGACCCTGAAGCCGACGCCGCCAAGCCGAAGAAAAAGTGACGCGGCCGCCAGGGCAGTGAACCAGGGCAGTGGAAAGGCGATCCATGAGCGTTCCCGAGCACCGCTTTGCGCTCCATGAGATGCCGCTGGACGGTCTGTGGACCCTAGACGGCGCGCCGCCGCTTCACGCACAAACCATCGCGGCGGAGGCGCTTCCCGCACCGGCGCGCCGGCTGCTGGACCATGGCGACACCATGACCGCCCGGCTCAGCGCGGCGCATCACAGCGTTCTGGGGGTGAGAGTGCTGGGCCTGCGCCAGGACGGCACCACCTATGTCCGCAAAATCGCGCTGGAGACCGGCAGCCGCAAAGTGCAGATCGCGCTGATCCGCCTGGCTCTGAGCCGGTTCGCGCTACGCACCCGCAACGCCATCCTCGCCGGCATGCGCCCCTTCGGCGCCATCCTTGCCGAAACCGGTACGGACTTTACATCGTGTCCGGAGCATTTTCTTCAGATCAAGACCGATGCGCCGCTTGCCCAGCAGTTCGCCCTCGCCGATCCCGGCCAGCCCCTTTATGGCCGGCGCAACCGCATTATCGCGGCCGACGGGACCTGTCTGGCCGAAACCCTGGAAGTCGTCGCGCCGGTCTGACGGTGGCCGGCCAAAGCGTTCAGTCTTCGGATAGGCGGGACAGGACGCGGACCAGTTCCCCGTCGGACTGCATTTCCATCTTTGCCAGAATGCGGTCGAGATCGCCGCGCAGGATGCGTTTGGGCACTTGAAGCCGGTCGCTCAGATCGTCGAGTGTCATACCCGAGCCGACACAGCGCGCCAAAGCGGCCTCGGCTTCGCTGAGACCGAAATAGTCCTGGAGCAGATCTTCGGGTGTGGCGGGCGGGGCTGCCGGATCGCGCACGATCACGAGACAGCGGCGCCGGACCGAGGGCGGCGCCCAGGTCTGAATCCGGTCCTCCACGAGGCGGTTACCCAGGGGCGTCACATGGGCCACCAGCGGCAAACGGTGATTGCGCCGCCGCAGCATCACCCGGGACGCCTTGCGCCCGCGCACCGCATGATAGACGGCATCCTGGAGGTCCAATTCGTCCTCTTGTGTGCCGAGCAGGAGGCGGTTTTTGCGCACCTCGGCGGGACGGGCCGCATGGGCCTCCATCAGAGCCTCGCCCTTGGGATTGAACCAGGTGATCCGCATGGTCTCATCGACCAGAAAGATCGGCATCGGCGACCGGTACAGCGCCTGATCCAAATCCCACGCTGTCTGCATGCGCCCCGCAAGATGCTCCCGGATCTCGGCGGCCCGCGCCAGATGACCGGCATAGGCCGCCATGTGCTTGAGGTCCCGGCGGGAGAAGAGGTCCTGACGATAGCGCCGGTAGATCGCGAAAGTAGCTTCCCAATGGCGCCCCTTATGGCCTTTCACCGCGATGCTGTCGCCGACATCGGCCGGGATCAGGACATTGTTGAGCAATCCGCCGGGCAGGTCCTTCGGAAGGCAGATCGCCGCGCCGGACATCACCGTGCCCGACGGGGCGCCCCTCGCGGCCTGCCCCCAGACATCCTCCATCCAATGGTCCGCCGCGAACCGGGCGGTGCAGTCCGGGTCAAGATTATCGCCGACCAGATAGACCGAGTCTGCCGATTGTATCGCGACGGCGAACCACGGCGCATTGAAACGCATGGCGATCGCCTCAAGCACCAGCGACCAGGAGGTGTCGTCCAGCACGGAATCGTAGATCGCCTCGATGATTGCGCCATCGGCCTGCATGTGGTGTGCCCGTGCCCAGAAGTGTCATTACCAATGACAGCATAAGGGGCAAGGACCCAAAGCGAAACAAAGGATTGATCCAATATCCCGATATTTGCTTGTTGCTATAAGCAGTAATTTTCCAGGTGCGCCGCAGCCGGATCATCAGCCTTCGAACAAGCGTCCGCCCAAGCAGGGATGCGGCACTCCGGTTGTGCTCGGCACACTCAGAGGCAGCCCGCGCAATGAGCGTACCGCCAGAAACGCGAACGCCTCCGCTTCGATCTCGTCGCCGCGCCAGCCCGCCTTCTCGGCCGAAATCACAGGCGCATCCAGGCATTCTTGCAAAGCATCCATCAGGCAGGGGTTGTGGCGCCCGCCGCCGCACACGATCCAGATGCAGGCCGGCGCCGGAAAATGCGCCCGCGCCAATGCAACCGAGCGCGCGGTAAAGGCGGTCAGGGTTGCCGCGCCATCCGCTGCCGTCAGGCCACGGACGGCCTCGATCCCAAAGTCCAGGCGGTCCAGAGATTTAGGGGGTGTAACTGAAAAGTAGCAGTGCCCGGACAGCGCCTCGAGGACGGTCTCATCGACGGTGCCGGAGCGCGCCAGCGCCCCGTCCGCGTCCATCGCGGCCCCGGTCATCTCGCGCACCCAATCGTCGATAGGCCCATTGGCCGGGCCCGTGTCGAAGGCCAGGATCGCCTCGTCATCGGCGCCGATCCAGGTGACATTGCCGACCCCGCCCAGATTGAGCACGGCCACCGGTCCTTCGGCCTTGGATGTCTGACGCCAGGTCGCCGCCAGCGCCCGGTGATAGAGCGGTGCGAAGGGGGCTCCCTCGCCGCCGGCGGCCACATCCTCGACGCGGAACGCTCCCACGACCCGCTTGCTAAACCGCCGGGCCAGGGCCGCGCCGTCGCCCAGTTGCACGGTGATGCCCTCCTTGGGCCGGTGCAGCACGGTCTGGCCGTGATAGCCGATGACCGACAGGCGCTCGAACGCCGCCGGGTGCTCGGCCGCGAAGGCCGCGATGGCCGCGCCGTGGTCCTGGGTCACCGCCGCCTCTGCCCGGTCCCAGACCGCGCGCACCGCCGGCGTGATGCCCTGGCCATGGGGCATGGCGGCGCCGGCCTCGATGGCGTCTTGAAGGCGGCGGCGCGTCTCAGGGCTGTAGGCGCCCGAACCCGCCGGTCCGGATGCCGCCACCCGCTCCCCGTCGGTGTCGATCATCGCCAGATCGATGCCGTCCATGGAGGTTCCGGACATCAGACCGAGGGCCGGCAGAACGGCGGCGGGCGCAGACGGGCTCATGGGGGTCTCCCTGTGGCGGCAATTCATGCTAGAGCACAGGCTTTACACGATTTGCCCGGACCAAGAGGAGACCCGTCGATGAGTGCGCCCAGCCAGGACCTTCTTCAGGTGCTGAAAAGCCGCGGCTTCGTCCAGGATCTGACCGACGAAGACGGCCTGAACGCCATCCTGCGCACCGGACCGGCGACCGCCTATCTGGGCTTCGACTGCACCGCGCCCAGCCTTCATGTGGGCTCGCTCATGCAGATCATGCTGCTGCGCTGGGTGCAGACCTGCGGCCACAAGCCCATCGTGCTCTTGGGCGGCGGGACGACCCGCATCGGCGATCCCAGCGGCAAGGACGAGTCCCGCAAACTCCTGACGGCCGAGAAGATCGCCGAGAACATGGCGGGCATCCGGACGGTGTTCGAGACCTTCCTGAGCTTCGGCGACGGGCCGACGGACGCGGTACAGGTCGATAATTACGAATGGCTCAAATCGCTCGGCTATATCGAGTTCCTGCGCGACTACGGGACCCATTTCACGGTCAACCGGATGCTGACCTTCGAGAGCGTCAAGCTGCGCCTGGAGCGCGAGCAGCCGCTGACCTTCCTGGAATTCAATTTCATGCTCCTCCAGGCCTATGATTTCCTGGAGCTGTTCCGCACACGGAGCTGCCGGATCCAGTTCGGCGGCTCGGACCAGTGGGGCAACATTCTCAACGGCGTCGAACTGGTGCGCCGTGTTGCCGGTGAGACCGTGTTCGGCGTCACCACGCCGCTGCTGACCACGGCGGACGGCAAGAAGATGGGCAAGACCGAAGCCGGCGCCGTCTGGCTCGATGGCGCCATGCTCAGCCCCTATGACTATTGGCAGTTCTGGCGCAATGCGGCGGATGCGGATGTCGGGCGGTTCTTGAAGCTGTTCACCGAACTGCCGCTGGATGAGATCGCAAAGCTCGAAGCGCTCGACGGGGCGGAGATCAACGAGGCCAAAAAGGTGCTCGCCAACGAGGCGACCGCCTTGCTCCATGGCCGCGCCGCCGCCGAAAAGGCCGCCCAGACCGCCGCGGAGACCTTCGCGGGCAGCGGCCTCAGTCAGGACCTGCCGACCATCGAGGTCGCCAAGACCGATCTGGAACCCGGGATCGCCGCGTTCGAACTCTTCCGGCGCGCCGGTCTGGCCGCATCGGGCGGCGAGGCGCGGCGCCTCGTCAAGGGCGGCGGGGCGAAGGTCAACGATGCGGCGGTCGCGGCGGAGGATGCGCCGGTCGGCCTGAGCGATGTGACGGCCGAGGGCGTAATCAAACTGTCGGCGGGCAAAAAGCGCCATGTGCTGGTGCGCCCGGTCTGACGGGCTTGGCCCAACCAGGCGCGCGCCCTAGGTTGAGGTCAAACGGTATCGCGCATCGAACATGAGGGGAGCAACGAGCATGACGACTTATCTTTGGGCCTATGGCGGCGCGATCATCACCTTCCTCATCCTGGATGCGCTTTGGCTCGGGGTGATCGCGACGAAGTTCTTCCAGCGCAGCATCGGTCATCTGATGGCCGACAGCATCAACTTCCCGGCCGCCCTGGGCTTTTATCTGGTGTATGTCGTCGGTGTGGTGATCTTCGCGATTGCGCCCGCGCTCACCGCGGCGTCCTGGACGACCGCCGCGCTCTATGGCGGCCTGTTCGGCTTTTTCGCGTTCGCGACCTATGACATGACCAATTACGCCACCTTGCGCGACTGGCCGTTCACGATGGTCGTCGTGGATGTGGCCTGGGGCACGTTCGTGACGGCCTCGACGGCGCTGGGCGGGTATTACGCCGCGAAGATGTTCGGGTGATCAGGGGCCCGGCGCCGGTGGCGTCGGCGGTGCGGGCGGGTCGAGCGGATCGTCCTGGGCCATGTCATCGTCCATGCCG
>CAZHDI010000120.1:1226-8449 GCA_964531285.1 uncultured Alphaproteobacteria bacterium | reverse complement strand
CGGTGAACCCGATGATCAAGATCACCAACATCGTCGCCCTGCTGCTCATCGCGGCCCTGGCTCATATGTGACCGGGCGCCAGTGACGGGGCGCCAGTGACGGGGCGCCAGTGACCGGGCGTCCGGTCCCTCGCGCCGAAGCCGTTTCGGCGCGCATGAGTTGAACGATTGAAGGCCCTGCCCGGAAACTGGCAGGGCCTTTGCCATTTTATCCACCGAGAACGGAAAACCGCAGGAAAGGCAAGCGTAGAAACACGGGTAGATGGCGATTTGATTACAATAAAGTCATTGCCTTTCGCAGGTGCGGATTTAAGGTAACCGCCGGGTTCGAGCACTGGAGGGGTTGGATGCTTTCGCGTGGATTGTTGGGTTGGATTATCTTTGGTGCGGTCGCTTACGGCGTCTGGAGTTTGCGCATCGAAGTCGATCCCCAGGAGGAGGCGCTGCGGCGCACCGTCAATATGGTGCGGGCCGAATATCCGGGCGCCACGTTCATCCAGCAATCCGTGATGGCGCCGCTGAACGGCGGGTCTCAGGCCGCGGCTCTGGTGGTGTTCAGCGACGGTGTGCGCGCCAATGAGCGCCGGGTCTATTCCGATTATCGTGTGAACTGCGGCGATCCCAAGCCGGCCTGCCTGACCCGTCAGGTGACCGTGTGGGACGACCAGGATCCCGAATTCCTGGCCCGTGCATCGGCCCGGATGATGGCCTCGCGCTGACCGGGTCCGGCAGAACCGAATAGAAAAAAGCCCGCCGGACGGCGGGCTTTCGCTTTAGACTGATGACAAAGTCATTTTCTCCGGACGTTGTCATGCCGGACAAGCGCGGCGCAGATCCGGCATCCACGGCAACATTTCGATTTCTCTTTTAAGTTTGATGCCGTGCGCCCTGGATTCCCGCTTTCGCGGGAATGACGCGTACTGATGGATTTTCGTGCTTTTTCTGCCCTTTTGCCAGAAAGCAGGGTGTGTCAACGCCCGAAAGCCCGCCGGCCGGCGGGCTTTTTCGTTGGTCTGCTGAAGATTGCCCGATCGGGGCCAGGATCGGGTCCGGGCGGAAAACCGATCAGTTCCCCGGACCGCGCGGAATGTTGAGACCGTCGTTCGGATTACCGGCACCGCCCGGAAGGCCACGCCCGACATTGCCGAACATTTGCTCCAGGAAGGTCAGCTCGCGTCCGCGGGTGCGGGTCTCGCGGCCCGAATAGGCCACGACGCGTCCGTCTTCCATGTCATAGCGCTCCACATCGGCCAGCTTGCCGCGATCGTCGAACGAGAGGGCGACGATGGTGCGTTCGGTCGTCTCCGTATCCAGAAACGCGAACGTCTCCTGGGTGGCCGAGATGTAGTACCAGGTGTCATCGCTGAAGGTCGCGGTCGACGACGGCGTGCCCAGTGTTTCCTGAACGATGGCCTTGGTGGCGACGCCGACTTCCAGGGCCTCGATTTTCTCCTGGTCGGGCACATAGCCATGCTTGGCCACGACCGGGCGCATGATCGTCGACGAGCATGCGGCAAGGCCGGTAAAGGCCACCGCCGCCACGCAGGGCACAACCAGGCGCGCGATGCGGCCGTTCGGTGCGAACACTTTCATCTGTTCCTGACCCTCGCTTGCCGCGTGCCGTCACCCTATGTGACGACAAGGCGGGCGGTCATCGTGGATGCGCGCTTGGCTGTGAGGCACTGTGGCCTGTGGCTTCGCGCGTTGCCCACAGTATAACCAACCCAATAGGATTCGCGAAGGGGAAGGCTGACATGGTGATAGGGCGTCTTTTAGGCCGGGCGGGGCGAACCCGGTCGGTGGCCGATAAACTTCTCGGGCCGACGGTGGCCCAGGCGCGCCGGCCGGAGTTTTACACCGGGCTCGGGGTCGCGGATACGCTGGACGGGCGCTTCGACATGATCGTCGTCCATCTGATTCTGGTGTTGCGGCGGCTCAAGGCTCACCGCGATCTTGCCCAGGCGATCTTCGACGGGTTTTTCGCGGATATGGACCAGTCCTTGCGCGAAATGGGCGTCGGCGATCTCACGGTCCCCAAAAAAATCAAAGCCATGACCCAGGCGTTTTACGGGCGCGTCGAGGCCTATAGTCCGGCGGTCGATGCGGGCGACGCCGATGCGCTGGCCCTGGCGGTGGAACGCAATGTGTTCCGGACCGAGGCCGAGGCACCGTCGGAGGCGGCCCGGCAGATCGCGGCTTACATGCTGTCCCTGCGCGACAGTCTCGATGCCCAGAGCGATGAAACCCTGTTCCGCGGCGAGATCCGCTTTGCCGACATTCCCGCGGGTTGACCCTGCGCCGAAGGCCTGATCTGCCATGACCGCCTTTGAATTCAGCCATCCCTTGCGTCTCGATACGCTCGGCGACAATGCCGCCAAACCGGTGCGCCTGAGCGCGGACGAGGCTGCCCGTGCGCGTCTGGCCAACCGGTTTGGCATCGAAGCGGTGGAAGCCCTCGAGGCGGCGCTGACGGTGCGCCGGGAGCGCGGCGATGAGATTCAGGTCGACGGTACGCTCAACGCCGTCGTGATTCAGGCCTGCGTCGTCACGCTGGAGCCGGTGACCACGGCGGTCGAGGTGCCGATCGATGTGCGGTTGGTGCCCGAGACCGCCGCCGGCCTGGATGAGCCGGTCGAGGACGGGGATGTGGTCCTGGAGGACGGCGGGCCCGATCTGGACACCTATGGCGCGGGCGGGCCGGATCTCGGCGAGGTGGTGGCCCAGACGCTGGCCCTGCACTTGCCGGCCTATCCGCGGGCGCCGGATGCCCTGGACGCCGGGACGCTGGACGCGGGGTCGGACGGGGACACCCCGCCGGAGGGCACGCACCGGCCCTTTTCCGGTCTTAAGGATCTTCTGAAGAAGCCCTGACCGGTCCGCCGGACTTGCCATGGCGGCGCAAATGCGTATTGTGCCGCGTCTGGCGTGAGCGGAGCGGTCCGCCTGCGCCAATGTGTATTCCCAAAAGGATCCGCGCGACCCGCGCTCCGACGCGCCGCCTTCCGCGTGCGCCCTAGGAGCCGTTTTTGCGCCGGTCCGACGCCAGAGCCCGGAGATGAGCCATGGCCGTCCCTAAGTCTAAAGTGACCCGCTCCAAGCGGAACATGCGCCGCGCCCATGACGCGCTGACCCCGTCAGCCTATGCCGAATGCAGCAATTGCGGCGAACTCAAGCGCCCGCATCATGTCTGCGCCTCCTGCGGCCACTACGACGGACGCGAGGTCATGGACACCGCCGACGCCTCCTGACTTTGCGGTCCGTCCGTCATGACGGCTTGCACCGTGTCCAGGCGGGGTATAATCAGCCTGTGACCGGGTGCCCGCCCTTCCGCGGCGGGCCGAGCAGAGGAGGCTGGGCTTGACCGGGGAACTTGTGGTTTCGGTCGACGCCATGGGCGGCGATCATGCCCCGGGTGTCGAGATCGAGGGGCTCGCGCGCTCCGTGATCCGCCATCCCGCCGTCCGTTTTCTGCTCCATGGCGACGAGGCGCGGCTGCGCCCCTTGATCGATGCCAACAGCCGGCTCGGGTCGGTGTGCGAGATCAGGCATGCGCCCCGGCGCATTTCCATGGACGACAAACCCAGCCAGATCCTGCGCCGCTCTCAGGACACGTCCATGTGGCGCGCCATCGAGGCCGTGAAAACCGGCGATGCCCAGGTGGCGATATCGTCGGGGAACACCGGCGCCCTGATGGCCCTCTCCAAACTGCAACTGAAAATGCTGTCCAGTATCAACCGGCCCGCGATCGCCGCGATCTGGCCCACCATGCGCGGTGAGAGCATCGTGCTCGATGTCGGCGCCAATGTGGACGGCGGAACGCGCGAGTTGGTCGACTCGGCCCTGATGGGCGAGGCCTATGCGCGGGCCGTGCTGGGCATCCCGAAACCGTCGGTCGGGCTGCTCAATGTCGGGTCGGAAGAACTCAAGGGCACGGCGGCGGTGCGTGATGCGGACAAGATTTTGCGCTCGGCCGATCTGGGGATCGATTACCGCGGCTTTGTCGAGGGTGACGATATCGGGCAGGGGACGACCGATGTGGTTGTCACCGACGGCTTTAACGGCAATATCGCCCTGAAGACCGCCGAGGGGACCGCCAAACAGATCGCCCATTATCTGCGCGAGGCCATCGGCCGGTCTGTCATGGGGCGGATCGGGTATCTGTTCGCCAGCGGCGCTTTCCAGATCCTCCGGTCCAAGATGGATCCGCGCACCGTCAATGGCGGTGTGTTCCTGGGGCTTGGCGGTGTTGTGGTCAAGAGCCATGGGGGGACGGACGGTCTCGGTTTTGCCAGCGCGCTCGATCTGGCCATCGATATGGGCCGGTCCACCTTCGCGGCCGATCTGGAGGTGGCGTCATCGCGCCTTGCCGCCCATCTCGCGGCGGCCGACGATGCCAAGGCCGCAGCCGAGGGCGGTGCCGGTGACGCGTGAGCCCCGTCCATCCGTCGTAAGGAGCCGGCCGACGTGACTGTGAAACGCTCTGTTCTCTTAGGCTGCGGGTGTTATCTGCCCGAGCGCATTCTCAGCAATGCCGAACTGGCCCGCACGGTCGATACCTCGGATGACTGGATCGTCGAGCGCACCGGCATTCGCGAACGCCGGATCGCCGCCGACGGGGAGACCACATCCGATCTGGCAATTGCCGCCGCCCGCGCGGCGCTCGACCGGACCGGCATCGGCGCCGAGACCATCGATCTCATTATTCTTGCGACCGCGACGCCGGATCAGACGTTCCCCGCTTCCGCCACCACCGTGCAAGCCGCTCTCGGCATCACCCAAGGGGCCGCGTTCGACATCCAGGCGGTCTGCTCGGGCTTTGTCTATGCGCTCGCGGTGGCCGACGGTCTCTTGAAAGGCGGCCAGTTCCGCCGCGCGCTTGTCATCGGGTCGGAGACCTTCTCGCGCATTCTCGACTGGACCGACCGGACGACCTGCGTGCTGTTCGGCGACGGGGCCGGGGCGGTCATCATGGAGGTCCAGGACGGCGCGGGCACCATCGCCGATCGCGGCCTGTTGTCCAGTCATCTGCGCTCGGACGGACGCCAGCGGGACCTGCTCTATGTAGACGGGGGGCCGTCCTCGACACAGACCGTCGGTCACCTGCGCATGACCGGGCGTGAGGTGTTTCGTCACGCGGTGGTGAATATCGCCGAGGCCATCGAGGCAGCGGCCAGGGATGTGGGCATGGCGGTGGACGATATCGACTGGTTCGTGCCCCACCAGGCCAATCAGCGCATCCTGGATGCGACCGCCAAACGGCTCGGCATCGCGCCGGAGAAGGTGGTGTCCACCGTCGCCAAACATGGCAACACATCCGCCGCATCGGTGCCGCTGGCCCTGTGCGAGGCGGTGGACGACGGGCGGATCAAGCGCGGCGATCTCGTGCTGTTCGAGGCCATGGGCGGCGGCTTTACCTGGGGCAGTGCGCTGGTCCGCTGGTAGCGGATCGGCTAGAACAGAGACACGGGTCGAGTCGGGTGCGGACGGGGCGTGCCAGATCGGCGCGCAGGTCCGCCAGGGCGGCTCATTCCGGGTCATCTGCCGGGCCGAGTCCGTGAGCGTGGGACCCAACTCACGTGCAGGCCGGGACGACTGCCCGTATGAAGTGGAAGGCGGCTGTTAACACTTTCATTTTGTTAAAGTCTTGGTATCGACGACTTGATTGACCGTGTAACAGGACCGCCTTACCTTGGTGCGGTTCAGTGAAGGAGACCGGATCATGGCGAGTAAAACCGTCACGCGGGCGGACCTGTTCGAGGCCGTGCATCAGGAAGTCGGTCTGTCGCGTACGGAATCCGCCGAGATCGTCGAGGCCGTGCTCGAAGAGATCGCCACGACGCTTGAGCGCGGCGAGGTCGTGAAATTGTCGTCTTTCGGGTCTTTTTCTGTACGGGACAAGGGCAGCCGGATGGGACGCAATCCGAAAACCGGCGAGGAGGTCCCGATCGACCCGCGCCGTGTGCTTGTGTTCCGCCCGTCCCATGTTCTTAAGGAGACGGTCAACCGCTCCTTGTCGGCAAGCCGGGGATCAACGGAATGAGTCTTGCACCCCGGACTTGGTAGTCCGTTCGCTGTCGATGCTAAGCAGGGGTGACATCAGGCCATGAGTGAGTCCCGAAGCTGGACAAAAGGCCCAGTATCCTTCAACCGCCGCATGGCGTCTTTGCGCGCCGAAGCCAACCGGGTGCCCGCGCCGAAAGCGGACGCGCCGTCGCCGTCCGGCGAGCCGGTGGATGCGGATGCCGGTCTGGGTCGCGACGATCTCCTGTCCGTTCTCGGCAATGGCTATCCCCGGCCCGACAATGCCGGCGCCACGAGTTTTGCCTCCGACGCCTTGGCCGCGCTGGACGAAGTGATGGCCCCGATCGAGCCGGAGGCCGATACACCATCATCCCAAGCCTCTGACGATGAAAGCCCTGCGCCTGCGCCTGCGACGCCGCCGGCGGCCGTCCATGGCATGGTCGAGGCTGCCGCCGAGGCGCCGGGCGAGGCGGCCCCGGCCGCGGATCATGCGGCTGAACCGCCGCACAGCCCGGCCCCGAGACACGACGCCGCGCCGGCCGTTACGCCGACAGGTGCGACCGCGCCGGTGGAGGCGCCGTTATGGGTTGCCGCCGATTTCGATGCCGATACACCGGACAGCGCGCCGGACGACGAGCCGACATTTGACGACCCAGCGCCGGCGGCACCTGTTGCCGAACCGGTCATGACGCCGGGTGGCACCGAGGCCGGTGCCGCGTCTGAAACGCCGGCGCCGGCAGCCGGGCCGGATCATCTGAGCCCGGCCTATACCGAGGCGGTGGCCGCCTTGGCCGCGATGGCGCGCACACCGGCGCCGGGATCGCCCTGGGCCCGTTATTCCGATACCGACACGCAGGTCTCCGATACTGACGTCTCGGACGTTGACGTCTCAGGCGCTGACGTCTCAGGCGCTGACGTCTCAGGTGGGGGCGCCGAGCCGGTTGTGCCGTATACGGACGAACCCGGCCCACGCGAACCCGATCCGGATGAGATGGGACGCCATGATGCGGCCAGCCTTGAGGTCGGCCCCCAGCAGCAGGATGAACCGGCGCCGGTGCCGGTGCCCGCGCAGCCTCTGGCCGGCATTGGCGTTCCGTCCCACAGTCTGGAGCCTGTCTCGACAAGCGCGCCGGACGTTCAGCCGGCCGAAGCGGTTGCGCCCATCGAAACCGGGGCCGACGAGATCTCCAGCGCGGATGGCCC
>CAZHDI010000120.1:0-1126 GCA_964531285.1 uncultured Alphaproteobacteria bacterium | reverse complement strand
TGCCAGCGGCTGAGGTGCCGGGCGCACTTGATCAGAGGCTCGGTGAGGTCCGTCCGGATCCGGTAGAAGAAGTCAATGCCGGGCCGGTCGATACGGCCGAGACCACTGTATTCGATGCCGAGGGTCCGTATGACGATGCCGCGCACGGCGATGAGCCGGATGCGCAACAGCCGGTCGGTCATGAAGCCGAGCCGGTTGCGGCAACGGCCCCAGAGGCTGTGTCCGGTGATCCGCAGGCGGCTGGTTTGTTTGAGGACGACCACGATCATGAGGATCCGGCGGATATCCCGATCGATGCCGGCGACCGGATGGTCCGGACGCTGAGTGAAGTGGCCGATGCGGTCGGCGTTCCGCAGCATGTTTTGCGCTTTTGGGAAACCCGTTTCCCGCAGATCGATCCGGTGCGCCGGGGCGGCGGGCGCCGGTTCTACCGGCCCGAGGATGTGGACCTGGTCTCGGCCATTCACGCGCTTCTCCACCGGCACCGGGTCTCCATGCGGACGACTCAGCTGATGCTCAATGAGCACGGGCCCGAGATCATTGTCGATGCCCACCGTAACGATACATTGGCCGCGCTCTTACCGCCGCCGGAGGCGCCCGAGCCGGGCTCGCCGGTGACCGATATGGTGGTCGAACCTGAAAAAGCGCCGGACACGCCGCCCACGAAGGGGTTCACCGATGTGCCGCTCGATCTGGTCGCTGTCGATCGTCCGTTCTCCAACGGTCCGGACCTGACCGAGACACAGCGGGTGCGTCTGGCCGAGGTACTCGAACTCCTGACCGAGATGAAGGCGGAAATTGCCGAGCACCTGTATCTGTCGGATCGCCCGTCGCATCGCGGCGAGAGCCAGGGATTGGCCCTCAACGATCCGCAGCCGTCTGCCGAAGGCGAGGTGCTCAGCGCCCCGCGGGCGACCAGCCCGTTCCCGATGGCGGTGAACCGCGACGGGTCCGACGGAACCTGACGTCAGGGCACATGGCCCGGCGTCCTGCCGTGTTGAAACGCCCGCTTTGCGCTTATCGGGGCAATCTGGTAGACACTGCGCACCCCAGGGATTCTGCGGGATCCCATCGGTCGGAGCGTAGCGCAGCCTGGTAGCGCACTACACTGGGGGTGTAGGGGTCG
>CAZHDI010000119.1:0-8597 GCA_964531285.1 uncultured Alphaproteobacteria bacterium | reverse complement strand
GCCCGCGCGGTCGAGGCGGTGAACGCGCTCGATCCCCAGCCCGACCTCGTGATCCTGACCGGCGATGTGGTGGACAAACGATCCATGGCCGAATACCGGCACGCGGCGGACCGGCTGCGCCCCCTGAAGGCGCCGCTCATCGTTATTCCGGGCAATCATGATGCCCGCGAGACCTGCCGGGACGGCCTTGCGGAGGTCGCGGCGATGAGCCCGGACGATCCGCATATGCATTTCGTGCGGCATATCGACGATCCTGTTCATGGACCGCTGCGCCTTATCCTGCTCGACACGCTGGCCGATGGCGAAACCGGCGGCCATCTGTGTGCGGAGCGCCTGCGCTGGCTCGAAACCCGGCTCACCGAAGCGAGCGGCACGCCTACGGTCATCGCCATGCATCACCCGCCCATGGCGGTCGGCATTCCGGTCTTCGACGGCCACCGCTTCGAGGGCGTCGAGGCCTTTCGCGACATGATCCGGCGCCATCCGCAGGTCGATCTGATCCTGTGCGGCCATGTCCACCGGCCGATCACCGCCCGGCTCGGCGCCGCGGTCGTCAAGGTGGCTCCCGCGACGAGTTATGGGTATCCGCTGCAAATGAGCCCCTCTGGACCGTTCGGGCGGGTTGCCGGGGCGGCCGGGTTCATGCTTCATCTGCGCACCGGTCTTTACGAGTGGGTGAGCCATGTCGTGCCCCTGCCCCCGCGATCAGAGCCCAGCCAGCCCGGCTGAGCCGAGCCCGACCCAGGCGGGTCGGCCCGGCACGCTCATCCTCGTGGTGGGTCCGAGCGGGGCGGGCAAGGATACGCTGATGCGCCGGGCCCAGACCGCCCTTGCGGACTGCCCGCGTTTCGTCTTCGTGCGCCGCGTGATCACCCGGCCCGCCGACCCCGATACCGAAGACTTTGACAGCGCCGCGCCCGGGGACTTCGCCGCCGCGCGCGCGGCCGGTGCCTTCGCGCTCCATTGGTCCGCCCACGGACTGGATTACGGCCTGCCCCGGGACGCCCTCGCCTGTCTGGCCGAGGGCCGGCATGCGATCGCCAACGGCTCGCGCGCCATTCTGGAGACCGCCCGGGCGCGGTTTGCCGCCTTACACATCCTTCATGTGACCGCCCCGGTCCCGGTTCTCGCGCAGCGCCTCGCCGCCCGAGGCCGGGAAAGCAGAGATGCCATTGCCGAGCGCCTCTCCCGCGCAGCGTCCCATCCGGTCGAGGGCGCCGATATCAGCACCGTGCTCAACGACGGATCGCCCGAGGCCGGCACGGCACGGTTTCTGACCGCCCTGGCCCGGCTGGAGCCGTCCTGCCGGGTGCTGGCCGCCTTAACCGATGCCCGATCGGGGCTCTAAAGTTGAAATCGGCGCCGCCCGCCGCTACACCCTCAGGGCCCATGCGCCTTGCGTTCATACTCTTGGATTAGCATCGCGTCATGACGGGGGGTCAGTCACTCAGACCGGCGCGCGTTCTCCGCGACCCCACGCGGCCGCGCGCCAGCTTCGGGGAAACAGTCATGCACTTTCCAACACCGCGAGACGATCTCAAGCCGAACACGGCGGACTTCGAGCGCCTGCCCCTGGTGGCCCCGCTCGGCTTCCGCGAATACGACGCGCGGTGGCTGTTTCCAGAACAGATCAATCTGATGGGTATCCAGGCCCTGGGCCTGGGCCTGGGCACCGTGATCCGCGAAATGGGCGTCGAACCGAAGATCGCGGTCGGCCATGATTTCCGCTCCTATTCCGGGTCGATCAAGCAGGCGCTGATGAACGGCCTGATCGCGGCGGGGTGCCATGTGCACGATATCGGCCTTGCGCTCTCGCCGGTCGCGTATTTCTCGCAATTCGCGCTTGATGTGCCGTGCGTGGCCATGGTGACGGCGAGCCACAACGAAAACGGCTGGACCGGCGTGAAGATGGGCGCCAACCGGCCGCTGACCTTCGGCCCGGACGAGATGTCCCGCCTCAAAGACGTGGTGCTGTCGGGCGCGTACCAATTCGCCGAGGGCGGACGGTATGAGTTCATTCCCGATCTGGCGGACCGCTATATCAAGGACCTGACCGAGGGCAAGAAACTCGACCGGCCCATCAAGGTCGTCGCGGCCTGCGGCAACGGCACCGCCGGCGCGTTCGCCCCGAAGATCCTGGAAGCCATCGGCGCGGAGGTCATCCCGCTCGACTGTACGCTCGATCACAGCTTCCCGCGCTACAATCCGAACCCGGAAGACCTGGAAATGCTCCATGCCGTGCGCGACGCGGTGCTGGAGCACAAGGCCGATGTGGGCCTCGCCTTCGACGGCGATGGCGACCGCTGCGGCGTGGTGGACAATGAGGGCGAGGAAATCTTCGCCGATAAGGTTGGCGTCATGCTGGCGCGCGATCTGGTCAAGCAGCACCCGAACGCGCAATTCGTGGTCGATGTGAAATCGACCGGCCTCTTTTTGACCGATCCGGTCCTCAAGGAGCACGGCGCCAAGACCGACTATTGGAAGACCGGCCATTCCTACATCAAGCGCCGGGTGAACGAGCTTGATGCACTGGTCGGCTTTGAAAAGTCGGGGCACTACTTCTTCAACAAGCCCATCGGCCACGGCTATGACGACGGGATGGTTTCGGCCATCGCGATCCTGGAGATGCTGGACCGCAACCCGGCCAAGACCATGGCGGATCTGCGCCGGGATCTTCAGCAGACCTGGGGCTCGCCGACCATGTCGCCCAAATGCCCGGACGACAAGAAATACCTGGTCGTCGATGCGGTTACGGAGCATTTCACCAATCTCGCCAAGGGCGGCGGTGAGTTGATCGGCCAGCCGATCCAGGATGTGGTGACGGTGAACGGCGTGCGGATCGTGGTGGCCGACGGCACCTGGGGTTTGGTGCGCGCCTCGTCCAATAAACCGGGCCTGGTGGTGGTTGTCGAAAGTCCGACGTCGGAGCAGAATATGCGGGCCATGTTCGAGGCCATCGACGGCGTGCTTCAGACCCATCCGGACGTCGGAGATTACGACCAAAAATTGTAAAATCCGAGATAAGCGCTTTTTACGGGACCCGCTGCGGCGCTCCGGCCGCGGCGGGTTTTTTGTTGCCGCACCGATCATGTTCCGCTTATGTTCCTAATCTCGAACAATCAATGAACAACCGGAGCCGGACATGCAGCAGCGGGTGAATATGGTGAGCCTTGGGGTCCAGGATGTGCCGCGCGCCAGGGCCTTTTACGAACATGGTCTGGGCTGGACGCCCTCGGCCCAGTCGTCCCGAACGCTGGCCGTGTTCCGGGCCGGCGGCATGCTGGTGGGGCTGATGCCGCGCGGCGAACTGGCGGCCGATATCGGGGTCGATGACGATGCACCGTACCGCTCGTTCACCGGCATCGCGCTTTCCTATGCGGTGCGCTCGCGCGCCGAGGCGGTGCTGGTTCTGGCGCGGGCGGAAGCCGCCGGCGGGACCGTCTCCCGGCGGGCGGGCGAGACGCCCTGGGGCGGCTATGCGGCCAGTTTCACCGATCCCGACGGCCATGCCTGGGAACTGATGTGGAATCCGGACTGGTGGGACGATGACGGGCGCCCGCTTATCGCGTGACGCTTTCCGCGATCATCAGCACGGCATTGAGGCCCAGAAAGCCGGCAAAGGCCCGGCGCAGGGCGGCCCGTGAAATCCGATGCGCCAGCGCCACGCCCCAGGGCACGGCCAGCCAGGTCATCGGAATGATGAAGGCCAGCGCCAGAGCGTTCACATAGCCCAGAGAGGCCGGCGGCAGACCGGACGCCCCCTGCCCGGCCAGGATGAACCCGATCATTCCGGGGACGGAAATGATTAGCCCCAAGCCGCTCGCGGTGCCGATGGCCCGGTGAATCGGCATGCCGTACAGGGTCATGACCGTCACCCCGAAGGTGCCCCCGCCAATGCCCATGAGGGTCGAAGCAAGCCCGATCGTCCCGCCGATGCTTGAGCGCACCGGTTCCCCCGGCATCGCCTCGCCGAGGCGCAGCCGGTCGGGCAAAAAAGCCATCTGGGCCGCCACGCTCAGGGCCAGCACGGCAAAGACGAGCGTCAGGACCGTCCCGTCCACCCGGTCCGCGATCAGCGCGCCAAGGATCACGCCGATGACGATGGCCGGCGCCCAGGCGATGAGGACAGGCCGGTCCACCGCGCCCTTGGCATCGTGTTTGGTCACGGAGCGGATCGATGTCGGGACGATCGAGGCGAGCGAGGTGCCGACCGCCAGATGCATGCGCACCGCCTCGTCGATACCGAGAAACCCGAAGGCCTGGAACAGCACCGGGACGAGGACGATCCCGCCGCCGACACCGAGAAATCCCGCGAGCACGCCGGCGGCCAGCCCCGCCGCGAGCATGGCGAGCGCCAGCGGCCCATAGGCAAGGAGCATCGTGCCGTCCATCAGGACACGGCCTCGGCAATGCCCTGCCGGTGCCCGGCGCGCGCCGTTCCGGCCAGGGCGTGGAGCGCGTCGATCACCTCCAGCCCGGCTTCGGCGGCAGGCGCATGCTCGCTCAGATACCGGCGCCAGATCCGCGCGCCCGGCTCGCCCGCATAAAGGCCCAGAATGTGCCGGGTGATCTGGTGGAGCCGCCCGCCGCGCGCCAGATGGTCCGCGATATAGGGGCGCAGCGCCGCCATGACCGCCGCACGGCTGGGCGGCGGATCGTCCGCGCCGAAGAACCGCCGGTCGGCCTCGGCCAGAAGATAGGGGTACTGATAAGCGGCCCGGCCGATCATCACGCCATCCACATGGGCCAGATGGGCCGCCGCCTCATCGAGCGAGGCGATCCCGCCATTGATGATGAGTTCAAGATCGGGCCGGTCCCGCTTGATCCGGTAGACCAGATCGTAGTCGAGCGGCGGAACGGTGCGGTTGTCCTTCGGGCTCAACCCCTGAAGCCAGGCTTTGCGGGCATGGACGATGACGGTCCGGCATCCGGCCTGGGCCACCTTGCCGATCAGATCCGGGAGCGCCCGTTCCGGGTCCTGATCGTCGACTCCGATGCGGCATTTGACCGTGACCGGCAGGCAGACCGCGGCACCCATGGCCGCCACGCAGTCGGCCACAAGATCCGGCTCGCGCATGAGACAGGCACCGAACCGACCCGACTGAACCCGGTCGGACGGACAGCCGACATTGAGATTGATCTCGTCATAGCCGTAATCCGCGGCGATCCGTGCCGCCGCCGCCAGTTCGGCCGGGTCCGATCCGCCAAGCTGGACCGCGATAGGATGCTCGGCGGGATGGAAGCCAAGCAGCCGGTCACGGTCGCCATGGATGATCGCGGCGCTGGTGACCATCTCCGTATAGAGAAGGGTCTGGCGCGAGATGAGACGCAGGAAGAACCGGCAATGCCGGTCGGTCCAGTCCATCATCGGCGCGACCGACAGGGTACGGTCTATGGCGCGGGGCTCGGTCATGGGCCAGGAGACTAGGGTTTGTGGACATTCAATCCGGATGCGTCACTTGACCACCGACCTTAGCACAGGCACGCGGCGCGCGCCGGATCAGACATCGCCCGAGACGGCGCGTTCCAGCATATCGTGATAATGGCGCACCCGTCGGACATAGCGCACCGGCTCGTTGCCGCGGGCATAGCCGTAGCGCAGGTTGGGATAATAGGCCGGGTCGGCCAGGCGCGGCAGCATGGCCTTCACATCGATCCAGCGGTCCGGGTCGAGCCCTTCGCGCACCGCCAACCGGCGCGCATCGTAAAGATGCCCCAACCCGACATTATAGGACGCAAGCGCCATCCACAGCCGATCCTCGCCGACCACACCGTCGGGCAACCGCTCCAGGATCGCGGCCAGATAGCGCGCGCCCCCGTCAATGCTTTGAAAGGCGTCCGTCCGGTCGCTGACGCCGACCTCGCTGGCGGTCGCGCGGGTCAGCATCATCATGCCGCGCACACCCGTGGGGCTGCGGGCATCGGGCGCCCAATGGGATTCCTGATAGGCCACCGCCGCAAGCAGGGTCCAGGGCAGCCCGGTTTCCGCGGCAGCGTCTTCAAAGGCGGTCCGGTAGCGTGGCAAGCGGGCGGCCATCCGCCGGCGGAATGTGGCGATGTCGCGGTAGTGGTAATCGACCGCATGGCCGAAATGCTTGTCCTCAAGCTGCACCAGCAGGCGCTTGGTGGCGGGGCGCCGGAACCACGCGTCGATCTCGGCTTTGAACGCCGGCGCGCGCGCGATGACCTGCCAGGCGATCGGCTCGGGCTCGGTCAGGTCGGTCGGAAAGGCCAGTTCAGGATGATAGCGCCGCTGGATCGCGATCAGCGTGTCGTTGCCCACGGTGCAGTCGATCTTGCCGTCGGCCACCCGTTCCAGAAGGTCCGGCGTGCGGTGCTGGTCGGTCGTCGCCCAGGTCATCACGCTGTCGTCCGGGCGCAGGGCGTCCAGACGCGGCGCATAGCCGGTCTCGGCGATGACAACTGCGTTGGCCGGCTTGCGGCCCCGGTGGCAGACAAGCTGCTGGCGGGTTGTCCGGTAGACCGGGCCGAAGACCGGCGCCTCCCGATCGTCCTCCTCCGCGGCGCGAGGGTCCGCGATGAGACCGGCGGCGGCGAGATGGCCGTTGCCGCGGGCCATGGCAAGGCGCACCGAGTCGGCCGAGGGCAGCACCTGAAACTCCGGCGTTACGCCCAGATGCTCGGCGAAGGCGGTGACCAGATCGGCCTCAAAGCCCGAAAGGGTATCCGTCCCCGGCACGTCCTCGACCACGGTCGGGGCGGCATGGGTCAGCACCACGAGACGGCCGGACTGTTTGACATGCTCCAGCACGCTCAGGCCCGGCGCACGCAGACTGTCGATGGTGATGGCCACGGCTTCCGGGTTGTCATCGCGCGGCATCCGGTGCGCCAGAACCGCGACGCCCAGGGCCAGCGCAAACACGCCGACGCCAAGAAGGCTCAAAAGCGGCCGGCGGCCGGCATATGGTTGAATCCACTGGAGCATCGATCGGTCAAACGTCTTCCGGACAGCATGGCGGCGATCCCGCCATTCGTGTCCTTAACCTGGGCCGGCGGCGGTCCGTTCCAAGAGCGCCCGACTTTCGCCGGGCCGGACACCGGTCCGCGCAACGCCTTCAGCCACAAACACAATCGCCGCCGACCGGATGGCCGACGGCGCTCATTTTGTGCTCTGCAAAAGAGGCGGATTTGGGTCAGCAGAGTGACGGATGTCCCAAAACGGGACTATTTCCCGCTGGGCAACTCGTTATACGGGACATCCTTGTCAACCCGCACATCGCCCGGGAGGCCAAGCACGCGTTCGGCGATGATATTGCGCAGGATCTCGTCGGTACCGCCCGCGATCCTGAGGCCCGGCGCCCACATATAGGACTGCTGGAACACCGCCTCGGCGGGCATGAAGTCCTCGGCGACGATGCCGCACATGTCCTCCAGATCCATGGCCAGCGAGCACAGATCCTGAAGCAACGGCGCGCTGACCACCTTGCCGATGGAGCTTTCCGGCCCAGGGATCTGGCCCTTGGACAGCGCGGTCAGGGTCCGGTAGCGGGTATAGGTCAGGCCCTGGGCCCGGACATACCAGTCCGCGATGCGCTCGCGCAGAGCCGCGTCGTCCATGGCCGGACCGTCTTCGAGCATCAAGACCTTGGCCAGCTGCATCAGTTCCTCAACGCCCGGACCGCTGCCGCCGCCGATCGCCAGGCGCTCATGCATCAGCGTCGTGACGGCGACCTTCCAGCCCTCGCCCACTTCGCCAAGGCGCTGACTGTCCGGAATGCGCACATCGTTGAAGAACACCTCGTTGAAGTTCGAGCCGCCGGAGGCCTGCTTGATCGGCCGCACCTCGACGCCCGGCGATTTCATCGACAGGAAGAAGAAGGTCAGGCCCTTGTGCTTGGGCACGGTGGGATCGGAGCGCGCGACCAGAATGCCGTAATCGCAATAATGGGCGCCGGACGTCCAGACCTTCTGCCCATTGATGATCCACTCGTCCCCGACCTTTTCGCATTTGGTGCGCAGGCCCGCGACATCGGATCCGGCGGCCGGCTCGGAGAAGAGCTGGCACCAGACCTCATCGCCGTGGAGCGCCGGTTTCACATAGCGGTCGAGTTGCTCGGGCGTGGCATAGGACATGAGCGTGGGGATGCACATGCCGAGCCCGATATCGAAAAAGCCGCGCGGCACATCGAATTTGGCCTCTTCCTGATTGTAGATCACCGACTGCATCGGCGTGCCGCCGCGCCCGCCATACTCCGTGGGCCAGGTGATCTGCGCGAAACCGTTCTCGGCCTTTTTGCGCTGCCAGGCCTTGGCCCGGGTCAAAAGCTCCGCCTCGCTCAGATGCTCGGCCGCCTTTTCGGTTTCCTTGGACTTGAGTGTGGCATTGGCCTCAAGAAAGGCGCGCGCCTCGGCGCGGAATGCGGCTTCTTCCGGGGTATCGCTAAAATCCATCGTGTTGGTCTCCCTTAAGAGCTTGGGGCACGCTCAGGCCACATTGCGCTGTTCAAGCTGGCTGACGAGGCGGTCCTTCCAGACCCGCTCGCTGCCGAGCACCAGCCCCAGATTCTTCGACCGCCGGTAATAGAGGTGGCAGTCCACTTCCCAGGTGAAGCCCATGCCGCCATGGGTCTGGATGT
>CAZHDI010000118.1:3063-8784 GCA_964531285.1 uncultured Alphaproteobacteria bacterium | reverse complement strand
TCCGAGTCGCGCTCTTCTGCGTCGCCCGGGTCGGCGCTCTTGTCGCTGCCGGTCTGATCCGGCGTCGCCTTAGGGATCCGCACAGGGCGGAGCAGGAACGCCGGGACATGGTCGCCAAGACCGATCACGGGTTCATCGTCGTCGTCGTCACGGCGCCGCCGCCCGCGTCCGCCGCGGCCCCCGCGTGCCTTGGTCCGGTCATCACTGCGGTCCTGATCCCGGCTGCGCTTGGGGCGCGCCCGGCGCGACCGGTCGTCATCGGACCGGGGCCCGCTGTCCTGATCGGCCACGGCGTCTCGACGGGTGTCGTCAGACGGCGCCTCATCGGCGGGCTCCGCGCGTGGCGCGCGTTTGGGCTGATCGTCAGTGTCCGGCGAGGGGGCCGCATCGGCCTTGGCTCGCGAGGAGCGGCCGCGTCCGCCACGTCCCGACCGGCTGCCGCCCCGCCGGGATCGGCCCGAGCGGCCGTCACCATCGTCCTCGTCCGTGTCCGAGCCATCCAGGCCAAGGCCTTCGATGGTCATGGTCGGGATCGGTTTGCCGATCATCTCTTCGATGGCGCCGATATATTTGCGCTCGGCTTTCGTTGCGATCATGTAAGCCGCACCATCGCGGCCCGCGCGTCCGGTGCGCCCGATGCGGTGGACATAATCTTCCGAATTGAACGGCACATCGAAGTTGAAGACATGGCTCACTTCCGGGATGTCGAGGCCGCGCGCCGCCACATCCGACGCGACGAGCAGCTTGATATTCCCCTTACGGAATTGATCCAGAACCTGCATGCGCACCCGCTGATCCAGATCGCCGTGCAGCGCGGCTACGTCGAAGCCGTGCTTGGACAGCGACTTGAAGACGATGGACACGTCGCGCTTGCGGTTGCAGAAGATGATCGCGTTCTGAATATCGTTCGAGCGGATCAGCTGACGCAGCGCCTCGCGCTTGTCGTCGCTGCGCACCTGGCAAACCGCCTGGGTCACGGTCTCGGCGGTCGAGGATGTCTTGGCGACCTCGATGCGTTCCGGGTTCTGAAGGAACTGCTGGGTCAGCCGGTTGATTTCATCCGGCATGGTCGCCGAGAAGAACAGCGTCTGACGGGTGAAAGGCGTCAGCTTCACGATGCGCTCGATATCGGGGATGAAGCCCATATCGAGCATCCGGTCGGCTTCGTCGATCACAAGGACCTGAACCCCGGTGAGGAGCACCTTGCCGCGTTCGAAATGGTCGAGCAGACGCCCCGGCGTCGCCACCAGCACGTCCACGCCGCGATCGAGCTTGGCTTCCTGGTCGGCGAACGAGACCCCGCCGATCAGCAGGGCCATGGTGAGCTTTTGGTACTTGCCGTATTTCTCGAAGCTTTCCGAAACCTGCATCGCCAGTTCGCGCGTCGGCGCGAGAATGAGCGAGCGCGGCATGCGCGCGCGGCCACGGCCCTTTGACAGAATATCGATCATCGGCAACGTGAACCCGGCCGTCTTGCCGGTGCCGGTCTGTGCCAGACCCAGAATATCCCGGCCCTGAAGAGCGGAGGGAATCGCGGCGGCCTGAATGGCGGTCGGCGTGGTGTAGCCGGCCTCGGTGACCGCCCGCAGCACCTTATCGCTCAGGCCCAGATCGGCGAAGGTCACCTCAGGCGCATCTGGTGCGGCCTGTACCGATGTTTCGGATGCAGCGGTTTCGCCGGTAGGCTCATGAGCCGTGTCGCCCTCGGCGCCGGATGTCCCGGTGTGATCCGCCGGCGGACCATTGTCCGGTACCGCGCCGGTCTGGGTTTCAGGATCGCCGGATGAAGCCGTGGTCGGCTCGTCGGTCAAAGTCGTGTTTTCGGATTCCATGGACACTTTAATCAATCGGCGCGGCGGGGGGCCGGTTTGCCTGTCCCTTGCGGCGCGCGTGAAGGGTCCGGGTCATCCCGAACCACGGCTTGGGCGCCGATCCCTCAAGGAACAGCGCCAGTGGAAACGCACGGTGGGCGCAAGCGCGCGTCCGTGCGGATCGGTCTTGGGGTCTTGCCGGCGGGCCACTGGTGCCGCGGGGATGGGTTCACACCCACACTCAATCCCACGCGCTGACGTGCATGCCGGTCCCGCACCTTTCGACAGGCCCGGTCTTGCCCACCCGGGACTGCAACAAATCGTGCGCGATACGCGCCAGACCATAGGGAAAATCGGTGTCAAGTCAAACGATCTGGCGGGTTTGGCAGCCCAGATCGCTGATTTCGGGATCAATTGCCCTCTTTTTTGGGTGCAGAGCGGGTTTTCGGTCACGCAATCGGGGCTGGCACCCGTTCAAATATCGAGATCCTCAACGAATCGGGCGTTCTCCTGAATAAATTGGAACCGCAACTCTGCCTTGCGTCCCATCAACTGTTCAACGAGGCCGTCCGTTTCGTCGGCCTCATCCGAGGGCAGCACAACCCTGAGCAGCGACCGGTATCCCGGTTTCATCGTCGTCTCGCGCAACTGCGCCGGCATCATCTCGCCCAGGCCCTTGAAGCGCGAAATCTCCACCTTGCCGGACTTCTTGAACGCGGTCGCCAGCAACTCGTCCTTATGGGCATCGTCCCGGGCGTAGAGCGTGGTGCCGCCCTGGCTGAGCCGGTAAAGCGGCGGCAGCGCCAGATACAAATGCCCATCGCGAATGAGCCCGGGCATCTCCCGATAAAAGAAGGTGATGAGGAGCGAGGCGATGTGCGCACCGTCCACATCGGCATCCGTCATGATCACGATCTTGTCGTAGCGCAGATCGTCCTCGCTGTATTTATCGCGCAGGCCGCAACCCAAGGCGAGCAACAGATCGGACAGTTCCTGATTGGCGCGCAGCTTGTCGGCCCCGGCGCTCGCCACATTCAGGATCTTGCCGCGCAGGGGCAGAATGGCCTGGGTGTTCCGGTCGCGGGCCTGTTTTGCCGAGCCGCCCGCGGAATCGCCCTCGACAAGAAAGAGTTCCGTGCCGTCCGCGGCGCTGCGCGCGCAGTCGGCCAGCTTGCCGGGCAGACGCGAGCGGCGCCCCGCGGCTTTCCGGCCGACTTCCTTTTCCTGACGCCGGCGCAGCCGTTCATCGGCGCGCTCGATCGCCCAGTCCAGAAGCTTGGCGGCTTCCTGAGGGCTCGCGGTCAACCAATGATCGAAATGGTCCCGCACCGCCGCTTCCACAAGGCGGCTGGCATCGGAGGACGCCAGTTTTTCCTTGGTCTGGCCCTGAAATTCCGGCTCGCGGATGAACACCGAGAGGAGGGCGCCCGCGGAGCCCAGAATATCCTCGGCCGTGAGGATCGACGCGCGCTTGTTCTTGATCAACTCGCCGTAAGCCCGCAGCCCCTTGGTCAGCGCCGCCCGCAGACCCGCCTCATGGGTGCCGCCTTCGGGCGTGGGCACGGTGTTGCAATAGGAATGCATGAAGCCGTCGGACGCGGTGAACCAGGCCATCGCGCATTCCACCGCGCCATGCCCGCCGCCTTTCTTGACGGTGCAGGTGAACGGCGTCTCGCACACCGTCTCCAGGCCGGCGCCGGCCTCGGCCAGAAAATCCGCCAGGCCATTGGGGAAATGCAGCACGTCCTTGGCTGGCGTGGCATCGCCCTCGGCCAGAAGCTCGCCCGCGCAGCGCCAATGGATCTTCACGCCGGCGAACAGATAGGCCTTGGACCGGGCCATCCGGTAGAGCCGTGCCGGTTTGAACTGGGCCCGGGCGCCGAAAATCTGCGTGTCAGGCAGGAAGGCGACGGTGGTGCCGCGCTTGGTCGTACTGCCTTGCTTCTTGAGTTTGGTCACCGGGGCGCCGCGCTCGAAGCTCTGCGTGTAGAGCGCCTTGTCGCGCGCGACCGTCACATCGAGCCGCTCGGCCAGGGCGTTGACCACCGACACCCCGACACCATGCAGACCGCCGGAGGTCTCATAGGCCTTGCCGCCGAATTTCCCGCCCGCATGGAGCGTCGTCATGATGACCTCGAGCGCGGATTTGGATTTGTATTTGGGATGCGGGTCCACCGGAATGCCGCGTCCGTCGTCCTCGACCGTCAGGCAGCCGTCCGCCTCCAGGGTCACGTGAATCGCCTTGGCATGGCCCGCGACCGCCTCGTCCATGGCGTTGTCCAGCACCTCGGCGAACAGGTGATGGAGCGCCTTTTCATCGGTCCCGCCGATATACATGCCCGGGCGCCGGCGCACCGGTTCCAGGCCCTCGAGGACCTCGATATCCTTCGCGCTGTAGGCGCTGCCGCCGGCGGTTTCATCGGCAGGAAGTTCAGACTGTTTGGGGCGGGCACGCGCCATGGGCGTAGCGTCCTTGATTTCTCGTCGGGAAACGATGCACTGAAGACCGGCAGGATCGGCTGACTCGCCGGGTCCGGACCAGCCCCGCGATACAGGGCAGGCACAGGGAGGCACATGTCATGACCGAACCGTCCCAGGCAAACACCATGTCGGGCCCGCTTGCGCAAGCCCTGACGCTGCCCTGCGGCGCCGTGCTGGCGAACCGGCTGTGCAAGGCGGCGATGACCGAAGGCATTGCCGATGCGCGCAACCATGCGACCGCGCGTCATGCCACGCTCTACCGCACCTGGGCCGATGGTGGGCTCGGCCTGTCGATCACCGGCAATGTGCAGGTGGACCGGCGCTATCTGGAGCGTGCCGGCAATGTCGCCATCGAACGCGGCACCGAGGAGGAAGGCTTCGCGGCGCTTCAGGCGTTCGCCGAAGCCGGGACATCGCGCGGCGGGCATATCTGGATGCAGATCTCCCATGCCGGACGCCAGACCCCCAAGCGCATCGCGGCCGAGCCGGTGGCGCCCTCGCCGGTGCGCCTCAAGCTGCCCGAGAGCGAATTCGGCATGCCGCGCGCCCTGGCGCATGACGAGATCCTGGATCTGCGCGACCGGTTCGTTTTCGTGGCGATGGAAGCCAAGCGCGCCGGGTTCACCGGCGTCCAGTTCCATGCCGCCCATGGTTATCTGCTGTCGGAGTTCTTAAGCCCGCTCGCCAATCAGCGCACGGATGACTGGGGCGGCTCACTGGCCAACCGCGCCCGGCTCCTTCTCGATATCATCGCCAAGGCCCGCACCGAGCTGGGCCGTGACTATCCGATCTCGGTGAAACTCAATTCCTCGGACTTCCAGAAGGGCGGGTTCAGCCATGACGACTGCCTTCAGGTGGTCGATTGGCTGGGTGAGGCCGGCGTGGACCTTTTGGAGATTTCCGGCGGCACCTATGAGCAGCCGCGCATGATGAACGCGGACGGCATCGAGCCGGTGTTCGAGGCGGCCGTGCGCCAGAGCACGCGGGACCGCGAGGCTTATTTCCTGAATTATGCCGAGAGCATCAAGACGGTGGCGCGCATGCCGCTGATGGTCACCGGCGGTTTTCGCTCGCGCGCCGCGATGGACCGCGCGGTGAGCCAGGAGGGCGTCGACGTGATCGGCTTGGGGCGCCCGCTGTGCGCGGACCCGGGCATCCCCAACAAGCTGCTCTATGGCGGGCTCGAAGCCGCGCCGTCCTGGGAGAAAATCCTGCGACTCGGTCCGGGGGTCTTCGGGCCGTCGTCGCCGGTCACGCTGATCAAATTCGCCAACGCCATGGGCACCCAGGGCTGGTACTATCAACAGATTTATCGGATGGCGGACGGTCTGGCACCGGACTGGGATCTGGGCGTGCTCACCGCGCTCATCCGTCAGCAGACCGAGGAACGCCGGGCCGCCAAGGCTCTGGAAGCCTACGGCAGCCGGGC
>CAZHDI010000118.1:0-2963 GCA_964531285.1 uncultured Alphaproteobacteria bacterium | reverse complement strand
GGCGCGCGCTTTACGGGATCCAAAGCCGCGAGCGGCGCGACAATCCGTGCTGGTTCGAAGCCCGGGCGCGGAATATCACCGCCCAGAGCAATCGGGAAACCGCCAACGACACAGGACTTAGCCTGTGCGGCAAGAACCCCACGAGTTCCAGATTGACGGTGGAATATCCGCGCGACTTCGACCTGGGGCCGGATATGGTCATCACCGCGCTCTCGGTTTGCCTCAACAACAGGGGGGACCGGGTCAAGGGCCTGGCCGTGAAGGGGCTCCATCTGCGTTCCAATGGGGATCTTGAGTCTCCGGGCGAGGGATGGTGGCTCAGGGACGAGCGGACCAATTGCGGTTCGATCACCTCTCCCAATCCCATGTTCGCGGAAGGCGAGTTCGGGCCGAATGACGAGCGCTGGCAGCCCTGGTCCGAGTGCTTGCCGGGCCATGTGGCGGTCGCCCTGGAACTGCATCATGAGACGGGCGACACACCGCGCAGTGTCTCGGGGATCAGCGTTTTGTGCCGCGAGGTCGAAGCGCCGAAGCCGTTGGACCGGCGCCGGGGCAACTGATCAAGACATCTGAGATGTCGTTGCGAACCGGCCCGCGCGAGGCGGGCCGGTCATCGCGCGTCACTCGCCGTAGCAGCGGTCGCAGGCCGCTTTCACCGCGCGCACCTCGTTCGGTGTCACCCGGCGGCAGGCGTGTTCGCTCACCCGCGGCGCTCCGTAATAGCGGGCCCGGACATAACGCCGGTGCAGCCACACCTTTTCGCCGCCCACATTGATGGCGACCTCGGCACCCTTGCGCCCGATGATCGGTGTGGGAACCATGATCTCGGTTGGATCGACCCGGATATCCCGGCCCCGGTCAGTGCGCGCTTCCAGCAGGCGGGCGCGTTCGAGCCGGAACGACTGCAATTCGCCGAATTGCACGCCGAAGGCCTGCGCCTGCGACCACAGTCGGGCCGAGCAGGCGCTTTCGGCAAAGGCCGGCGCACTCAAGGGGCCGACGGCGGCGAGGGCGGTTCCCAGCAGGATGGCACGGAGTGTTTTTGTCATCATTGATCTCCTCTCCAGGGTGGCGATCGCAGAGAGCCTGCGATCAAAATACTCATAGTGAGTATAATTTGCCGGGCATACCGGATGCGGGTGCCCCAGTGGGAGTGCGGCAGCATCCGGCGCCTTATTGGCGCCTTTTCCAGGCTTTTCAGGCGATGTGGCTGCTTTGTAGAAGGGGGTCTACGGCACATCTTGCCCGGCGATCATTAAGGCTAGGGCGCGTTCGGGCGTATCGCAAGGCTTTTATGACAGTGATATGTCACATGAGCCAATAAACGATGACAGTTCTGTGTCGCCTGCGGGCCGCGCGGGTCCGGTCAGCCGCGGTGCTGGGGCAGCCAGGATTGGGCAAAATCAGCCGCCGCGCGCAGCCGCATCAGCCGGGCCGGGGCCTGCGCCACCATCGCGCACCGGACCGCGCCCGATCGGGCCTCGAAGGCCGCGCCGCAAGCCTCGAAATCATCGCTGTCATAGTCCGGGGCCTGAAAGACCTGCCAGATGCGAGTGCCGCCGCGCATCAGCGGTGCGCCCTCATCGATCAGCGGGGCGATGCCCGCGCGGTGCTCGCCGAGGTGAAAGGCGGTGCAATGGGCAAAGCCGACGCCGAGCAGCAGGATGTGCGCGTCTGCTTCGTAAAGCCGCGCCAGGGGCGAGCCGTTGCCGAAACCCTCCTCAAGCGGATGATCGCGGGTGATCGTCGCGGCCAGGGGCCCGCGCGCGCAAAAGGAAACAAGGGGGTGGGAGGAGCGCCGCACGCCGGGCCAGGACCGGAAGGTCTCGGCCACCGCGCCCACCTGGCGCGAGGGCGTGGTGCGCGGGTCGAACGGCGTCATGGTCTCGCGCAGGACCGGCCACCAGGTTTCCGGCACCGGCGGGGCTTCCCAGGACGCCGGGTCCGACAGATGCGCGGTAAAACACGGCATCGCCAGCGTGCCATCGCGCCCCAGGGTATCCGTCAGCGCCAGGATCACCGCTTCGGGCCCGCCGCACACCCAGCCCAGTTTCGAAAGCGCGGTGTGCACCAGCAGGACCATGCCCGGCGCCGCGCCGAGCGCGCGCAGATCGCCCGCGATCCGCGCCTGCGTGACGGGTTCGCGGGTCGCGGCAATGACATCGGCTTCGCTCATCAGAGCCTCCAAACAAAAAGCCGGAGCCCGCGAGGGCCCCGGCCGATCGTCCGTATCGGGACTGAGACGGTGCCTCAGACCGAATAGTACAGGTCGAATTCGACCGGGTGCGGCGCGGTCTCGAAGCGGTCGACCTCTTCCAGCTTCAGCTCGATGTAAGCGTCGATCTGGTCGTCGTCGAACACATTGCCCCGGGTCAGGAACGCGCGGTCCTGATCGAGATATTCGAGCGCCTCGCGCAGCGACCGCGAAATGGTCGGCACGCCTTTGAGTTCCTCCGGCGGCAGATTGTAGAGATCCTTGTCCAGGGGCTCGCCCGGATGGATCTTGTTTTCGATGCCGTCGAGACCGGCCATCAGCATCACCGCGAACGCGTAATACGGATTGGCCGAGGGATCGGGGAAGCGGATCTCCATGCGCTTGCCCTTGGGCGAGGGCGCATAGGGAATGCGGCACGAAGCCGACCGGTTGCGTGCCGAATAGGCCAGCAGGACCGGCGCTTCATAGCCCGGCACCAGACGCTTGTAGCTGTTGGTGGACGGATTGGTGAAGGCGTTGATCGCGCGGGCATGCTTGAGAATGCCGCCGATGTAATGAAGCGCGGTCTCGGACAGATCGGCATAGCCGGAGCCGGCGAAGACCGGGCTGTCGCCCTTCCAGATCGACTGGTGCACATGCATGCCCGAGCCGTTGTCGCCGAACACCGGCTTGGGCATGAAGGTCGCGGTCTTGCCATAGGCCGCCGAGACCTGATGCACGATGTATTTATACATCTGCATACGGTCGG
>CAZHDI010000117.1:0-8890 GCA_964531285.1 uncultured Alphaproteobacteria bacterium | reverse complement strand
GGCGCAACAAGCGTCTCGTGACCATGTCGGAATTCGAGGACGCCAAGGACAAGGTCCTCATGGGGTCCGAATGCCGATCGATGGTCATGAACGAGGAGCAAAAAAAGCTCACCGCCTATCACGAAGGCGGCCATGCGCTGGTGGCTATGAGCGTGCCGGCCACGGACCCGGTCCACAAGGCGACGATCATTCCGCGCGGGCGTGCCCTCGGCATGGTCATGCAGTTGCCCGAAGAGGATCAGGTGTCCATGAGCCTGGAGCAGATGAAGTCCCGCATGGCGATCATGATGGGCGGGCGGATTGCCGAGGAGCTGATCTTCGGCGCCGACAAGGTGACGTCCGGGGCCTCCTCGGATATCGAGCAGGCCACGCGTCTGGCCCGCGCCATGGTCACGCGCTGGGGCTATTCGGACAAGCTCGGCACGGTCGCTTACGGTGAAAACCAGGAAGAGGTGTTCCTGGGCCATTCGGTCTCCCGGACCCAGAACATTTCCGAGGATACCGCGCGGATCATCGATGAGGAGGTCAAGCGCCTGGTTCAGGAAGGCTTCGACTGGGCCCGGCAGATCCTCACGGAACGGATCGACGATCTGCACAAGCTGGCCGCCGGCCTTTTGGAGTACGAAACCCTGTCGGGTGACGAGATCGAGAAGCTGCTTCAGGGCATCCCGCCGGTGCGCGAAAATCCGGCCGACGATACCGGCGCGGCGCCTGCTGGTCCGTCCTCCGCCGTGCCGGCCGCGGGCCGGCGCCGTCCCCAGGGCGGCGAAGGGGCGACCGGCGGCTCGAGCGAGGGCGGCGGTGCCGGCGAAGGGCCGGAACCGCAGAATACCTGATGCCCAACCCCCTTGGGATCAAGACCAGTGACTGATCGGACAGGCGGCGCGGAGATCCTCCGTCGCCGCCTTTTTGCAAATGCCGGCACACGCGCGACCGGGGCTTCCGACGGTCCCCTGGTCATGGGCATCGTCAATGTCACACCGGATTCTTTTTCCGACGGCGGACGGTTTTCCGGTGCCGGGGATGCCGTCGCGCATGGCTTGCGCCTGATCGGCGAAGGCGCCCATGTTCTCGATATCGGCGGGGAATCCACCCGCCCTGGGGCCGAGCCGGTCCCGCTCGAGGAGGAACTGCGCCGGGTCGTGCCGGTGATCGAGGGATTGGCCGCGCGCACCGATGTCCCGCTCTCCATCGATACCCGCAAGGCCGCCGTCATGCGTGCCGCCGTAGGGGCCGGGGCGACGCTGATCAACGATGTGTCCGCGCTGGCCTATGACCCGGCCAGCCTCAAGACCGCCGCCGGGCTGGGCGTGCCTGTCGTCCTGATGCATGCCCAGGGCGATCCGCGCACCATGCAGACTAATCCGCGTTATGACGATGTGGTCGATGAGGTGATCCGGGCGCTTGGCGCGCGCATCGCGGCCTGTAACGCCGCCGGCATCGGCCGGGACCGGATCATCGTCGATCCGGGCATCGGCTTCGGCAAGACGCTGGCCCATAATCTGGCGCTTCTGGCCCATCTGGACCAGCTCCATGACCTGGGCTGCCCCGTGCTGCTGGGGGCCTCGCGCAAGAGCTTTATCGCCAAAATCCATGATGGCGCGGATGCGGACCGGCGTCTGGCGGGTTCTCTCATGGCACTCGATGCGGGTCTCGCCGCACGCGTCGCCATGGTGCGTGTCCATGATGTGTTCGAGACGGTTCAAGCCATCGCGGTGCGCCAGGCCATTTTACGGGCTACGGAGGGGCGCTCATGAACGCGGCGGCGCGTCCCCCGATGGGCCGGGTGCTGATCGTTGCCGGATCGGACTCCGGCGGCGGGGCCGGTATCCAGGCCGATATCAAAACCGTCACCGCGCTGGGCGGTTATGCATCGACCGCCATCACGGCGGTCACCGTTCAGAACACGCTCGGCGTGACCGGCATTCACGAGATCCCGCCCGGCATCATTGCCGATCAGATGCGCGCGGTGCTGGACGATATCGGCGCCGATACAGTAAAAACCGGCATGCTCCACAGCGCCGCGGTGGTCCAAGCGGTGGCGCAGGCCTGTATGACGGCGGCGCAGGGCGGCCGGTTTTCCGTCGTGTGCGATCCGGTCATGGTCGCCAAAGGCGGGGCGCGCCTTTTAGAAGCGAGCGCCGTCGATGCCTTGCGCAGGCTGATCATCCCCCATGCCGCGGTCGTTACGCCCAATCTGCCGGAGGCGGAGGTCCTGACGGGACGGTCCATCGCCAGCCGCGCCGATATGGAAACTGCCGCCGATGCGCTTCTGGAAACGGGCGCGGGCGCCGTGCTCCTCAAAGGGGGGCATCTTGATACCGGCGATGGACTGGTTCACGATCTTCTGAAGGACCGGGCCGGCACATATTGGTTCCGGCACCGGCGGATCGAGACCCGCCACACCCATGGCACCGGCTGCACCCTGGCCTCGGCCGTCGCGGCGCTGCTGGCTCAAGGTCAGGCATTGGACACGGCGGCGGCGACCGCGCGGCGGTATGTGGCGCGGGCCATGGAAACGGCGCCGGGATTGGGCGCGGGACACGGCCCGCTGAATCACATGCTGGGGAAGAGCGTTGCCGGCGCGCTGAGCCCGGCGGCCGGCGAGGAGGACTGAAGCGATGGACCTGCGCGTGCACCATGTGGACGCCTTCGCCGACCGGGCCTTTGCCGGCAATCCCGCCGCCGTGTGTCCGCTCGACCGGTGGATCGATGACGATCTCATGCAGTCCATCGCCGCTGAGATCACCCTGTCGGACATGGCGTTCTTCGTGCCGCTGCCCGACAAGGGCCCGGGTCACTACCACCTGCGCTGGTTCACGCCGACGGACGAGGTCGATCTGTGCGGCCATGCGACTCTGGCCTCGAGCCACATTCTTCTGAATGAGCTTGCGCCGGATCTCGGGGCGGTGACGTTCCACACCCGCAGCGGTCCGCTCACCGTCACGCGCGGTGCCGAGGGCGCGTTGGCCATGGATTTTCCGGCTCTGCCGCCCCATGACGTGCCGGATGCGGACGAGATCATGGATCATCTGGGCGAGGCGCTCGGGCGCCGGCCGGTCGCGCTCCTCAAGGCGGTTAATGCGCTCGCCGTGTTCGAGCATGAGGACGATGTGCGCCGGCTGCGCTATGCATCGCATTTGCGCGATGTGTTGCTGGAGGCCGACTCCTGGGGCTTGATCGTCACCGCGCCGGTCGAGGGGCAGGCGTATGATTTCGTCTCGCGCTTCTTTGCACCGCTTAAGGGCATTCCGGAGGATCCGGTGACGGGCTCCGCCCATTGCACCCTGGCGCCCTATTGGGCGGCGCGTCTGGGCAAGACGGATCTGACGGGCTTTCAGGTCTCCAAGCGCGGCGGCCAGGTCGGCTGCCGTTATGATGCGCACGGGGCCCGCGACCGGGTCGTTCTGTCGGGCCGCTGCGTGTCGTTCATGCGCGGGACGATTACGCTCTAGGCCTTTTCTCCGGTCGGTTTCCGGGTCGGCCGGGTCTGGCTCAGGCCAATGCCCGCGAGGATCAGCCCCAGGGCGATCAGCGCACTGATCCCCAAGTCCTCACCCAGAAAGACATAGCCCATCATGACCGCCCAAAGCGGCACCAGATAATTGATCTGGGCCGTGAAGGTCGGTCCGGCGCGCTGGATCAATGCCAGAAGCATCAGCGTGGCAAGCGCGCTCTGGAACACGCCGAGACACAGGATCGACATCATGGAAACCGCCGTCGGCGTGATGGCCAGCGGGTCTTCGAGCGCGAATGCCGCGGCCGCGACCGCAAGCGTGGCGCAGATATGAATACCGGCAGCAGCAATCACGGGATGGGTCGCCGGCATGTTCTTGGTCAGGACGGCATTGGTGGCATAGCACAGGGCCCCGGCCAGCATGGCGATCTGAGCCAGCCAGGCCTGTCCGCCCAGCGCACTGAGCGCGCCGGGGCCGAACAGAACCGTGAGACCGATAAAGCCGATGACGAAGCCGGCCAGCGCGCGCATCGTCGCCTTTTCTCCGGGAACGAACAGTGTTGCCAGGCCCATGGTCGCCAGTGGCATCACCGCCATCAGGATCCCTGCGAGGCTTGAGGGAATTGCCTGCTGACCCCAGGTGATGAAGGCGAATGGCAACACATTGCCGGTCAGACCCAGAAGCGCGAACCAGCGCCAGGCCCCGTGACGGGTGCGCAGCGATGCAGCGCTGAGGCGCGGCAGCTTCAGGCCCATGGTTATCGCAATGGCCAGCAGGGTCAGCGTTCCCAAGCCGAGCCGGATGGCGACCAGGGTCAGGGGCGGGACCGTCGCCACCCCGACCTTGATCAGCAAAAACGACGATCCGTAAAGAATAACAAGGCCGATAAGGTAGAGCCAGCGGACCGGCGATGTCGCGGCCTCATGCGATGGAGCGTGCGTGGTCATGCCAGAATGGCCTTCAGTTCGCGGAACAGCCGGTCGATATCGGATCGTGTGGTGAACAAATGGGGCGCAAGGCGCATCACATCGCCGCGCAGGCTGACATAGATAGACCGCGCATGGAGCCGGGCAACCAGATCCTCCGGCACGCCGCGCGGAAAGCGCACACCGATAAAATGGGGCGCATGGGTTCCCTGAGCCGGGACGTCGAGATCGAGCGCCAGGGCACGATCCGCGATGAGCCGGGTTGCTTCGCTCAGCGTGGCGGCAACCGCCTCGACCGACCAGTCCAGGATCTGCTCAAGGGAGGCGATGGCCGCGGGCAAAAGGTGCAGTTGAGCGCGGGCGCCCATATCGTAGCGCCGGGCACCCTCGGCCCGGTTGTCGTGATAGTCGGCGAGGCGTGTGAAGTCCTCCGCCCCCTGACGGGCGATCCAGGATTCCTCCAGGGGGCGGCCCTGTTGCCGGTGGGGCGCCGCATAGGCAAAGCCCAGGGAATAGGGGCCGAGCAGCCATTTGTAACACGGTGCGACCGCGAAATCGGGCTGCACCCGCGTAACATCGATCGGCGCGGCGCCGAGCGACTGGGCCAGATCCAGCACAAGCGCGGCACCATGACGGCGCGCGGCGGCGCCGACGGTTTCAAGATCCACAAGGCTGCCGTCCGTCCAATGATAGTGCGGTGCGGCAATGACCGCCGTGCGCGGATTGACCGCTTCGAGGATCGCCTCGGCCCAAGACAGGCCGGTGTCGCGCGGAGGGGCGATCCGCCGGATGAGGGCACCGGTTTCGCGCGCCCGCCGGTGCCAGGGATAAATATTGGACGGGAATTCATCCGCAAGAAGAATGATCTCCGATCCGGCGGATAGCGGAATCATTTCGGCGGCCATGGTGATCCCGTATCCGGTGGACGGGACGATGGCGATATCGTCCGCCCGCGCATTCATCAATGGGGCAACGAGGCCGCGGGCCCGGTCCGGGCCGGTGAAGAAGTGCTCGGACTCGATCCGCCAGGGCTGGGTTTTGATCCGCATACCCGCTTCTCCGGCCATACTCGATGCAATGGGCAGCGGCGCCACAGAGGCGCAGTTGAAGAAGGCGATCTCCTCGGACATGTCGAAGAGGGCGCGTTCGCTGCCGATCCCGATGGCCATGGTCTTATGCTCCGTGGTCGGTGGGCGCCAGTCAGGGGTCTGACGCTCGTTTACGCTCCGGGCCGTTAACCTAACCTGCGCCCCGCGCGGAGGCGACCGGTTTGGCCCGGTGCCGATTTTGCCGCTTGACGCCGGCACGGGCAGCCCCCTATATCGGCGGTGGGACACGCTCCCCCAACGGAGCGCACTATTCTGGAAGGAATAGACGACATGACCAGCATGATACCGGCGCGGCCGGCCATGCGGCCTGCACGGCCGCACTTTTCCTCGGGTCCTTGTGCCAAACGGCCAGGATGGACCCCTGCTTCTCTTCCCACTGACGCGTTGGGCCGGTCTCATCGGTCGAAGATTGGCAAGGCGCGCCTTGCTGACGCGATCGAGCGCACCCGCACCATTCTCGGCGTGCCCGACGAGTACCGGATCGGCATCGTGCCGGCTTCGGATACCGGGGCCGTGGAAATGGCGATGTGGACCCTTTTGGGCCCGCGCGGTGTGGACATGCTGGCTTGGGAATCCTTCGGTTCCGGCTGGGTGACCGATGCGGTCAAGCAGCTCAAGCTGGAGGCCTGCCGCGTGATCGAGGCGGACTATGGCAGTCTGCCCGACCTGGCCTCGGTCGATCCGGATCACGACATTGTCTTTACCTGGAATGGCACAACGTCCGGCGTGCGCGTCCCCAATGCCGATTGGATCGCCGCGGACCGGGGCGGGCTGACCATCTGCGATGCCACCTCGGCGGCCTTCGCGCAGGCGCTCGAGTGGCCGAAGCTCGATGTGGTGACCTTCTCCTGGCAGAAGGTGATGGGCGGGGAGGCCGCGCACGGTGTTCTGATCCTATCGCCCCGTGCGGTTGAGCGCCTGGAAAGCCACACCCCGGCCTGGCCGTTGCCGAAGATCTTTCGTCTGACCAAGGGCGGCAAGCTCATTGAGGGGATCTTCCGGGGCGAGACAATCAACACCCCGTCCATGCTGTGCGTGGAGGATTATCTCGATGCGCTGCGCTGGGCCGAGGAGATCGGCGGGCTTGATGCCCTGATGGCTCGCGCGGATGCCAATCTGGCGGCGGTTGCCGATTGGGTGGCCAAGACCGACTGGATCGATTTCCTGGCCGGCGATCCTGCCACACGGTCCAACACTTCCGTTTGCCTTAAAATCACCGATCCCTGGTTCGCCACTCAGCCGGCGGACAGTCAGAAGGCGATCGTCAAGCGCCTTGGCGGGTTGCTCGATGCGGAGGGCGTGGCCCACGATATCGAGGGCTACCGCGATGCCCCGCCGGGCCTGCGCATCTGGTGCGGCGCCACGGTGGACAAGGCCGATGTCGCCGCGCTCCTGCCCTGGATCGAATGGGCGTTCGCCACCGCCCGCGAAGAGACCCAGGCCGCCGCCTGACCGGCGGCCCGGTCCGACCATTCCGTTTCCAACACAGACGGCCGCGCGGGTCCGGTGCCGGATGCCCGTGACCGCCCGGCCCGCTCAGCCAAAAGGACGGCCGTTCCATGCCTAAAGTGCTTATTTCGGACAAGCTCAGCGATGCCGCTGTCGAGATTTTTCAGAACCGGGGTCTGGAGGTCGATCGCAAGACCGGTCTGTCCCCGGAGGAACTCGGCGAGATCATCGGCGCGTATGACGGCCTCGCGGTGCGGTCGGCCACGAAAGTCACACCGGAGATTCTCCAGGCCGCATCCAAGCTGAAGGTGATCGGTCGGGCCGGGATCGGTGTCGACAACATCAACGTGCCGGAGGCGACCGCCAAGGGCGTCGTGGTGATGAACACGCCGTTCGGCAATTCGATCACCACGGCCGAACATGCCATCGCGATGATGTTCGCCCTGGCGCGGCAAATCCCCCAGGCCGATGCCTCGACCCGAGCCAGCAAATGGGAGAAATCCCGGTTTATGGGGGTGGAACTGACGGGCAAGACGCTGGGCGTCGTGGGCTGCGGCAATATCGGGTCCATCGTGGCCGCGCGCGGGCAGGGTCTGCGCATGCGGGTCATCGCGTTCGATCCGTTCCTGTCGGAGGAGCGCGCCAAGGACATCGGTGTCGAGAAGGTCGAGCTTGAGGACCTGCTCAAGCGGGCGGATTTCGTCACCCTTCATGTGCCGCTTACGGATCAGACCCGGAACATTCTCAGCCGCGAGGCGATGGAAACCATGCGCCGGGGTGCACGGATCATCAATTGCGCGCGTGGCGGGCTGATCGACGAGGCGGCGCTCAAGGATCTGCTCGACAGCGGGCACATCGCCGGCGCGGCCCTCGATGTGTTCGCCGAGGAACCGGCCAAGAACAATCCGCTGTTCGAGCATGAGAATGTGGTGGCCACGCCGCATCTGGGCGCCTCGACGACCGAAGCGCAGGAAAAGGTTGCGCTTCAGGTGGCCGAGCAGATGTCGGATTATCTGCTGTCGGGCGCGGTGATCAATGCGATCAACATGCCCGCGATCACGGCCGAGGAGGCGCCGATCCTGAAGCCGTTCGTCAAGCTCACCGAGCAGCTTGGCCTGTTTGCCGGCCAGCTGTGCGAAAGTCCGATCAAAGCGATCCAGATCGAATATGAGGGCGATGTCGCGGAGATGAACATCCGCACCCTGACGTCGGCGGCCCTTGTCGGTGTCATGCGGCCGCAATTGTCGTCGGTCAATATGGTCAGTGCACCGGTTATCACGCGCGAACGCGGCGTGAAGGTGTCCGAGACCCGGCGCGAGCAGCAGGGCGTCTATGAAAGCTATGTGCGGATCATTGTCGAGACCGAGCGCGGCCAGCACACGGTCGCGGGCACGATCTTCTCCACCGGGCAGAACCGGGTGATCCAGGTCGAGGGCATTTCCCTCGATGCGCTGCTGGGGCGCCACATGCTGCTCGTGACCAATGAGGACAAGCCGGGTTTCATCGGCTCGCTGGGCGCAACCCTGGGCGAGGCGGGTGTCAATATCGCGTCGTTCAATTTGGGTCGCAAAGCACCGGGCGGCAACGCCATCGCGCTGGTCGAGGTGGATGAGCCCGTGGCCGGTCCGGTTCTGGAGAAAGTGCGTACTCTGCCGCTGGTTCAGCGCGTGAACGCGTTGTCTTTTTAAGCCGGACAGGCGACAATCGGCACGGGGAAGGGGCAGGGGACACCTGCCCCTTTTGTGTGTCCGGTCCATCGTATCCGGACTGATCTTTGGTTCAGGAGAGTTCCCGTGTCCAACGTGGCCGTCGTGGGCGCCCAGTGGGGCGATGAAGGCAAGGGCAAAATCGTCGATTGGCTGTCGGAGCGCGCCGATGTCGTGGTGCGCTTTCAGGGCGGCCACAATGCCGGTCATACGCTGGTCATCGGGGACCAGACCTACAAGCT
>CAZHDI010000116.1:0-8993 GCA_964531285.1 uncultured Alphaproteobacteria bacterium | reverse complement strand
TGGTCGAGGAAGAGCAGGTCCTCGATATCGATACGCTGATCCGCGCCATGCCGCTTGAGGAGCGGATCTACCGGCACCGCTGTGTCGAGGCGTGGTCGATGGTCGTCCCCTGGACCGGCTTTCCGCTCAAGGATCTTGTCGCGATGGCCCGGCCGCTCAGCTCGGCGAAATATCTCCGCATGGAAACGTTCCTGGATCGCAGCGTCGCGCCCGGCCAGCGGGCCGTCTGGTATCCCTGGCCTTATGTGGAAGGGCTGACCCTGGCCGAGGCGACCAACGATCTGGCGTTCCTGGCGACCGGCGTCTACGGACAGCCGCTCAAACCCCAGTTCGGCACGCCGCTGCGCCTGGCGGTACCGTGGAAATACGGGTTCAAGTCGATCAAGTCGATCGTGCGCTTTACGTTCACCGACACCCGCCCGGTGAGCTTCTGGGAGGAAGTGCAGGGCCGGGAATACGGCTTCTGGGCGAATGTGAATCCGGAGGTGCCCCATCCGCGCTGGTCCCAGGCGACCGAACGGGCTCTTGGGACGGATGAACGGGTGCCGACGCTGCTGTTCAACGGCTATACCGAACAGGTCGCGGATCTTTATAAGGGTCTTGAAGGCGAGCGGCTGTATCTGTAGTGCCGGTCGATGCGGCAACCGGACGGGGAGGCGGCCATGGCGCGGCGCTATCGGTTCATGACACTCGATGTGTTCGCGCGCGAGCGGTTCGCGGGCAATCCACTGGCGGTGTTTGCCGACGCCGAGGGTCTCGATGACCGGGACATGCAAACCATCGCCAACGAGTTCAACCTGTCCGAAACGGTGTTCATCCTGCCCGGCGATGGCGCGGCCGATGCGCATCTGCGGATTTTCACGCCCGCGGTGGAGATGCCGTTCGCCGGCCATCCGACGGTCGGAGCCGCGCTGGCCCTCCATGGTCTCGGCCGTGTCGGGTCAGAGATGATCTTGTCCACCCTGGCCGGGCCGGTCCCGGTGACCATCGAGGACGGGCGCGCCATTTTGACCGCCCCGAAAGCGCCGGAACCCGTGGGCCGGGCGTTGAGCGCCGGGGACGCGGCTCATGTGCTCGGTCTCGATCCGGGCGCGGTCAAGGGCACCGGTGCCTACAGCGCGGGCGCGCCCTTCAGCATCATCGAACTGGCGGGCCGGGATGCGGTGCGCGCGGCGCGTGCCGATGCTGCGGCTCTGGACCGGCTCGATGCGGACATCCCGAAGGGGCTATTCCTGTTCGCGTCTGTCACCGACGATCCGGAAACGGATCTTCATGCGCGCATGTTCGCACCGACCCTGGGTGTCGCGGAGGATCCGGCCACCGGATCGGCTTGCGCGGCGCTGGGCGGGTATCTGGGGCCCGGCTCCTATAGGGTCCGGCAGGGTGTCGAGATGGGCCGGCCGAGCTATATCAGTGTAGAGGTCGACGAGGCCGCGAACGGCGCGGCCCGGGTCCGGATTGGCGGGGCCGCCGTGCCCGTGATGACCGGCGCGTTGACCCTCGATTGATAGCCTGTGGAGCGATGAGATGCGGCCAGCGCTGGTGATCTTCGATTGCGACGGCGTGCTTGTGGATTCCGAACCTCTGGCCGAGCGGGCGCTGATCCGGGCCCTGGACGAGATCGGCCTGCGCATGGATGCAGCGGAGATCCGGGACCGGTTTCAGGGCCGGTCCTTTGCCCATATGCTCGGCGTGGTGGAGGATCTGCACGGGGCGCCGCTGCCCTCGGATTGGGCCGAGCGCCTGCGTCAGCATGACCTCGACCTCTTCGAAGCCGAACTTCAGCCCATCGACGGGGTGCGGGAGGCGGTCTTGTCGATCCGTGCCGCCGGACTGCCCTTCTGTGTCGCCTCGTCGGGCACGGTCGAGAAAATGACCTTCACGCTGGGTCTGACGCGGCTGCTGCCGCTTATGGGCGACCGGCTGTTCAGCGCGACCATGGTCAGGGACGGCAAGCCTGCGCCGGACCTGTTTTTGTTCGCGGCGGACCGTATGGGCGCCGCGCCGAACCGGTGCGTGGTGATCGAGGACAGCGTCGCCGGGACACAAGCGGGCCATGCGGCCGGCATGCGCGTGCTGTCCTATGCCGGCTCGCCCCATGCGGACCCGCATGCGCTCACGGCGGCGGGCGGCGAGGTCTTCACGCGGATGGCGGCGCTGCCGGGTCTGATCGGTCTGCCGGCGGACGGATAAAGGCCGCCGCGTTACCGAGATTGGCGGCGAGATCCTCCAGGCCGCAATAAGCAATGACACGCGTGAGCGTCGCTTCGGGATCCCCGGTGAGGTCCCGGTGACTGACCGTCAGACAGGACAGACCCGCCTCGCGCAAATCGGCGAAGGCGTGCTCATAGAGGCGCGCCGCTCCTTCGGCACCGAAATGAGCCGGCCAGTCGCGCCGCTTGCGGCTGGCTTCGATCTGGGCCAGCGGGCGCTGCACCATCACCACCGTGAGATTGAAGACCTCAGCGAGCTGCGGCAGCAACAGGCTGGCCGCGGGCACCTTGATCAGCGCCCGCCGGTTCGCGTCGTCGGGCCAGGGACCGTATTTGCCGGCCGACAGGTCGAGTGCGAAGGCCTGAAGGGCGGGCACGATTCGAGCCGCCCGCGTGGGCCGGATGCAGCCCCTGGTTTCGTCCACATAGGTCAGCACCAGGTCGCGGAACGGGGCCAGTTCAAAGGAATTGGGCGTGTGCGGATCGCGCAGCGCCACATGCGGACCGAAGGTGGGCAGGCCAAGGGCATCCAGGGCACCCGTCAACGCGGTTGTGCCCGATCCCCAGGCGCCGGCGATGAATATCAGTTGCATGGCCCCATCCTCGGGCGGTCTCTCATGAGCGCTGAGGGGACCACAAAAAAAGGGCCGGGCACAAGGCCCGGCCAAGGTGTGGATATGGGAGGTGCCACGCCAGGGGTAGGACGTGACACGTGCCGTCAAGGGGAATAAACGGCACTGGATGCGGTGACTGTCTTGGGGGGAGAGAGCCACCGTCCTCAGTAAGGAACGGCAGGTCTTAACATTCCATGACCGGGCGCGGCGGTCCCGTCAGAAGGTCCAGTTGCGGGTTTCCGAGCAGATGAAATCGCGGAACACCGCGACCCGCTTGGAGTTGCGCAGTTCCTCGGGATAGACAAAATATGTATCGAAGTGAGGCACGTCGATCCCGGGCATCAGCCGCACCAGATGCGGTTTGTCATGGCACAGATAATCGGGCAGGGACGCAAGGCCCATGCCCGCCTCGACCGCATTCAGCATCCCCAGCATCGAGTTGATGTGACAGGCCGCCCGGCGCGGTGCGGCCCCCTCCCGGCCGACGCTGGCCAGCCAGTTCACATGGGAAATGGGTTTGGGCACATCGGCGCCGTAAAGGATGATGTCGTGATCGTCCAGATCGTCGAGGGTCTGCGGCTGGCCCCGACGCGCCACATAGTCCGGCGCGGCATACAGATGATAATGGACCCGGAACAGGCGCCGCTGAATGAGATCGGCCTGGGCCGGCGGGTGCAGCCGAATGGCCACATCCGCCTCGCGGGCCGACAGGTCCAATTCGGAGTCATTGAGCAGGAGTTGAACCTGAATGTCCGGGTAGATCGTCATGAAGGTCTTGAGGCGCGGCGTCAGCCAGGTCGATCCGAAGGCGGCTGTTGTGGTGATCCGCAACGGGCCGCGCGGTTTTTCCCGGCTGTCGGTCAGGCGATCCCGGGTTGCCGAGATGCGGTCGTCGAGTTCGCTGGTGGCCTGAAACAGAATCTCACCCTGTTCGGTCAGATCCAGGCCGCGCGCATGGCGATGAAAGAGGGTCACGCCGAGTTGTGTTTCGAGCGCGCTGATCTGCCGGCTGACAGCCGACTGGCTCAAATGCAGTGTGTCGCCAGCGTGGGTCAGACTGCCGGCGCGGGCAACCGCATGGAAGATGCGCAGCTTATCCCAGTCCATGGTCCGCTCTTCCGTGCCGCCGCCCCGCCATCCGCCGGGCAGGAACGGCCGGGGTTACTCCGCCGCCTGGGACAGTGCGTCCTTCTCGGCCAGAAAACGCTCGGCTTCAAGCGCGGCCATGCAGCCAAGGCCCGCCGCCGTCACGGCTTGACGGTAGGTCTCGTCGGTCACATCGCCCGCCGCGTAGACACCGGGGATGCTGGTCGCGGTGGAGTCCGGCGCGGTGACGATATAGCCCGACTTGGTCATGTCGAGTTGATCTGTAAACAGACCGGTTGCCGGCGCATGGCCGATGGCGATGAAGACGCCATGGGCATCGACCGTCCGGGTCTCGCCGGTTGCTGCATGACGCAGCCGGGCCCCGGTGACGCCAAGGGGGTCGCGCTCGCCCAGCACTTCATCCAGGGTGTGGTCCCAGATGACCTCGATCTTGGGATGTTTGAGCAGGCGATCCTGGAGAATTTTCTCCGCCCGCAGAGAATCCCGGCGATGGACCAGCGTCACCTTGCTGGCGAAATTGGTCAGGAATAGCGCTTCCTCGACAGCCGTATTGCCGCCGCCGACGACCATCACGTCCTTGTCGCGGTAGAAAAAGCCATCGCAGGTCGCGCAGGCCGATACGCCGAAGCCCATGAACTCTTCTTCCGACGGCAGACCCAGCCATTTGGCCTGAGCGCCGGTCGCGATGATCAGCGCATCGCAGGTATAGACCGTTCCGCTATCGCCGGTGAGGCGGAAGGGGCGCTGATCCAAGTCGGCCTTGACGATCAGATCACTGATCATCTCGGTGCCGACATGCTCGGCCTGGGCGCGCATCTGCTCCATGAGCCAGGGGCCCTGAATGACATCGGCAAAGCCCGGATAGTTCTCGACATCCGTGGTGATGGTGAGCTGCCCGCCCGGCTGCATGCCCTGAACCAGCACCGGCTTCAGCATGGCGCGCGCGGCATAAATCGCGGCCGTATAACCGGCCGGGCCGGAGCCCAGAATGAGCACGCTGTGGTGTCGGGTCGGAGCCGGATCGGTCATGGCCGGGAAGTCCTTTCTCTGGTGCGCCCGAACGCCCCCGTGCGGGCCTCTGGGCGGCGCGATCTGTCGGTCAGATAGCCATCGCGGTGCGGGTTTCAAGACGGGCCGCAATGGCCTCAGCGGCGCGGCTGGTTTCGTCGAGCGGATCATAGGTCCATGACTCGAGCCGCCCCGTGAAGGGCCGCGTCACCCCGCGCGCGGCCAGGTCGTCATGGAACCGGGTGAACTTCGCGCTGCCGCCGTCGAGCGCGAGAATGTGAACCGGTTTGCCGGTGGCCGCGGCCTCGGTGACCATATTGGTCGAGTCCTCGGTGACCAGAAGGGCATCGGCATGGGCGAGCAGGCCGAAATAGGGGTTCTCGCCGGCGCCGTCCCAGACAAAGGCATCCGTGCCGGCAAGCGCGTTGCGAAGGATCGCTTCGTTTTCGGCGCCGGTGCGCCGGGAGGTGGTGACCGCGAGGCCGATACCGGCATCGCTCAAGGCTTTCAGATCGGCGGCGAGGGCGGTCATGCGGTTGGCGTCGAGGCGATGGCTTTTGCTGGTGCCGCCGATGAGAACCCCGGCGAGCGGGCGGGGCAGGTCCTTGAACAGATCCGCGAATTGGGCGCCGCCGGCCTCGAGGGTCTCGCGGGTGACCCGATGCGGGGCCCCGATGAGCGGCAGAACATTGGGGCCCGTCAGGCCGTCATGGCGCGGCGGCAAGACCAGATCGAAGCGCGCGGGGTCGATGCGCGGATGCTGGGTCTGAACGGTCAGGGTCTGTCCCTTGGAGCGGCGGCGCATGGCCAGTGAAATGGGCACCGCCTGCCGGCCGCAGCCGATCAGCACATCCGGCCAGGGCGGATCGAAACGGCCCGATGTGTCGTGCAGGACCGCCAGCGGATCGGGCCAGCCCGCGCCGAGCACCGGATAGGGCATCCAGCGCCAGGGGGCGGCAAGACGGACGGTCCGGGTCTCGATGCTCAAGGGCACGCGGCGGGCGAGGGCTTCGGCAAGGCCGAGGACCTGGTTTTCCATGCCCCGGCGCCCATCGCTCACCGTCCAACAGCGCCACCGCCGGTTATGCTGTGCCATGTGCCCCCCCGTTTTTCGTGTGGCTCTTGTCGAAAGACTGCGCCATCTTGTAATGATATTGCGCTGTGCCGGTCCGGCACACCGCTTATGCCCCCCCTCGAAAGAGCCCAGAGACATGCAGAAGGTCAAGCTTGACGCCATCGACCGGAAAATCCTCGCGGAATTGCAGGATGACGGCCGGATGACGAATGTGGAACTCGCACGCCGGGTCGATATCTCCGCGCCGCCGTGCCTGCGCCGGGTGCGCGCGCTGGAAGAGGCCGGATTGATCAAGGGCTATCATGCCATGCTGGACCCGCGCCGGCTCGGCTATCATGTGACCGGCTTCGTTCAGGTCGGGCTCGCCCATCACTCCGATGCGGATCTGCGGGCGTTCGAAACGTTGATCGCCGGATGGCCCGCGGTGCGCGAATGCTACCTGTTGCAGGGGGATTACGATTTCCTGCTGAAATGCGTCGCCGCCGATCTCGATGCGTTTCAGACGTTTCTGACGGGCAAGCTGACGGCGGCTCCCAATGTCGACCGGGTCAAATCCTCGATCGTGGTGCGGGCCGGTAAGGAGATGCCGGGCGTGCCGATGGATGATGTGCCGCGCGGGCCGGACGGCTCGGCGCCCGAAGCGGACACAAATGCCGCGCCCGGGGGACCGGACGCGGCGTGAGTCGCTGAGGGCGGATCTGGCCGGACCTGTCGGTCAGACCCACTCGACCTTGACGATCTCATAGGACCGGCCACCGCCGGGCGTGGCGATTTCCACCACATCGCCGACGCTTTTGCCGATCAGGCCGCGGGCAATGGGTGAGGAAATCGAGATCCGGCCCGATTTCACATCCGCCTCATGCTCACCAACGATGAGATAGCGCTTCTCGTCCTCGGTATCTTCATCGACGACCGTAACGGTCGCGCCGAATTTCACCGAATCGCCCGACAGCTTGGATGAATCGATCACCTGCGCGCGCCCGAGCATATCTTCCAGTTCCAGGACGCGGCCCTCGATAAAGCTCTGGCGTTCCTTGGCGGCGTGATATTCGGCGTTTTCCGACAGATCGCCGTGTTCGCGCGCTTCGGAAATCGCCTCGATCACGGCGGGCCGGTCTTCCGTTTTGAGACGCTTCAATTCAGTTTCCAGCGTCTGGTAGCCGGACGCGGTCATCGGAATTTTTTCCATGGGTGTCGTGTCTTTTTAACTCGCTGCTTATGACAAGTCGTCCGAACCCGCCTCTTTTTCCCTCGGTCTTTACCGCTCGTATTGTCGTGACCGGCTGAGGGTCTCGACCGTGTGAGGTCACGGCGACGGAACGATCCTTCTGGAATGATCCGTCCCGAGCGGAAATGACTGACCGCGCCTGCCGGAAGGCTGACGCGGTGGAGAAAAGCTGCCGATCGTACGATCGCTCATCGCGCGCCCGCCCTGCGAACGCCGGGGCTGCTGCGCTTTATATTGCCGATGAGGCCGGTCCGGAACGCCCCGACCCATCTTTGGCAAGAGTCTTATTGTAGGATTGCAATGGGGCGACTTCAAGACTTCCCGACCGGATCGATTTGATCGCCTGGACGGCCGCCTTCCCCCCGGCCAGGGTCGTGTAATAGGGGATCTTTTGCATCAGGGCGGTCCGGCGGATGGACTTGGAGTCCTGAAGTGCCTGGGCGCCGTCCGTAGTGTTGATCACCAGATCGATTTCCCCGTTTTTGAGCGCGTCCACGATATGGGGCCGGCCCTCCAGGACCTTATTGACGCGCTTCACCGCCAATCCGTGACCCGACAAAAAATCAGCCGTACCGACCGTGGAATAGACCTCAAAGCCGAGATCCTGAAGCTCGGTCACCATGGCGACGGCGCCCGGCTTGTCCCGGTCGCGCACGGAGACAAAGGCCCGCGATCCTTCCGGCACGCCGGTTCCGCCGCCAAGCTGGCTCTTGGCGAAGGCGCGGCCGAAATCGGTGTCGAGACCCATGACCTCGCCGGTCGATCGCATCTCGGGGCCCAGCACCGTATCGACGCCCGGGAAGCGGGCGAAGGGGAAGCAGGATTCCTTGACCGCGATGTGATCGAGCGGCGTGTGGGCCAGACCGAAGGCGTCGATTTTGTGCCCGGCCATGAGCTTGGCGGCGATGCCGGCGACCGGGATCCCAACAGCCTTGGCGACGAACGGCACCGTCCGGCTGGCGCGCGGATTGACCTCGAGCACATAGACCGTGCGGTCCTGGATGGCGAACTGCACATTCATCAGGCCGACGACGCCCAGGCGCAGGGCGAGGGCTTCAGTCTGGCGGCGGATTTCGGCGATGATCTGCGCGTCGAGCGAATGGGGCGGCAGACAGCACGCGCTATCGCCGGAGTGAACACCCGCTTCTTCGATATGTTCCAGGATCCCGCACACGAACACGGATTGTCCGTCGCACAGGGCATCGGCATCGACCTCGATGGCGTCCTGGAGATAGGCGTCGATCAGAACCGGCCCTTCGGTCGCGAAATCGAACTCCGGCGACATGATCCGTGTGCGGTCCAAATGAACGTCATCATGGACGATTTCCATGGCCCGTCCGCCCAGCACATTGGAGGGGCGCACGACGACCGGAAAGCCGGTGTCGCGGGCCTTGTCATGCATGACGTCGGCGGTGCGGGCGATGGCGTTGCGCGGCTGGCGCAATCCCAGATCGTGAATGAGGTCCTTGAAGCGTTCGCGGTCCTCGGCAAGGTCCAGCGCGTCGGCCGAGGTGCCAAGGATCGGGACGCCCGCGGCATCGAGCGCTTTAGAGAGCTTGAGCGGCGTCTGACCGCCGAACTGGACGATCACGCCTTTCAGCGTGCCCTTGGACTGCTCGACCCGCACCAGCTCCAGCACGTCTTCATCCGTAAGCGGTTCGAAATACAGCCTGTCCGAGGTGTCGTAGTCGGTCGAGACGGTCTCAGGAATCGAAATGACCATGATGCTTTCGATCCCGATATCACCG
>CAZHDI010000115.1:0-9047 GCA_964531285.1 uncultured Alphaproteobacteria bacterium | reverse complement strand
TCGGCGGGCTGGTCTTCCTGAAGGAAATGACCTGCCTGCTCGATGGTCGTATGCGGCTGACCCTGCGTGCCGGGCACCCGGTCGAGGAACACCTGATCCTGGCCGCGGGTGACCGGATCGGAGTCGCTGAACGCGGTCAGGAACGGCTTGTCCCAGGTCTCGAAGGTGTCCTGCCAGACCCGTTCATTGACGCCGAGCTGCGAGGGGACCAGATAGGGCATCGTGCGGGCGCCCGCGAAATGGTCTTCGTCCGGGAACGGCGCATCGTAGGCCGCGACTTCTGCGTCGCTCAAGGTGCGCAACGTGGCCCCCTGAACGATCCCGCCCGCCGTGAAGTCCGGCGAGGTACGGGCATAGGCGACCCAGCGCGCAAATGTGAAGTCTTCGTTCTCGGCATCGAGGCTGCGGACCTCGCCTTCCCACCAGACCGACCATTTGAAAATTTCATAGGCGATCCAACCCATCCAGGGATTGGCCGCCGGCAATCCGGTATTGGCGGCGATCACCCGGGCATAGCGGTCCGGATCGTTGGCCAAGGCGCGCAGGCCGATCAGCCCGCCCCAGTCCTGAACGAAGAGCGTGATCCCCTCCAGATCGAGGGTGTCGATCAGGGCCGTCATTGCGTCCACATGGAACTGGTAGGTGTGGGTGGCCCGATCCTTTGGCTTGTCGGAGCGGCCGAACCCGATGAGATCCGGGGCGATGACCCGGAAGCCGGCATCCGTCAGCGGCGGGACGAAGTTGCGGTACAGATAGCTCCAGGACGGCTGGCCATGGAGCAGCAGAACCACCGGTCCGTCGGCCGGGCCTTCGTCCACATAATGCATGCGGTAGCCGTCGATCTCAGCATAGTTCGGCGCGAAGGGGTAGCCGGGCAGGTTTTCGAACCGGGCATCGGGCGTGCGCACCGCGTCATCGCGCAAGGGAATGGTGTCGTCGGCCAGCGCCATGGCGCCCGGCACGGCCAGAACCAAACCGGCGATCAGGCCTGTCATCCATCGGCGCATCGTCATGTCAGGTCCCCCTCAATCTTGTGGTTGGTTCGTCTGGCGGCTCAGTCCGGCCGGTTCTCGTCCCGGCCGCCGGTTTTGCCGCGGGCCAGCCGGTTGAAACCATAGACCAGCGCAAAGACGAAAATGAAGCTCCCGGCGAGCAGTGCCATGGTCTGGAACAGGACCACGGATGCTTCCATCAGATGGGCGGCCCGACCGCTGACCACCGATGCGACGATCACGCCGATCACGAGCGGCGCGACGATCACGATCACAAGGGCGGTGATGACCTTGGCGGCGGCGGCGGCGCGGCGCTCCGGGCTGTTGGCTTGCGACATCATTTCCTCGGTACTCCGGATCGGCAGAGCCGTGCTTTTGGGTCATGGCACCGCCTTCGCAGATCAGGGGACAGCATAGCCCGATACGCCCCGCGGATGCGCGCAAATACAACGTGTGTTTTGGTCCTTCGCGAGGGTCTGGTATGAGCAGGCGCATGATCGTCATCCGTCCTGCCATTTCCGCCGATAAGCCCGCGATTTTGCGGATTTTCTCTGAAGTCGTCCGGGCGGGCGCGACCTTCGCCTTCGACCCGGCCACCGATAACGCGGCGGCCGAGCGCATCTGGTTCGCGGATGGCGCGCATGTCTATGCCGCGGTTGTGGACGGCGCCGTGCTCGGGTCCTGTTTTCTCAAGCCGACCCAGCCGGGTCTGGGCGATCATGTGGCCAATGGCGGCTTCATGGTGGCCGAGGCGGCGCGGGGCCGGGGCGTCGGGCGTGCCCTGGGCGATTTTGCCATTCAGGAAGCCCGGCGCCTGGGGTTTCGGGCCATGCAGTTCAACTTTGTCGTGGCCTCGAACACCGGCGCGGTCACGCTCTGGCAGGATCTGGGGTTCGAGATCATCGGCACGGTGCCCGATGCCTTCCGCCATGCCCGTCTTGGCTTGACCGACATCCACATCATGTATCGCCGGCTTTAAGGGGGGGGCTTGACCCCAGGGGGCGCCGGCGGCCTTGACCTTGCCACGGAGCGGCACCCACATGGACGCCAGGGATATCAATTCGAGGAGATGGACCGTGGGACGATCCGGTTGGTTTGGTGCGTTGGGTCTCGTTCTGCTGACGCTGGGCATGGCGCCCGCCGGGGCTCAGGGCCGGGCGGTGCCGGACAGCATGACCCAGGTGCAGCTCAGTTTTGCGCCCGTGGTCAAGACGGTTGCGCCAGCCGTCGTCAATGTCTATGCCCAGCGCCGGGTCGCGACGCGGTCCGGCATGCTGATGGACGACCCGTTTTTCCGGCGCTTCTTCGGTGACCGGCAATTCGGCATGCCGCGGGAGCGCATGGAGAACTCTCTGGGCTCCGGCGTGATCGTCCGGGATAACGGCATCGTGGTCACCAACAATCATGTGATCGCCAATGGCGAGGAGTTCACGGTCGTCCTCCAGGACATGCGCGAATTCGATGCCGAAGTGCTGCTGACCGACGAGCGCACGGATCTGGCGGTGCTGCGCATCGACACCGGCGGCGAGCGCCTGCCATTCGTCGATTTTCAGAACTCCGATGAGATCGAAGTCGGCGACCTGGTGCTGGCGATCGGCAATCCCTTCGGGGTCGGCCAGACCGTGACCAGCGGGATCGTCTCGGCGGTGGCGCGCACCCAGGTCGGCATTTCCGATCTCAACTTTTTCATTCAAACCGACGCGGCGATCAATCCCGGGAACTCCGGCGGCGCGCTGGTCACGTCCGACGGCCAGTTGGCCGGGATCAACACCGCGATTTTCTCGCGCTCGGGCGGCTCCAACGGCATCGGCTTTGCGATTCCCGCCAATATGGTCCGGCTCGTGGTCGATTCGGCCGTGGCCGGACAAAAGCCGATCCGGCCCTGGCTCGGCGCGGCCTATCAGGCGGTGACCTCCGAGATTGCGCAGTCCTTCGGGCTCGACCGGCCGGGCGGGGCGTTGATCACCAGCGTGTTTCCCGGTGGGCCGGCCGACGAGGCGGGCCTGCGGTCCGGCGATGTCGTCCACAAGATCGCCAGCTTCGATGTGGTCGATCCCCAGGCGCTGCGCTACCGCATCGCGACCACCCGAGAGGGCAGCAGCGTGCCGGTCCAGTTCTGGCGCGAGGGCCGGCTGCGCAATGGGACCGTCCGGGTGGCCCGTCCGCCGGAGACGCCGCCGCGCAACGAGACGTTGCTGCGCGCGGCCTCCCCCTTGTCGGGCGCGACCGTGGTCAATCTGTCGCCGGCCTTCAATGACGAGAACGGGCTCGATCCGCTTCAGACCGGCGTTGCCATTCTGAAGACGGAACAACGCAGCTATGCCCGCCGGGCCCGGCTGCGCTCCGGCGATATCATTCTGTCGGTCAATGGCCGCCCCATCACGCGGGTGCGCGATCTGGAGGCCGCGCTCGGGACCGGCGCGCGGGCCTGGGAGATCGAGATGAAGCGGGGCGGGCGCATCGCCACATTGAGGTACCGCTGGTGACCAGCCTGTTCGAAGCCGCCGGTCTGGATCAGGGCGCACCCCGTCCGCTGGCGGATCGTCTGCGCCCGGACCGCCTCGAGGCCGTGGTCGGCCAGGACCATGTGCTCGGGGCCGACGCGCCGCTCGGGCGCATGGTCGCGGCTGCCCGGATGACCTCGCTCATTCTGTGGGGACCGCCAGGGACCGGCAAGACCACCATCGCGCGCCTTTTGAGCCAGCGCACCGGGCTGCATTTCGAACAAATCTCGGCGATTTTTTCCGGCGTGGCGGATTTGCGCAAGGTGTTCGATGCGGCCCGGGCGCGGCGTGAGACCGGGCAGGGCACGCTGCTGTTCGTCGATGAGATCCACCGCTTCAACCGCGCCCAGCAGGACGGGTTCCTGCCCCATATGGAAGACGGGACCATTGTGCTGGTCGGGGCGACCACGGAAAATCCGAGTTTCGAGCTGAACCCCGCCGTGCTGTCCCGCGCGCAGGTCCTGGTCCTGAAGCGCCTCGACGATGACGCGCTGGAGACATTGCTTGTCCGTGCCGAGGCGCTCGAAGGCAAGACCCTGCCGCTTGATGAGACGGCCCGCGCCACCATGCGGGCCATGGCCGATGGCGACGGGCGGTATCTGCTGAATCTGGCCGAAGACCTCTTCACCCTGACCGGTGATGCCCCGCTCGACCCGGCCGGGCTCGTCGAGGCGGTGCAGCGCCGGGCGCCGGTCTATGACAAGGGCCAGGAGAGCCATTACAATCTGATCTCGGCGCTGCATAAATCGGTGCGCGGATCGGATGCCGATGCGGCGCTTTATTATCTGGCGCGCATGCTCGCCGGCGGAGAGGATCCGCTGTATATCTGCCGGCGGATGGTCCGTATGGCCAGCGAGGACATCGGGCTTGCCGATCCCCAGGCGCTCACGGTCGCGCTGGCGGCCAAGGACAGTTATGATTTTCTCGGCTCGCCAGAGGGCGAATTGGCGTTGGCCCAATGCATCGTCTATCTGGCGACCGCGCCGAAATCCAATGCGGTCTATACCGCCTACAAGGCCGCGGTCCGCAGTGCCAAGGACACCGGCTCGCTGATGCCGCCGGCCCATATCCTCAACGCGCCGACCAAGCTGATGAAGGGGCTGGGTTATGGCCAGGGCTATGCGTATGACCATGACACGGCGGACGGCTTTTCGGGGCAGACATACTTTCCTGACGGCATGGACCGGATGACGTTCTATACGCCCACGGACCGCGGCTTCGAGCGCGAGGTGTCCAAGCGTCTGGCCTATTGGGCCAAGCTGCGGGCCCGGGCCGAACCATAATGTTGGTGTCGTCGTCCCCGCGAAAGCGGGGACCCAGGGTGCCGGAGTCCGCCTTCGCGGGCATGACGGACGATGACTGATCGAGGACCACCGCTCTTGCCCCTGACCCTTCCCATGATCCTCGCGGTGGCCGCCGGCGGTGCGCTCGGCGCGGTGGCGCGGTTCGCCCTGGGCAGTGTCATGCTGAGCCTGTTCGGCGCACGCTTCCCGTGGGGCACGCTCACGGTCAATGTCGTCGGTTCGCTGATCATGGGCCTCGCGGCGGGGGTGTTCGCGCGCCACATGCCCGATATCGCCCCGGCTTGGCGGGCCTTCGTGATGGTCGGGCTGTTGGGCGGGTTTACGACCTTTTCGGCCTTCGCGCTCGATGTCAGCGTGCTGCTTGAGCGCGATGCGGGGCTGAGCGCGCTGGCCTATGTCGCGGGGTCGGTGGTGTTGACCATCGGCGCGCTATTCCTCGGACTCATGGTATCGCGAAGCATATGAGCGGTGTGCAGACCATAATGGTGACCGGCGGCGAGGACGGCATGCGCCTTGACCGCTGGTTCAAAACCCATTTTCCCGACCTCACCCATGGCCGGCTGGAAAAGCTGCTGCGCACCGGGCAGGTGCGGGTCGATGGCGGGCGGGTCAAGGCCAATACCCGGCTTGAAGAAGGCCAGAGCGTGCGCGTGCCGCCCCTGGGCGACAGCGGCGCGCCGGCTCCCAAGACCGCGCCCAGGGTCAGCGCGGAAGACCGGCGCTGGGCCGAAGAGCTTGTTCTTCATAAGGACGATGAGGTCCTGGTGATCAATAAGCCGGCCGGTCTTGCGGTCCAGGGCGGCACCAAGACCACGCGCCATCTCGACGGCATGCTGGATGCCTTCCGCTTTGGGGCCGACGAGCGACCGCGCCTGGTGCACCGCCTGGATCGGGACACCAGCGGGGTGTTGGTCCTGGCGCGCACCCGGCAGGCGGCTCAGGCTTTGGCGCGTGCGTTCAAGGCGCGCAGCACCCGGAAGATTTATTGGGGCCTTGTGCTCGGCGTCCCCCATCCGCTGGAGGGCGCCGTTGCCGTCCCGCTGGCCAAATTGCCGGCCCCGGGCGGCGCGGCCGACGGCGAGCGCGTGGTGCCGGTCCATGACGATCACCCGGAGGCGCAAAAGGCACTGACCCGGTTTTTGACCGTCTCCCAGGCGGGCGGCAAGGCGGCGTGGCTGGCACTCATGCCGGTCACCGGGCGAACCCATCAGATCCGCGTCCATTGTGCCTATTTGGAAACCCCTTTGGTCAATGATGTGAAGTACGGCTATGGCGCGCGGCGCGAGACCCTGGGCGGGGTGCCGGACGGGCTGCATCTGCATGCCCGCAGCATCGAGATCGCGCACCCTCAAGGCGGTGTCGTGCGCGCCGAGGCGCCGCTGCCGCCGCATATGGCCGAAAGCTGGGCCTTGTTCGGGTTCCATGAGAGCCAGGCAAGGGAACTGGGCGCGGACCCGTTTGCGGACTAAACTACGCCCGACCATGACCCGCGAGGGCAGACAATGTGGCCTGTGACGACTGCTTCGACCTCCACGACCGATCGCGTCGATACGCCGCTGCGCTTGGTGATTTTCGATTTCGACGGCACCCTGGTCGACAGCCACCCCCGCTTCCATGACGCGATCTGCGCGGCCTGCCTGTCCCTCGGTCTGCCGCAGCCCGAGGCGCCGATCACCCGCGCGACGATCGGCATGCCCATCCAGCAGGCGATCCGCGCGGTTCTGCCGAATATGAGCCATGACGAGCATGTGGCCTTTGCCGGGGCGCTCCATGCGGCCCGCGAGTTTCAGCGCGCCGGGCCCGACCCGCTCGACACTCTGTTTCCCCATGCCCAGGCGGTGATCGAGACGCTCTATGAGATGAACGTGTTGCTTGCCATCGCGACCAACAAGTCGCGCCACGGCCTCGATCATTCGCTCCGGTCCCATGGTCTGGAGCGCTATTTCATCGCGACCCGCACCCCCGATGAAGGCCATTCCAAGCCGCATCCGGCCATGCTCCACAGCCTGCTGCGCTATACCGGCGTGGCCCCGGAAAACGCTGTGTTCGTGGGCGATACCAGCGTGGACATGGCCTGTGCCATGAATGCCGGGATCGCCGGTATCGGGGCGGGCTGGGGGTATCACGACGTCGCCGAGCTTCGCGGCGCCGGCGCGCGGGTGGTGATCCCGTCCTTTGTCGATCTGGGCGAGGCCCTGCTGCGGGTTTGGGGCCGGGCGTCCTGATCCAGGCGCTTGCCGCTGCGTCAAGCGGGCGCCAGCCGCCCAGGCCGGAATTGCACTGTTTCTTCCGTCAGTCTTGTATAGTGCGCCTTGGATGAGGCGATGCGGCAGTGGGCATGAAACGGTTCTATTCGGCGGCTGAGGTAGTGGCGGACACCGCAGGCGGGTATGCCGTCCATCTTGACGGTAAACCTGTTCGTACGCCTGGCGGACGGGGCCTCTGTGTGCCGTCCCGGGCCCTGGCGGATGCCATTGCGCGCGAATGGGCCGGGCAGGGTGACGAGATCGCCCCCGACACCATGCCGTTCACGCGCCTCGCCAACGCGGTCATCGATGGGGTGGCGCCGCAGACGGAACCGGTGGTCGACGCCATAGCGCGGTATGCCGAGACCGATCTGTTGTGTTACCGGGCCGAGGGACCGCGCGAGCTTGTGGCGCAGCAGGATCAGGCTTGGCAACCGATCCTTGATTGGGCCGAGGCCACATTCGGGATCGCGCTTAAGGTCACCCAAGGTGTGAGCCCGGTGGCCCAGCCCGACGAGGCGCTGGACCGGGTGCGCGGCCTGTTCGGCGACTGCGATCCGTTCACCCTGGCCAGCGCTCATCTGGCGGCGTCGTTGAGCGGATCGGCGCTGATCGCGCTGGCGCTGGTGCACGGCAAGCTCGACGCCGAGAGCGCCTGGTGCCTGTCGCGGATCGACGAGGCCTATCAGATTGCCCAGTGGGGCGAGGATGCCGAGGCCGCCGCGCGCGATGCGCGCCGCAAGGCCGATCTGGCGGTATCGGTGCAGACGATGCGGTATATGGAGGAGGCGGCCTGAGAGGCCGGCCGGAGCTTTACACGGGGAAAGGGCAAGACGGTCATGAAAGACATTCTGCGGGAGCTGGAAGACAAGCGGGCCACCGCGCGCCTTGGCGGCGGCCAAAAGCGCATCGACGCACAGCATGCCCGCGGGAAGCTGACCGCCCGGGAACGGATCGAGTGCCTGCTCGATACCGGGTCCTTCGAGGAGTACGACACCTTTGTCGAGCATCGGGCGGTCGAGTTCGGCATCGGCGAAACGAAATTCCCTGGCGACGGCGTGGTCACCGGCTGGGGCACCATCAATGGGCGCAAGGTGTTCGTGTTCAGCCAGGACTTCACCGTGTTCGGCGGCTCCTTGTCGGAAACCCACGCCAAGAAGATCGCCAAGATCATGGACAAGGCGTCCGAGGTCGGCGCGCCGGTGATCGGGCTCAACGACTCCGGGGGCGCACGGATCCAGGAAGGCGTGGACAGCCTCGCCGGCTACGCGGAAGTTTTTGTGCGGAACGTCCTGTCGTCCGGCGTCGTGCCGCAGATCTCGGTGATCATGGGTCCGTGTGCCGGCGGCGCGGTCTACTCCCCGGCCATGACCGATTTTATCTTCATGGTGGAAGACACCTCCTACATGTTCGTCACCGGTCCTGAGGTCGTCAAAACCGTGACCCAGGAACATGTGAGCGCGGAGGAACTGGGCGGCGCGCGGACCCATACCTCGAAATCGTCCGTGGCCGACGGGGCCTTCCCGAACGATGTGATCACGCTCAAGCAGATGCGCCGGCTGTTCGACTTCCTGCCGCTGAATAACCGGGAGCGCCCGCCGGTCCGTCCGAGTTACGACGACCCGGATCGGATCGAGGATTCGCTCGATACCCTCGTGCCGGCCAATCCGAACAAGCCCTACGACATGAAGGAACTGATCCTGAAGACCGTCGATGAGGCGGATTTCTTCGAGATCCAGGGCAATTACGCCAAGAACATCATCACCGGCTTTGCCCGGATCGAAGGCTCCACAGTCGGCGTTGTTGCCAACCAGCCCATGGTGCTGGCCGGGTGTCTGGACATCGCCGCGAGCCGTAAATCCGCGCGTTTCGTGCGCTTTTGTGACTGCTTCAACATTCCCATCGTAACCTTTGTGGATGTGCCCGGCTTCCTGCCGGGAACGGCGCAGGAATATGGCGGCCTCATCAAGCAGGGCGCCAAGCTGCTCTTTGCCTATACGG
>CAZHDI010000114.1:0-9064 GCA_964531285.1 uncultured Alphaproteobacteria bacterium | reverse complement strand
TGCGGTAGACGATCTCATCACTGCCGTTGTAATCCGCATTCGGCGTGTAGGCGATGCGGTCGTCATCGGTCTCGGCCGTGCCTTTGTCGTCGATCACCGCAATGCCGTTGGCGGGACCCATGAGGATCGTCAGCGTCAAAGGATCGCCGTTGCCGTCGCTGTCATTAAACAGGACATGCAGGTCCGTCGACGTGTCCTCGGTGACAATCAGCGTGTCATCGCCCGCGACCGGATCATCGTTCTGTTCTTCGACTGAGATCGACACGGTCGCACTGGCGCTTTCGCCTTCCGGATCGGTCACCGTGTAGGTGAAGCTGTCCGAGCCGAAATAATCCGTATCGGGCCTATAAAGAATTTCATCGTCGCCCGGGTCGGTCGTGCCCTTGTTATCGATCTGGGCCGTGCCGTTGGCCGGATCGCTGGTTCCGGTGATAGTCAGCGTATCGAGATTGGCATCGCTGTCATTGGTGAGCACATCAATCAGCACCGACCCATTTTCGATGACGTCGGCGCTGTCATTGTCGGCCACGGGAGGCAGGTTGACCTCTGCAACATCGTCCTCGACCACCACCAGACCGGTGCCGGTCACAAGGTTACCCTGACCGTCGTCGGCGGTCACGGCAATGGTGGCGTAGGCTTCGCCGTTACCGGCATCGGTAAAGCCGTCGGGCAGGTTCTCAAAATCGATAGCCGTCTGAAGCACCAGATCGCTGCCGTTCAATGCAAACAGCCCGCCGAAATCATCCACCAGACCGAGCGAGATCGTGTCGTTCTCCGGATCATCGACCGCGATGGCCGCGATGGTTCCCACGGTCGACTCGGTCACGACCGGCACGGTGGGCACAAAGACCGGCGTGGACGGCGCGCTGTTGCCCACCGGTGTGGTCAGCGGCAGACCATCGAGCCCGGCCTGATACAGCGCTCCGATATCGCCGTCGGAGAGTTGCTGTCCCGAGACGGAGATTTCATCCAAGGTGCCGTCGAAGAACTGCGTCAGCGGTGAGGCGCTGTTGTCGCCCGAGGACCTCAGGGTGGCACCGATCGCGATCGGCTCGAAATTGCCGGCGCCGCCGGAGGTCGATCCGAGGCCGCCCGTATATCCGTCGCTGTCGACGAGGCTGCCATTGCTATAGAGGCGCACGCCGTCTTGCCCCCAGGACAAAGCGATATGGCTCCACTGCCCGGCGCTGAGCGATGGGCCGGTAACCACAACGTCTTGTGCGCTGTTGGCGTTCTGTAGGCGAGCCCACAGATTGCCGCCATTCAGCATGCGGATGTCCAGATGACCGCCGGTGCCGTTGAAGCTGGCGTCTTTTGAAAAGAGGCCCTGATCTCCGCCGGTCTGATCCGGGTTGACCCAGAAACTCACCGTACCCTGATCGAGCAGGAAGGCACTATCGTGTTGGACGATGTAGGCGTCATTCGTGCCGTCGAATTCGAACCCGGTACCGGTCCGTCCATTCGCGGTGGTGCCGGCACCGCCGCTTGGGGTGCCATCGAAGCCATTGCCGGTCTCGTCCACCATGACCGCACCGGTGCTCGATGCACCGTCCCAGATCGCGATGGGCTCGGGTAGAACGACACCGCCGCCGATCGGCGCGGGCGTTTCGACCAGGATGGAATTCCATGTGGCCGGCAGTGTCTCGGTATCGCCGTTGGTAGTCGCGACGAGCGAGACGGCGAGCCCGGAATTCACCTGCTGAGGCTGGGTGATGTTGCTGGCGTCCTGGGTGAGCGCATAGGTGCCCTGGATGGCCGCCAGAACATCGCCATCGACGGTGATCGGATCGAGAGTGCCGCTGACGGTTTCGACCGCGCCGCCGCCGGGTGCATCCGGATCATAGACATCGATCTCGTAGCGCGGCGTGACCGTGCCGTTCGATTTATCGACATCCAAATACAGCAGGACAACATCGCCGGACCGGTTCGCGCTTGCATCGGCAAAGGTGGGGAACGGAACGAATGTCTTGGAGACTTCGGCGTCATCGCGCTCGAAGACGGTCTTGAGGCCGTAGGATCCGTTCTCGACCGTCACGCCGAAAAACAGGAAGTCCGATTGCGTGCCCGGGCCGATCGCAAGGCCGATGCTGGTGCCGTCCTGGACTGAATTCAGATTCAGAAGATCGAGTGCGGGATTGGCCAGATCCGTCGAGATCGTGAATTCCTCGACGGTGTTCGCGGTCCGGAACGCGACCTGAGCCGCGTCGCGCAAGGTGTTGGCCGTGCCGAACGGCGTGCCGGGACCAACTTCCTTGAGATTGAGCTGGCCGACCGCGCCGCCGGGAAAGAAATTCGTATCGTCGAAGAGGTCGGTGAGGGCGGTGGCGGTATTGTCGGTCATCGCGCCGGTGATACCGAGATTGAAGATCGACCCTTCCGGACCCGGTGCATCGATGGCGGGGCTGAAGGACCAGAAGATCGAGTCGTTCAGACCCAGCTGGTCGAGAGCGCCATTCACGGTGTCGAAGGGCAGCGGGTCAGTCACATAGTCGCGCAGACCGTCTTCGTCGAGATCGTCCGGCGGCGGCGGGGTCGGATCCTCGGCCGGCTCGCCGTTCGGAACCAGGATCGCGACCGAATTGGAAATTTGCCCCGCGACCCAGATGGTGCCCGGGAACTCGGCGTCGTCGTCGAGCGTGGTCAACCCCAGCGCGCCGCCAAAATTGTTCAGATTGAGCGTGGTCTGATCGACGACCGCCGTCTTGTCGTCGTTCAGGGTGAGGAAGATAATGTCCTGCGCGGTGCCGCCGCTGAAGGTGAAGCGGGACAGAACGAAGGAATTCTCGATTTCCCGCTCGAAGAAGGTTGCCGTGTATTCGTCCACGCCGTTAACTGAAGACGGGAATGTTGTAAGCGCATTGTCGCCGGTCGAGCCGTTCCGAATAAAACTGCCATTATCGGACCACGGAGAATTCGTCGAATCGAACCCGCCGAGCACTTCATCCCAGTCTTCCGGATAGACCGACACCTCACTTGTCGAGCCGCCGATATAGATGCCAGCATCCGGTCCACTGGCCCTGACCGGGTTTGGGTGGCCGTAATATTCGCCCTCCTTGATTTCGTAGAAGGCATCGTCGGACTCCACATTCGGCGTGCCGAACTGGCCGTTGTTGGGATAGTTTGTGGCAATGCCGTTGAGGAAGACCGGGGTCCCGTCGCAGCAGTTGGACGGCCCGTTATCGGGGGCAAAAATCCGACCGTCTTCGGTGACCGTGAGGCCGACGGCATTGCGGAACCCGGTCGCGAAAATCTCGACCGGGCCGTCAAGATCGAGCTTGGGCTGGTTGAGACCGTTATTGCTGCCGAAAACATCGAACCCGCTATTGGGGTTGATGTCGCCCTCGGGCAGATCTGGACGGGTCGGATCGTTCACGGTCGGCAGGTCGTAGACATAATAGTCATTGGCGTCGAGCGGACGGCCGAGCTGATCCGTGGTCTGAACCGGCATATCGGCGAGGCGGTTCAGATCGATGCGCAGGACCGCAGCGGCGTAGACCGTCTCGCCTTGAAAGAAAAAGAACGATCCGGAGCCGCCGGAATTGGTCGTCCCGCCAGTGCTGAGATAGAGGAACGGTTCGATCTCGCCGGTATCCGGATTCGGCTCCCAGCGAATATCCATGTCGTTGATGCCGTGGGCCGTATTGCCCCGCGGCAGACCGCGGACGAGATCGACCTTCTCCCAGCCGCTGTCCCCCAAGGTCAATTGCGAGACGGTGCCGGAATTGGAATCGAGGGGGCCCTGGCTGCGGTTGAGATAGGGGAAGTTCGGGTCGGCGGAGCTGACATACACAACCGGGTTCTGTCCGGTGCCTGCGACATGAAGTCCCAAGGCGAGGCGCCCCTGGTCGCTGATCGGGTTGCCGTTGACGTCGTAATTCTGGATGTCGAAGACGTTGGTGATCGTCTCCTGCGAGACGGCCTGATACTGGCCGTTGCTCTCCTGGACCTCGACCCGGTGAACGAGGCCGTTTTGTTCAAGGATATAAAGGCGTCCGTCCGGCCCGAAGGCCACGTCGGTCGGCGAATTGATGGACACGCCCTGCAGCGTTCGTTGACCAAAGCTAATATCGGCCATGCCGATGTCCCCCCACATCTCATCAGGCACAACGACGGCGGCGTGTTCAGTGTTTGAACCGCAATGACTCGGCTGAAAGAATGATGTGCCGGCCGTCTATACGCGGATCGCCCCAATCCGCACTGTTAACATTAACGCATAGAAAGCCCTCGGGCCAGCCCTTCAAGCAGGGGTTGGTACCGTTTCACGATCATAAAAATGTCATGCCGCACGGGAACTTGCTGGCGATATGGGGGTTCTCCCGGCCGGCATAGTGGGCGTCATGCCCTGACCGGCCAAGGCCGTTGAGAAGCCATAGAAACGATCCGCACACCTTCTATTGCTATGGCTGGCAGTGGCCATGGCTGAACCACGGGAGCCATCGCGCGGGGGCCGGCGCCCGCCGGATGATTTGGTGGTTTCGTTCCGGCCCGTGGACGTGTACACAGAAGCGCCAGTCGTTCGGCGATCCGCGATGCCAGGGAGGTGCGGTATGGATCGTAGTCAAAGCAGGGCGTGTGCCGCACACGGGAGCCGCCGCCGGCAATGATCCTGCCCGGGATCTCGGCCGCCGGACTGGGGCATGCCCTGGCCGGTTACCGCAATGTTTTCACCGTTGTCAGTGGGCTGACCGTCCTTCAGGCGGCCATGACCGCTCTGGCCATTGTCGTCGCCTTGCGATTGCGCGAGGCGGGCGTGTCCAGCGCGGTTCTCGGTGTTGTCGCATCCTCCTTTACGGCTGGCCTGCTGATCGGGGCGTTGATCTCGCCGCGCGAGATTGCGCGCATCGGCCATATCCGGTCCTTTGCGCTGTTCGCCGCCCTGGCATCGATTGGCGTTATGGGTTTGGCGCTTGGCGTCGACGTCGTGGCCTGGTCGGTCATCCAGGTGCTGTTGGGTGTGTGCTGTGCGGGACTGTTGGCCGCGGGTGAAAGCTGGGTGGCCGACGCGGCACCGGCCCAACAGCGTGGGGCGATCCTCGCCTTCTATCATCTGGTCGCCAAGCTCGGAGCCATCGCGGGACCCTTCCTGATCGCAGGCGCGGCGACCGCCAATGTGTCCTACATGATCATCGCCGCGCTGTTCGCCGCGGCGCTATTGCCGATCACGGCGACCAACCGGTCGCAGCCCACCCTGTCGACCTCTAAACCATTCGGGCCCCTCCGGATCTGGCGGCTGGCCCCCGCGGCGGCCTATTCGGCGTTCACGGCGGGGGCGGTGAACAATGCGGTGGCTCAACTCTATCCGGTCTTCGCGGCTGCGCAGACCGACGGACCGTCCACCCAATTCGCGGCCCAGTTCAACGCAGCCATCCTGATCGGCGCGATGATCGGTTTGTGGCCGGCGGGGGCGCTCTCGGACCGGATCGACAGGCGCCTGGTGATCGGGGGCCTGGGCATTATCGCGGTGGCGGCGTCGGCGGGCCTTGTGGCGATCGGGCCGATCGGCCGTCACGATCTGCTGCTTGGGGTCGGGGTGATCTTCGGGATCGGCGCCTTGAGCCACTATTCGGTGGCCGTCGCTCATGCGGCCGACCGGTCCAATCCGGAAGACACCACGCCGGTCATGGCGGGCATTCTCGTGGTCTGGGGGCTCGGCTCGGTGGCAGGACCCATTGCGGCGGGCTGGATCATGAGCACAGCGTTGGGACCGTCCGGGCTGTTCGTTTTCGCCGCGGTCGCCATGGCGGTGCTGACGATGTCCATGTTCACCCGGGCACACCGGGCGGAGGCGGTCCCGGACGAAGACAAGGACCCCTTCGAAGTCGTCTCGGCGACCTCCTTCGCGATGGCCGAATTCGATCCGCGCGGCAGCGAGGTTCAACTCGATCTGTTTGCGGACGAGGCCGAGGCCGCCTCCGAGGCGCCCGACACCGGCGGTCCGGCAACATAGAACTCGGTTTACCTCAAGAGGCGGCGGCCGCTTCCCGGACACTCGGGTCCGCAATCCAGCCTTCCAACGGATCCACCGGCATCGCGGCCCCGAAGCCATCGTCGCGCAGTGTCCAGGCCCATGCCGCCTGAACCGCACACAGCATAGCGTCGAGAGAATCCCCGGTGGGGTCCTGCGCCAAGGTCTCCGGTGCATCGACGGTAAAGCCGAAGCGCGCGTTGAACTCCGTGGTCCGGAGCGCGGCGAGGATCGCGCGCCTGGCCGTATGCTGATCATCGGTCTGTTTGGCCCGTGTGTCCGTCTTGTAGCTGCGCCGGCCGACCAGCGACCGGGCCAGGACGCCGGGATAGGCTTCCACCGCGATCCGGTTCGGGTCGCCGGTTTGCATATGGGGGATATGCACGCCCGCCGCGATCAGCCGGGGCGCGCCCTCGAAAAACATCAATCCCACGGGGACACCATAGAGTTTCTGAGGGCTGATCGCCCCGGTCACCGCGTCCATCCGCCTTCGGTGCTCCTTGTCACCGGGCGCGCGGCCGGCTCGGTAGGCATCGAGGGCGGCCCGGAATCCGGCCCGCCCCAGGCCGTGGGCATGGGCCACATAGTCGGTCCACTGACGGGGCCAACCAATAGTCTCGATAAACCGCCGGGCCTGGCCGAAGGGAAAATCGAGCCCCGCGATCCAGGGACCCGGTGCGTTAAGCTTCGTTTCGAAGCCGGCAAAGTCCGTCCATGCCATGCGCGTGCCGACGGTAAGGCGTTGACCGGCCAGCCGGCAGGCCACCGCTGTGATCGGCTTGGCGCGCCGCGGCGTGCTTGTGAAATCGATCCCGATGACATCCATGGCCCGCAGACCAGCGGATGCGCGAGCGGCCGTCAAGGCGGCGTGATCCGCATTGTGCTTTCGTCCTGCGCGGGTATTCTCTCGGCAGGGAACGCGCGGTCCGTTAGGGCGCCGTCTTTATGATGGAAGGGGATGAGCGATGCAACACCACCACGACCACGACCACGATCATGGCCATTCGCATTACGACCTTGAGCACCTCCAGGCGAGCGTGGCGGCTGCCGCGCGCAATGGCTTTGCCGATATCGACCTGATCGCCCCGTCCGAAATCACCTCCGTCAGCCAGCAGGTTTTTCCGGCGCTCACGGATAATGAGACGAGCGGGTTTGCCTACACCGTCGAGGTCGTCGATGACGCGCAGGTGCCGACCCCGCAGGAATCGCTCGATCTCATCGAAGCGACAACCGTGGCCGCCTTGGAAGAATGGGGCCGGTACATCAACGGCGCTCCCGGCGCGTCGATGGATGTGCTGGTGACGGTCGGGGAGAGTGCTTTCCTTGCGGATGCTCGTCCAGAAACAACCACCTTTGTCCGCATCGTCGACACCAACAATGATGGCATCGATAACCCTGGGGATATTTTCGTTTTTGAGCCGATAACCATTCGTGAATTGCAGACAGGGGTCGATCAGAACGGTGCAACGCCTGATATACTTGTGACCGTGAATGCTGAGAACCTAGACGTGTTCTATACGGATCAACTAGTGGACAGTTCCGTACCACCGACCCTATTCGACCTTGAATCTGCGCTGGCCCATGAGCTTGGTCACGGTTTCGGTTTTTTTCCTTTCCGGCCAACCGAGGGCTCATTGCCTGAGACGACTTTCAATTTTTCAGGCGGGGTAAGCGGTTTGTCGCCATTCGCATCGCCGTATGATCTCCTGACCGACGTCAGTGCCACGGTACCGGTTTTTACGGGACCGAATGCTGTGCTCGAATATGGCCGGGGCGTTCCGATGGAATTTACGTCGGGCATTGACGCTCGAGACTACGGGCATTTTCTCGGAAACGCGGCAGTCTTTTTCAATCAATTCGGTATGACAACGGACCTTGCGCCCGCGCTGATGGACCCGTTTTGGCAGACGGGCGAAATCATTGAGATCGGCGCGCTGGAGCTGGCGGTGCTCGCCGATATCGGTGTGCCGGTCACGATTCCTGATGAGTTGCCAATTCTCAATGAGTTGGACTTCGTCAATCCCGAAGACCTTCCGATCGTCCGGATTCCGGGTCCGGTCAACCTGTCGGATGCGGGCGAGGTGACCTACAGTCTTGGTCTGTCGCGTTCCTTCTCTGCCGGCGGTGATTTTGACTTTGTAAGCTCCTCCGTAGGCGTCCGGATTTCCGCAAATGGTGAGACGGTCACCGACAGGCATCTTTTCGATCTGTTCGAGCGTCCCATTACCGAGGTCGCGGAGGGCCTCGATGTGGCGCTTGGCGATACCGTTGACATCACCTTGTTCAATCCGATTCTGGCGCGGCTGCCGAACGGCCAGGAAAGCCAGACCTTCACTCTTCAAGTGACCGACGAAGAGGGCCCGTCGCCGGAGTGGTCCATTGCAACACTCACGCCCACCATTCGGTTCGAAACCGACCCCGGGCAAAGCCAGATATACGAGTTTGTGGTCTCTTTATCAGAGGCTCAAACAGTCACGCATACGATTGATATCGTCTTCGACGGTACGGGTAATAATCCGATTGATGGTGACGACACCATTGGTCGCCCGATTCCGTCCTCGCTGACTGCGATTTTTCAACCGGGTGTCACGGCCTTTGTGGGGAGTATTTTAATCGCTGGGGACGATGTGCCGGAAGCGGATGAACAATTATCCGTAAGAATCGCTAATCCCACGGTCGGAACAATCACAAACGATCGGGTGATCGCGACAGTCGTCGACGATGATAGCAGCCTCGCCAATCCGGCTATAGGCGGTACCTCCCAATCAGATGTTGTGGTCGGTACTGAGCTTGCTGAGCGGATCTTCGGGTTCGAAGGAAATGATAACCTGTTCGGCCTCGGTGGCAATGACCGGCTTGATGGCGGTCGTGGCAACGATATCATGGAGGGCCGTGAGGGGGCTGATATCTATGAGATTGGCCTCAACGATGGGTTTGACATTTTCAATGATAATGGTTTTGACGGGGCAATCGACGCCATCTTAGCAACGAACAATAATATCCGGATCGGGCTTTTGGGTGAGTTTGGGCCGGGCAGCGGGAGTGAGTTGATCGATTCCCGCGGCTTCGCGAATGTCTCGATCCTCGGCGATCCCGGCG
>CAZHDI010000113.1:0-10156 GCA_964531285.1 uncultured Alphaproteobacteria bacterium | reverse complement strand
CACGCTCACGGGCTTCGTCCCCGTGTGCGGGAGCCCGCGCGGGCGCGACCTAGCCCGGCCGCTCGACGCGGTTGGAAGCGGTGACGGCCGGGCTGTACCCGACAGCACCTGCGCCGGCGCCCCGGTGATCGGTCTGCGCGGGACGGCCGACAAACTGATCCGCAGCGTGAGCGTCGTGTGCGCCCGGTGAGGGGGGTCAGGGGCGCTCGTCGGTCAGGGCGGCGCCCAGCGCGCGATTGAGATCGGACCGGATATCGAGCCAGCGTTCCTCGCCGAACAGATCGAGGACATGGGCCTGGGCGGTCCGCCAGCGCGGGGCCGCGAGGCGCACACGGCGCGTGCCTTCCTCGGTGATGGTGGCCAGACGCTCGCGCCGGTCCTCGCCGGCGCTGATGGTCAAAAGGCCCTCGCGTTCGAGCGGGCGCAGATTGCGGGTGAGCGTCGTCCGGTCCATGACGAGATCGCGCGCCAGATCCGAGATCCGGCGCGGCCGGCCATGGGCGTTCAACATGGCCAGCAGGGAAAACTGGGTGATGCGCAGGCCGGACTCGGCCAGTGCGGCGTCATAGACCTGAGTTATGGTCCGAGCGGCCTTGCGCAGGGAAAAGCACACGCACCCCGCCATCTCGGCTTTCGCGCCTGTCGGCCGGTCTGAACCGGGCGGCGCGCCCGCGCCTCCAGCGTCGGTCTTCTGGTTCGCCATTGCGTGGCCTTTGTTGGTATCCCGCCTGCCGGTCCGGTGCCAGGCACCGGCACGCTGCATAATTCTACACCGGACTAGCGCATTTTTGAGGCCAGAGGCAGCAGTGGCGCCGCTGCCGGTCTCTACCCGAGGCCAAAATAGGTTTTGATCCCGTCGAAAATGTACTGGATCGACAATGCGGCGAGCAGCATGCCCATGAGCCGGGTCACGATCACCGAGACGGTCTCGCCCGCGATATCGAGCAAAACGGTCGCGAAAATCAGCAGCAGAAAGCTGAGAACCAGCACGATGGCCAGCGCCAGGAACACCGCGGCCTGGGCTCCCAGCGCGCCATCGTCATGGCTCATCAGCAGCACGACGGACGCCAGCGCCCCCGGTCCGGCCAGAAGCGGGATCGCAAGGGGCACGATGGAGATATCCTCCCCGCCATGATCGCGGTCATGGCCGTGCGCGGTCTCGGCTTCGGCCATGGATTGCTCGGCGAACCGGGAGCGGCGCGGCGTGCGGCGCTCGAAGATCATCTCCAGCCCGATCAGGAACAGAAGAACACCGCCGGCCGCGCGAAACGCGGCCATGGAAATGCCGATCTGTTCCAGGACCGCCTGACCGAAAAAGGCGAAGACGCTCAAGACGATGCCCGCGACGATCACACCGCGCAGCGCCATGGCGACCCGGGCGGAAAAACTGCGCCCAGCGGTGAGCGACGCAAAGATCGGCGTGACCCCGAGCGGATCGATGACGAAAAAAAGCGTCACCAGAGCGGTGACGAGAAAATCGACCGAAAAGCCTGACATGACTGCCCCTAACACGCCGGACCCCTTCCGGCGGCGCCATTGTGTGGGCGCGAGGCGGCCGAGACAATGGTGCAGCGCGCCGGGCCCCATCCTGGGATCAGGTGCCCTTGATCTACGTCAATGGGTCTATTGAGCCCCGTCAATGCGCGCGTCCCGCCCTGGCGTACCGTCCCAGGATACCGCCCCCCGCCGTCGCGGGGGCCGACGCGACGGGAGAAGCACCACCATGAATATCACGATCCTCGACAATCAGCCGCTGTTCGACGATGCCCTTGCGCGCCTGCTCAGCATACGGTTCAAGGCCAAGCGCGTTCATGTGGCCGAAAGCCTGCCCGATGCGCTCTCCCGTTTGATCGGCGATGCCGGCGCCGACCTGATCATTGCCGCGCTGGATGCCCCGGTTCTGGCCCCCACAGGCGCCCTCGCCGCTTTGCTGGATGCAGCCGGGAATCGGCCGGTGGTCCTGCTCACCGCCAACCGCACGGATGCGATGGCCACGGAAGACCGCTATCGGGGCATTGCCGGCGTGCTGTGCCGGACATCGAGCGCCGAAGCCATGGTGAGCGCCATCGAAGCGATCCTGCGCGCGGCGAACCTGCCCATCGGCGCGCCCCATGCCGCACACGGCGTGATTATGGGTGCAGCGTCCCCGGACGATGTGGCGATTGCGGTGCGTCAGCTCACGCCGCGTCAGCAGGATGTGCTGCGGCTGGTCGCCCATGGCCGGTCGAACCAGGAAATCGCGGCGGATCTCGGCATCGCGCTGGCGACCGTGAAACTGCATGTGAATGCCATCCTGCGCGCGCTCAATGTCCGTAACCGGACGGAAGCGGCCCGTCTCGCGATCAGCGCCGGGCTCGGCGGGACCATCGTACTGCCCAATCAGGCGGCCCGGGCGATGGCGTCGATGATCGTGGCTTAGCGGATGGCCTCATGGGCCTTGGAGAGGTGACGCCCTCGACCTGCGTCATGCCGGACAAGCGCGGCGCCGATCCGGCATCCAGGGGCGACGCTTCCGATTGTCCTTTTGGCGCCAACGCTGCGCAGCGCTGGATCCCGCCGGTTCACGGGAATGACGCCTGCGGATTGATCATGAAAAGGCCCGCGCGATGCGCGGGCCTTTTCTCATGCGCGAAGACTGCGCCGATCAGGAGGGCCAGTTGGCCGCCACCAGGACGCCGCCGATGGCCAGCGGGATCACGAACCGGATCAGGCCCTGATAGAGCGCGAAGGCCCCCGGCGAAAGGGTCAGTTCCTCCCGAAGCGCCTGCTGGTTCAGGACCCAGCCCGAATAGATCGCGAGCATCAGCCCACTGATCGGCAGCAGCAATTGTCCGGTCAGAATGTCCAGCGTGTCGAAAATCGTCTGTCCGGTGAACGGACCGAACGGCACGGGATGGAAGCCGCTGAGCACATTGGTCGACAGCGCCGAACCAAGCCCGACGAACCAGACCAGGAACCCGGCGACGATGGCGACCGGCCAGCGCAGATGGGTGCCGACCTTCTCTTCCCCGTAGGAGACCACCACCTCGAACAGCGAAATCGCCGAGGTGAGCGCGGCGAAGAATGCCAGGGTGAAAAACGCCGCGCCGACAATGGACGCGCCCGGCAGTTGCGAAATCGCCGCCGGCAGGGTCACGAACAACAGGCCCGGCCCGGCATTGGGCTCGAGCCCTTCGGTGGCGAAGACCAGCGGGAAGATCGCAAGGCCGGCCAGCATGGCGACCAGGGTGTCACAGCCCGCAACGGTCCGCGCGGCACCGGGGATCCGCGTGTTCTGCGACAGATAAGCGCCATAGGTGATCATGATCGCCGAGCCGACACCGACCGAGAAAAACGCCTGGCCGATGGCGCTGACGATCACGTTCGGCGTGATCTTGGAAAAGTCCGGCGTGAACAGGAAGGCCAGCGCATCCGCGGCGTTGCCGACGATCAGGGCGTAGATGACCATGGCCGCGAGCATGATGAAAAAGGCCGGCATCAGCACATTGGCCGCGACCTCGATGCCGCCGCGCAGACCGCGCGCCACGACAATGGTGGTGATCACCATGAAAATGGTCTGCCAGATGACCACCCGGGTCGGATCGCCGGTCAGTGCACCGAACAAGGCGCTGGCCTGTTCGAAATCCGTTTCCGGGGTGATCGCACCGGACAGGAAGGTCGGCACATAGGCCATCACCCAGCCGGCGATCACGGCATAAAAACTCAAGATCAGGAACCCGGCAATCATGCCGATCCAGCCCACAACGCCCCAGGCCCGGCTGCGCCCGGACTGCTGGGCGAAACTGCCCGTCGCGCCGACCGCCGAGCGCCCGGTGCGCTGACCGATCGCGTATTCCGACATCAGCACGGGATAGGCGATGAACCCGACCGCGATCAGATAGACGACCACGAAGGCCGCGCCGCCCTGGGCGCCGGCCTCATACGGGAACCGCCAGAAATTGCCGAGCCCGACCGCGGACCCCACCGCTGCCATGACGAAGGTGAACCGGGATGACCAAGTCGGATGAATTTCAGCGCGCTGCACCGCTGCCCCCGTTTGTTGTGACCGCACACGCGTCGTCGTGCACGGTGATGTCGCCGCGCGTCGGCCGCGCGGCTGCCGTTGGTTCGAAACCGCAAAAGGGCAAGCCCAAGCGGTCTTTATAATAGGGCCGCAAGGGCGCGCCAGCAAAATGACGCGTGGATATGGCGAGGCGGCGGCTCCACGCAAAGCCTCCGGGCGGGCAACACGTTAGAGGCCGTGAGCCTCGTCACGCTTCGCCTTTGACTGATTGGCCGGAAAATGTGACCGTTCATTGACGTTCACACTGGTAACCCGGGCGCACGCAGGGGCGGAGCAGATCGCGAGATGTTATCGTTTACCGTCAGGCGCGTCCTGTTCGCCATTCCGACGCTGCTCATCATCGTGGCCATCGCCTTCTTCATGATGCGCTTGGCACCGGGCGGCCCGTTCGACCGCGACCGCAAGCTGCCCCCCGAAATCGAAGCCAATCTGCTTGCGGCCTATGATCTCGACAGACCGCTCCATGAGCAGTTCTTTCTTTATGTCACCAAGGCCGTGCAGGGCGATCTCGGGCCGTCCTACAGCTTCAAGGATTTCACCGTGTCCGAGCTGATCGCGCGCGGGGCGCCGGTGAGTTTCCGGCTCGGCATGAGCGCGCTGGTGCTGGCGCTCGTTTTCGGCCTGCTGCTGGGGACCGTTGCCGCGCTCAATCAGAACAGCCCGCTGGACTACGCGATCATGGGGGTGGCCATGTTCGGGATCACGATTCCGAACTTTGTCATGGCGCCGGTGCTGACCTTGATCTTCGGTCTCGCGCTCAACTGGCTGCCCGTGGCCGGGTGGAATGACGGGGCGCTGCGCAACATGATCCTGCCGGTGATCGCGCTCTCCTTACCGCAGATTGCCATCGTGTCGCGCCTGACCCGGGGCGGCATGATCGAGGTGCTGCGCTCGAATTTCGTGCGCACCGCGCGGGCCAAGGGTCTGCCTGAGACCCGGGTGATTTTCCGCCACGCGCTCCAGGCCGGTGTGCTGCCGCTGGTGGCCTATCTGGGTTACGCGGCGGCCGCACTCGTGACCGGCTCGCTGGTCATCGAACAGATCTTCCAGCTTCCGGGCATCGGGCGCTTCTTTGTCATCGCCGCGCTTCAGCGCGATTACACGCTTGTGATGGGCGTGGTGATCTTCTTCGCGACCCTGATCATCGTTCTCAACCTGATCGCCGATCTCCTTGTGGCCTTGCTCGATCCGCGGGTGCGTTACCAATGACCACGACCGATTTCGACAACACCGCAACCGATGTCAAAGGCCGCAGCCTGTGGGACGATGCGCGCGCGCGCCTGCTGCGCAACAAGGCGGCCGTCGGCAGCATGATCGTGCTGGCGATCATCACCATCCTGGCGATCATCGGTCCGTTTTTGAGCCCCTATACGCTCGACGATCCGGACTGGAACAACATTCTGACGCCGCCGTCCCTGTCGAACGGGCATATTTTCGGGACCGATGCCAATGGCCGCGACATTTTCGTGCGGACCATGTATGGCGCGCGGGTGTCCCTGGCCATCGGCATCGTGGCGACACTGGTCAGCCTGCTGATCGGTGTGGCCTATGGCGCGACGGCCGGTTATCTGGGCGGGCGGGTCGATGAAGTCATGATGCGCTTCGTCGATATCCTTTATTCCCTGCCCTTCGTGTTTTTCGTGATCATTTTGATCACCGTGTTCGGCCGGAATTTCATTCTGCTGTTCGTCGCCATCGGGGCGGTGGAATGGCTCACCATGGCGCGGATCGTGCGCAGCCAAACCCTCTCGATCCGGCAGAAGGAATTTATCGAGGCGGCGCGGGCCGCCGGGGTGAGTTCGTTCACCATCATCCGGCGCCATATCGTGCCCAATGTGGTCAGCGTCGTGGTGATTTACGCCACGCTGCTCATCCCGACCGTGATCCTGGTGGAAAGCTTCCTCAGCTTTCTCGGGCTCGGCGTTCAGGAACCCATGGCAAGCTGGGGACGGCTGATTTCAGAGGGCGCGCAGGAGATCGAAACCTCGATCTGGACACTGCTCTTCCCCGCCAGTTTCATGGCGATTACGCTTTTCTCGTTCAATTTTATCGGTGCCGGGCTGCGCGACGCGCTTGACCCGAAGGACCGGTAACACCCGACTCGCCTGCCGCCGGAAAACAGCATTAACCGGCTTCTAATCGCTCCTGCTTACCGTGCCCTCTCCCGCACGACCCGAAACCCGTGGATTGTTCACCGTGCAGATTTCGCGCCTTTGGAACGCCTTCCTGTCCTGGATCGACACCCGTGTGGATGCCGACCCCGACGCGGATTTCGAACATACGGTCAAGTGCCGGTTTCTGGTGATCCTGGCGCTACAATTCGCCGGCATTCTGCTTCTGCGCCTTCTGCATGTGTGGGTCATCCTGCCCGAGATCACCACGGCGAAGATGGTGACCCTGGCGATGGCCCTGCTGATCCTGTCGCTGCCGTGGATCCTTTTTCGGACCCGGTCGGTGTCGCTGGCCGGCGGGCTCCTGCTGGGCGTGATGTATCTGTCGGTGCTGGTGACGGCGATGCTGACCGGCGGGATCGGCTCGGCGGCGATCCCGTTCCTCGTGCTGTTTCCGCTCGCCGCTGGATTTTTGTTCGGCCTGTGGGGCGGCGGCGTGGCTGTGGCCGTGTGTTTTGTGTCGCTGATCGGCTTTTCCTTCCTTGAGGGCACAGCGCTGATCCAGCCCCATGGATTGAGCGACGAGGTCCACCGGACCAGCCTGATCACCTCGGTGGGTCTGGCGACCTTCATTACCTTCGTCATCGTGATGAATTACGGCCTTGTGGCCCGCAACACGTTCGAGCGCCTGCGCAAGGCCCGCGATCAGGCCGATGCGGCCAACCAGGCCAAGTCCGACTTCCTGGCCAATATGAGCCATGAGCTGCGCACGCCGATGAACGGCGTTCTGGGCATGCTGGAGCTGCTGCTTCAGGGCGAGATGTCCAAGGATCAACGCCATTTCGCGATGACCGCGCGCGAATCCGGCCAGAGCCTGCTGGTGCTGCTCAACGACATTCTGGATTTCTCGCGCCTGGAAGCCGGCCGCATCGATCTGGATTATGTCAGCTTCAATGTCGGTCAGGTCATCGACAATGTCCGCTCGCTGATCGCGGCCAAGGCGGTGACCAAAGGGCTGAAGCTCATGGTCGATGTGGACCCGGATCTGCCGGCCTGGCTCGAAGGCGATCCGACGCGCATCCGCCAAGTGCTGTTCAATCTGGTGGACAACGCCATCAAGTTCACCGATGCCGGGTCGGTCACCATCGAGGCCCGTCTGGTATCCCGTTCGGATGAGCGCGTGTCGATGACCCTCGCGGTACGCGATACCGGGATCGGCATTCCCGAAGCGCATATCGACCGGCTGTTCGAGCGCTTCGAGCAGGTGGATTCCTCGTCCACCCGTCGGTTCGGCGGGGCCGGGCTGGGCCTCGCGATCACCCGTCAGCTTGTGACGATCATGGACGGCACGATCAGTGTGGAAAGCCGCGTCGGGCGCGGCAGTACCTTCACCGTGACGTTTGACCTCGCGATCGGCGCACCGGTCATACCGGAGATCCGCAAGCGGACGAAGGTCGAGCATATGCCCGACAGCCTGCGGGTGCTCCTGGTCGAGGACCACAACATCAATCAGATGATGATGCACACCATGCTGACCAAGATCGGCCATCTGGTGGACATCGCGGCCAACGGTCAGGAAGCGCTCGATCAGATCGCCGCCAATGAATACGACCTTGTGTTGATGGATATTCAGATGCCGGTGATGGACGGCATCGCGGCCACGACGGCGATCCGCGAGATGCCCGAGCCGGCCTGCAACACGCCGATCGTCGCGCTGACCGCGAATGTCATGCCCGAACAGCGGCTCAGCTATTTCGAGGCCGGCATGGACGAGTTCGTCGGCAAGCCGGTGGACCCGGAAAAACTGGCGCGCGCCATCGCCAACGCCATCGCCAAGCGCAAAGGCTCCGAGCCCCTGTCTGCGGCAGGCTGACGCATCCTCTCTTGCACGCGGGCCGGTTCGGCGGGAAGCTGACCTCTCGTGACAGAACAGGGAGGATCCCCCCATGAAACTCTATTGGTGTCCGCGCACGCGGGCGTCCCGGGCCGTCTGGGCCTTGGAAGAAGCCGGCGCGGCGTATGAGCGCGTGCTGATCAATGTGATGGCCGGACCGAGCGACGACCCGGCCTTTCGCGCGGTCAGCCCCATGGGCAAGGTCCCCGCGCTGGCCGACGGCGATGCCCTCATGACCGACTCCGCGGCCATCTGCCTTTACGTGGCCGACCGCTATGCCCTCGGGTCCCTGGCCCCCGCTCTCGACGATCCGCTGCGCGGTCGGTATGGCCAGTGGATGATCTTTACCGGGACCTATCTGGAACCGGCGGTGATGGCCGAGCGGAACAAGATGCCGGAGATGCGCAGCATGTATGGCTGGGGCGATGCGGCGACCATGTGGGACATGTTGGAAGAGGGCCTGGGAACCGGCCCCTGGATGCTCGGCGACCGGTTCACCATGGCCGATGTGATGATCGGATCGACCCTGCATTTCGGACAATCCGTGGGCTTCGCACCGGACCGGCCCGCGTTCAACGCCTATGTGGAGCGCTGCCTCGCCCGCCCGGCCCACAAGCGGATGGAGGCCATCGAAGCCGACAGCCCGGCACCAAGTGCGCCTCAAGCGTCCGCGTAAAGACCGGGGCTGACCTCGGTCGGATCGTGCTCGGCCACCAGATGGCCGGGCGCCACTTCGATCAACTTCGGAATATATTGATCCGCTTCGGGATCATCGATCACCCGCGACTTCATGAAGGTGAGGGCCGAGCGGGAATCCAGCGGCGACGGCAGATCCGCGCTCAGCTTCACCCGCACCTTGTCGCGCTCCAGCGCCGGATCGGGCACCGGCACGGCGGTGATCAATGCCTTGGTGTAAGGGTGGCGCGGATCGTCATAGATGGCATCGCGCCCGGCGATCTCCACCACGCGGCCCATATAGAGAACGAGAATGCGGTGGCAGACCTGCCGGACCACCGACAGATCGTGGCTGATGAAAATCATCGACATGCCGAAATCGGCCTGAAGCGTCATGATCAGATCGATGATTTCCGCCTGGATCGACACATCGAGCGCGCTTGTCGCCTCATCGCAGATGATCAGCTTGGGACGCAAAATCATCGCGCGGGCAATGCCCACCCGCTGGTTCTGCCCGCCGGAAAATTCATGCGGGTACCGATTGACCCAGTTGGGATCGAGACCCACCTTGGCCATCATCGCCTTGACCTCGGCGCGAACCTGATCGCGCGATAGGCCTCGCCGGTGGGTCTGAAGCGGCTCGGCGATGCTCTGGCCGATGGTCATGCGCGGATCGAGACTGGCGAGCGGATCCTGGAACACGATCTGGAAATCCGCGCGCACCGGACGCAGGGCATCGTCCGACAGATCCAGAAGATCCCGGCCGAACCAGACCACATCCCCGCCCTGTGCCTTCACAAGCCGCAGAATGCCTCGGGCCAGGGTGGATTTTCCGGACCCGGATTCCCCGACCACGCCCAGGGTTTCGCCTTCCCGCAATTCGAATGACACGCCGTCCACCGCACGCAGAGGCGTGAATTTCGGCAGCACAACGCCGCCGGTACGCACCGGGAAATGTACTTTGAGTTCATCCACATCCAGAATGACCGTGCTCTCCTGGGCACTTGTCAGGGGGCGGATCGAAGGATGGCCCGGCCGATCCGGCTCATTGATGCGCGGCATGGCATCGAGCAACATCTTGGTATACGGATGCTTGGCCCGATAGAAAATATCGTCCGTGGTGCCCTCTTCGACGAATTCGCCGTAGCGCATGACCTGGATGCGGTCGCACATGCCCGCGACCACGCCCATGTCATGGGTCACAAGGCAAATGGCCGTGTTCATCTCCCGCTGGAGGTCCTTCATCAGATCGAGGATCTGGGCCTGAACCGTCACATCGAGCGCGGTGGTGGGTTCGTCCGCGATGAGCAGATCCGGATCGCACAGGATGGCGGTCGCAATCATGACGCGCTGGCGCATGCCGCCCGACAATTCATGGGGATACTGCCGCAGCCGCCGCGCGGCCTCCGGGAT
>CAZHDI010000112.1:7355-10323 GCA_964531285.1 uncultured Alphaproteobacteria bacterium | reverse complement strand
CCATAGGCCGCCGAGACCTGATGCACGATGTATTTATACATCTGCATACGGTCGGCCATGGTGGTCAGCGTGGAAAAGCGCATGCCCAGCTCGTGCTGGCTGGGGGCCACTTCGTGGTGGTGCTTTTCCGGCTCCAGGCCCATTTCGGTCATGACCGAGAGCATTTCGGAACGCAGATCCTGGCCGGAATCGACCGGCGGCACCGGGAAATAGCCGCCCTTGGCGCGCGGCCGGTGCGCCAGGTTGCCAGTCTCATAGGCGGTACCGGTGTTGTAGGGGCCCTCGGTGGAGTCGATCTCATAGCCGGTGAGGTTCTGCTCGACCGACCAGCGCACATCGTCGAAGACGAAGAATTCGGCTTCCGGACCGAAAAAGGCCTTATCGCCCACGCCGCTCTGCACCAGGAAGGCTTCGGCGCGCTTGGCCGTCGAGCGCGGATCCCGGTTATAGGGCTCGCCGGTCGAGGGCTCGACCACGTCGCAGAAGATCGCCAGGGTCGACTGGGCCATGAACGGATCCATCACCGCGCTTGCGGGGTCCGGCATCAGGTTCATGTCGGACTCGTTGATCGCTTTCCAGCCGGCGATGGAGGAGCCGTCGAACATGGTGCCTTCGTCGAAGAAGTCGGCATCGACCATGGAGGTGTCGAGGGTCACGTGCTGCCACTTGCCGCGCGGATCGGTGAAGCGCAGGTCGACATATTTGACCTCGTTGTCCTTGATCGTTTTCAGGACGGCATTCGCATCGGTCATGATGGTGGGTTCCTGTCTGTCGGCCGCCCGGGCGGGCGGCGGGTGGGAGGTCCGGCGGGACCCCTGAAATGGCGCTGGGGGAAGGGGGCCCGGCAGAGCCCTGCCGGCTGGCCCCCCGGCACCGGCTTAAATCGCGTCGAGACCGCTCTCGCCGGTCCGGATCCGGATGGCATCCTCGACGGCGGTCACGAAAATCTTGCCATCGCCGATCTTGCCGGTCCGCGCTGCCTTTTGAATGGCGTCTACCGCGCGGTCTACAAGGTCGTCGCCGATCACAAGTTCCAGTTTCACCTTCGGCAGGAAATCGATCACATACTCGGCGCCGCGATAGAGTTCGGTGTGGCCCTTCTGGCGCCCGAACCCCTTGGCTTCCGTCACGGTAATCCCCTGCAGGCCGATGTCTTGGAGTGCTTCCTTCACCTCGTCAAGTTTGAACGGCTTGATGATCGCTTCAATTTTTTTCATCGCGAAACGCCTGTCCGTCAGGGCCTCGCCGGTGCCTGAAGGCGGGCCGGCCGGGCCGAAAGATCATTGACGCGCGCCCGGGCGGCGGGCTGTGAAAGGTGATCGGACCATACGCCAAATCGCACCGCTCCTGAAAGACCGTCTTGACGGCCCCCCGGTCAACCATGATCGCTAGGACAGGCAAGCCGCCGCTCTTCGTGGACCAGAAAGGCAGAGCCCCGCATGACCGACGACCGCACTCCGATCCTTGTGGGCGCCGCCCAGTACCTTCAGCGGACCGATCCGGCGCAGTCTTTGACGGCCATGGAAATGACCGAGAAAGCCGCGCGCGGCGCCCTCGCCGATACCGGGTCCGATCTGGTGCTGCCCGCCGTCGACACCGTGCTGGTGGTCGGGTTCACGGTCGATGCGCCGGATTTTTCCCTGCGCGATCTGGCCAAGCCGATCAATCCGCCGCGTGCGCTCGCCCGGCGCCTGGGCATCGCCCCGGGCCGGGAGATCTATACGGCGATGGGCGGCAACACCCCGCAAATGGCGGTCAATCGGCTGGCCGAGGAGATCGCGCAGGGCCAGACCGAGGTCGCGCTGCTGGCGGGCGCGGAGTTCCTCAACAGCCTTTTGAAGCTGCTGCGCGCGGGCGCCGATCTGTCGGCCTGGGGCGAGGAGGACGACGCGCCGTCGGAACTGTGGGGCGATCCGCGGCCCGGCACGAGCCCGCTCGAAACCGCGCACGGCCTTAATTTTCCGGCCAACACCTATCCGATGATCGAGAACGCGATCCGCAAGGCGCGGGGCCGGTCGGTCGCGGACCACATGCAGGCGATGGGCCGGCTCATGGCGCCGTTCACGGCCGTTGCGGCCCGGCACCCGTGTGCCTGGTTTCCGACCGCCCGCAGTGCCGAGGAGATTGCCACGCCGACGCAAGAAAACCGCCTGGTCGGTTTTCCGTACACGAAATATATGAATGCCATCATCCAGGTCGATCAGATGGCCGGTCTGGTGATGACCAGCGTGGCCAAGGCCCGCGCGCTTGGGATCCCGCAGAACAAATGGGTGTTCCTCCATGGCTGCGCGGACGCCACCGATCATTTCCATGTCACCGACCGGCCCGCGCTCCACGCGTCGCCGGCGATCCGGGGCATGGGCCAGCGTGCTTTCTCGATGGCCGGCTGGCGGATGAGCGAGATCGACCATATCGATCTTTATTCGTGTTTTCCGTCCGCCGTGGAGATCGGCTGTCAGGAACTGGGCCTTGCCGAAGACGATCCGCGCGGGCTGACCGTAACCGGCGGATTGCCCTATTTCGGCGGCCCGGGAAACAATTATGTCATGCACTCCATCGTCACCATGATGGACCGCCTGCGCGCCCGGCCCGGAACCAAAGGGCTTGTGACCGCAAATGGCTGGTATGTCACCAAGCACGCCATCGGACTGTACAGCACCGCGCCGAGCGAAGGCGCCTGGACCCGTGAGGCGCCGTCCGTTCTGCAAGGCGAGATCGACGCGCTGCCCAAGGCGCCCCTGGTGGCCGAGCCGCAAGGCCCCGCCGCCATCGAGACCTATACGGTCGTCCATGGCCGCGAGGGTGTGCGCATGGGGATCGTGATCGGGCGGGACGGCGAGGGCCGGCGCTTCGTGGCCAACACACCGGATGACGAGGCCACCTTGAAAGATCTGATGGCCCGCGACAGTCTGGACCGTCCCGGAACCATCACCTCGTCCGACGGCGGACGGAAAAACATCTTCACCCC
>CAZHDI010000112.1:3850-7255 GCA_964531285.1 uncultured Alphaproteobacteria bacterium | reverse complement strand
AAGGAGCCCCCAATGCCCACCCTATACCTGGTCCGCCATGGCCGCGCCGCCGCCGGTTGGGACGCCGATCATGATCCGGGTCTGGACGATCACGGCCAAGCCCAGGCTGAAGCGGTCGCCAAACAGTTGGGGCCCCTGGGGCCGCTTCAACTGGTGACCAGCCCGATGCGCCGCTGCCGCGAGACCGCCGCGCCGCTGGCCAAGCTCTGGGACCGGGAGCCGACGGTCGAGCGCGGCGTGTCGGAAGTCACGTCGCCCACGGATGACCTCAAAGCCCGGACCGAGTGGCTGCGCGGATTCATGATGGGTACCTGGGGCGAGGCCGATGCCGACCGCCAGTCCTGGCGCGCCAATGTCGTGCGCGCGCTGCTCGATCTGCCGCAGGACACGGTGGTATTCACCCATTTCATCGCCATCAATGCCGCGGTGACCCAAGCGGTGGGCGATGACAGGGTGACCATGTTCCGCCCCGATAACTGTTCCGTCACTGTCCTGCGCACCGTGGTTCAGGATCTGCATCTGGTCGAACTCGGCCGGGAAGCCGAGACGAAGGTCAACTGAGTGGACCCGGTCACGGCCAGCGTCGAGGATCTGACCGGCGCCTATGCGGCGGGGACGGCCGCGCCGGTTGAGGTAACGGCGACGCTGCTGGACCGGATCGAAGCGCTTGACGGTGCGCTGTCGGCCTTCTGTCTGATCGACCGGGAGGCCAGCCTGGCCATGGCCCGGGCCGCCGAGGCCCGCTGGCGGGCAGGGCGCCCTTTGAGCGTTCTCGACGGCGTGCCGGTCGCGGTCAAGGATATCCTCTTGACCAGGGGCTGGCCGACCCTGCGCGGTTCGGCTACGGTCGGCGCGGATGGTCCGGAAACGGACGATGCGCCCTGCGTGGCCCGGCTGCGCGAGGCGGGCGCCGTCTTGATCGGCAAAACGACGACCCCGGAGATCGGCTGGAAAGCGGTCACGGACAATCCGGCGACCGGGCTTATAACCCGCAATCCCTGGGACCCGGCCCTGACACCGGGCGGCTCCAGCGGCGGGGCGTCGGCGGCGCTGGCGGCGGGCTTTTGCCCCTTGGCCATCGGCACCGACGGGGGCGGATCGATCCGCATTCCGGCGTCTTTTACAGGCACGGTCGGCCTCAAGCCATCCTTCGGGCGGGTGCCCGCCTGGCCCTTGAGCCCGTTCGGCACGGTCGCCCATATCGGCCCCATGGCGCGCAGCACGCGGGATGCCGCGCTGTTCCTGTCGGTGCTGGCACGGCCCGATCCGCGCGATTGGTATGCTCTGCCGCAGGGGGCCGCCGATTGGACGCTGGGCCTCGAGGACGGCATCCGCGGCTGGCGGGTGGCCTATGCGCCGCGTCTGGGATGTGCCGAGGTCGATGAGCGTGTGGCGGATCTGGTGGCCCGCGCGGCCCGCACCATGGCGGCGCTCGGCGCCGAGGTCGAGGAGATCGACCCGCCGTTGGGCGATACGCGGGAGATGTTCCGCACCCTGTGGTGGACCGGTGCGGCGACGGCGCTGGGCGATCTGCCGGACGAAACCCGCGCGCGGCTCGACCCCGGTCTCAGCGAGGTGATCGCGGAAGGGCAGGCGATCGACCGGCGCACCTATGTGGCCGCGGTCAAGGCCCGGGAGGCCCTGGGCAGTGCCATGCGCGGGTTCATGACCGGCTATGATCTGATCCTCACGCCGACGGTCGCGGTGCTGCCGTTCGAGGCTGGGCGCAACGCACCCCCGGACGGCCCGGATGCATGGCGCACAGACCATTGGTTGGGCTGGACACCGTTTTCCTATCCCTTCAACCTGACCCAGCAGCCGGCGATCAGCGTGCCCTGCGGCTTCACCGAGGACGGACGGCCCGTGGGCCTTCAGATCGTCGGCCCGATGCACCGGGACGATATGGTGCTGCGGGCCGGGCGCGCCTTCGAGACGGCGAACACCGCCTACCGCATGATGCCCGACACCGGCGCATTCGGTGGTATTTTGGGACAGAGCACCACCGGCCCGCTCCCCCGCCCGGCCACCCAGTGAGGGTACCCTTGTGGGGGCCGGGCGGGGGTGTGGGCCGGCTCGGCATCGGGACAGGCGCCCTCGGGCGCCTTGTCCAACGGACACTCACATCCGAGGGACCATGAGCGTTCTGTTGACCACGCAGGACATGGGCGAGGCCGACCGGCTGACCATCGCCGCCGGTACGCCCGGCATTGATCTGATGGAGACCGCCGGCGCTGGGGTGGCCAGGGTGGCCATGGCGGGCCGCGCGCCCGGGCGGATGGCGGTGCTGTGCGGGCCGGGCAACAATGGCGGCGACGGTTTCGTCATCGCGCGCCTGGCTCAAGAGGCCGGCTGGCAGGTATCGCTAGCGCTGATCGGCGATCCGGCGTCCCTCACGGGCGATGCGGCCCTGGCGGCGGCGCGCTGGCCGGGCCCGGTGCAGGCGCCCGATCCGTTGGTTCTCGAGGGTGCCGATGTCATCATCGACGCCCTGTTCGGTGCCGGATTGACCCGGCCGGTTGACGGCGCCGCGGCGGCGCTGGTCAACGCCGTCAATGCATCGCCCGGCCATGTGGTGGCGGTCGATGTGCCCAGCGGCGTCGATGGCAATACGGGGCAGGTGCGCGGCACGGCCATTGTGGCCGATGAGACCGTCACCTTCTTCCGCGCCAAGCCGGGCCACTGGGTCAATCCCGGGCGCACTTTGTGCGGGCAGCTCCATGTGATCGATATCGGCATTCCGGCGCGCGTTCTGGAGACGATCCGTCCCAGGATCATGCTCAATACACCGGACCTGTGGGCCGATCATTTCCCCTGGCCTGCCTGGGACACCCATAAATACAAGCGCGGCCACGGCCTTGTGGTCAGCGGCGGCACGCTGACCAGCGGTGCCGCCCGGCTCGGCGCGCGGGGCGCGCTCAGGGCCGGTGCGGGGCTTGTCACGGTGCTGACGAAACCCGCCGCTGCGCTCGTCCATGCCGCCCATCTGACCGCGATCATGGTTCGCCGCTACGACACGCCGGGCGAACTGGCCGGTATCGTCGCCGAGCGCAAGGCCACGGCTGCACTGATCGGCCCCGGAGCGGGCGTGACCATGGAAACCGCCGATGCGGTCCGCGCACTCACGCAAACCGGGATTGCCTTGGTGCTGGATGCCGACGCGCTCACCGTCTTTCAGGACGATCCGGAAGCCCTGTTCGCCCGGCTGCGGCACAACACCGTGCTGACGCCCCATGACGGCGAGTTCGCCCGGCTGTTCCCCGGTCTCCTGGACGAGAGTGAAACCCGGCTGGCCGCGGCGCGCACGGCAGCCGAGCGGGCGGGCTGCGTGGTGCTTCTCAAAGGGCCGGAGACGCTCCTGGCCAGTCCCGACGGGCGTCTGGCGGTGACGGCGAATGCCCCGCCGAC
>CAZHDI010000112.1:0-3750 GCA_964531285.1 uncultured Alphaproteobacteria bacterium | reverse complement strand
ACCGGCGGGCCGCTCGGCCTGTCGGACGAGCAGGCGCTGGCGCTTGGTCAACAGCAGCATCCCTTGATCGTCCAATCCTATGGCGGCGAGGTGAACGACCCCGAACTCAAGGCCTATGTCGAGGGGATCGTATCGCGCCTGATGGCGGCGTCCTTCGAGCCGGACATGCCGATCCGCACGACGGTGCTGGACTCGCCGGTGGTCAATGCCATGGCGCTGCCCGGTCATGTCTATGTCACGCGCGGGCTCCTGGCTCTGGCCAATTCCGAGGCGGAACTGGCCGGCGTGCTTGGCCACGAGATCGGCCATATCTTCGAGCGCCACACGGCCGAGCGGGTCAGCCGGGGCAATCTGGCTCAGCTTGGCGCGGTCGCCGCGGCGGTCCTGACGGGCAGCGCGGAGATGGCCCAGATGGGCGCGCAGGCCGGCCAGCTTTATCTGCTGAATTTCTCGCGGTCTCAGGAATACGAGGCCGATCAGGTCGGCGTGAAACTGCTGTCGCGGGCCGGCTATGACCCGATTGCCCAGGCGTATTTTCTGAACACGCTGAACCGCTGGACCGAGATCGAACTCCAGATCAGCGGCGCCTCCCGGCCGCCGGAATTCCTGGCGACCCACCCGAACACCGCCGAGCGGGTGCGCCGCGCGGCCCAGGACGCTGAGGTCATCGACGAGAAGCGGCCCGGCTCGGACGATCTGCGGCGCGATGCATATCTGAGGCAGATCGACGGCATGCTTTATGGCGAGGACCCGCGCCGTCAGGGCTTTGTCGATGGCAACGACTTTATCCACCCGGACATCGGCTTTGCCTTCTCGGTGCCTCAGGGCATGCAGATCCGCAACAGCTCCCAGGCCGTCATCGCGGTCTCCGAGAACGCCCAGATGCAGTTCCAGGGCGCCCAGTCCCAGCAGGGGCCGGCCGCGCTGATCGGTCAGATCGGCGAATCCCTTGGCGTGTCGCTCGGCCAGCCGCGCGGTATCACCGTCAACGGCAAGCGCGGGGCTTATGGCGCGGCGCGGGCCAATACCCAAAACGGCCAGGTCGATGTGCAGGCCTTCGCGATCCAATGGAACGGCCCGTCCCATTTCGTCTTCCTGTGGGTGACCCCGACCAATGCCACGAGCGGCCTCCAGCGCGGCATCGAACAGTCGGTCCAATCCTTGCGCGCGATCGACGGCAGCCGGGTGCGGGTGCCGCCGACGCTCAATCTGGATATCGCCACCGTCCAGCGCGGCGACACGGCCAATGGTCTGGCGAACCAGACCCGGTTCCCCAATGCCAAGCTTGAGCGGTTCGTGGTCATGAACGGTCTGCGTGACGGCAACGATCTTCAGGCCGGTCAGCGCGTCAAGATCGTCCGCTGATCCATTCGTCTCGCCGCCGGCCGCCGTGTCTTGCGGCGGCTGGCGTTCTGCTATAGACCACGGCGTCTTCGGTCGGAGTGACGCTGCGCCTTGGCATGTCCGCCGTTTGGCGGCGCGGGCCGCATGGGCAGAGCGGCGTATGCGGGCGTGGTGGAACTGGTAGACACGCAAGATTTAGGTTCTTGTGCCGCAAGGTGTGGGGGTTCGAGTCCCTCCGCCCGCACCATCCTCACCGGCCGTCCTGAACGTTTTGCCCGCGACCGGCCGCCTTGCGCGCCGTCGCCGGACCCACAGCTATGAACAGGCGGAAACAGCCATGGACGTCACCGAAGTCAGCGCCGAGGGCCTGAAGCGCGAATTCAAGATCACCGTTCCGGCCAGCGATCTGGATGAGCGTCTCACCACCAAGCTCCACGAAATGAAGGGGCAGGTTCATCTCAAGGGCTTCCGGCCGGGCAAGGTGCCGGTCTCGTTCCTGAAAAAGACCTATGGCAAGTCGCTGATGGGCGAGATCGTCGAGCAGACGGTGGCCGAGTCCCGCGACAAGGTCTTGGCAGACCGGGACCTGCGCCCCGCGCTCCAGCCCAAGATCGATCTTGATGGCGAAGTCACCGAGGTGCTCTCCGGCAAGGCCGATCTGGCCTACACCATGGCCGTCGAAGTGCTGCCGGACATCGAGGTTGCCGATCTCGCCGCCCTGTCGCTGGAGCGCCTGACGGCCGAGATCCCCGATGAAGAGGTCGAGGAGCGTCTGAAGGAACTGGCCGAAAGCCAGAAAAACTATGTCTCGCGCGACGAGGGCGAGGCGGCCCAGGACGGCGACCGTCTGACCATCGATTTCAAGGGCGATTTGGAAGGTGAGCCGTTCGAAGGCGGATCGGGCGATGCGGTGAATCTCGTGCTCGGCTCCAACATGTTCATTCCCGGCTTCGAGGAGCAGCTTGTCGGCGTCAAGAAAGGCGACGAGAAGGACGTGGATGTAACGTTCCCGGACGATTACAACGCGGAGCATCTCGCCGGTAAAAAGGCGCATTTCGCCGTGACCGTGCAGGATGTTGCCAAGCCCGAAGATGTCGAGCTGAACGACGATTTCGCCGCCAAGATCGGCATCGAATCGCTGGAAAAACTCCGCGAGCTGATGACCGGCCGGATCCGCGATGACTATGACCGCATGTCGCGCCTGCACATGAAGCGCCATCTCCTGGACGCGCTCGATGAGCGTCATGCCTTTGAGTTGCCTGAAGGCATGGTAGAGGCGGAATTCGCCCAGATCTGGCGTCAGGTCGAAGCGGATATGGAGCGCCGCGGCGTCAGCTTTGAAGACGAGGAAACCACCGAAGAGGCCGCCAAGACCGATTACCGCAACATCGCCGAGCGGCGGGTGCGCCTTGGTCTGGTGCTGTCGGAAATCGGCCGGGCCAATGAGATCACGGTCAGCCAGGACGAATTGGCGCGGGCCGTCGGGGAACGGGCGCGCCAGTTCCCGGGCCAGGAACAGCAGGTCTATCAGTTCTTCCAGCAGAACCCGGCGGCTCTTCAGGAAGTCCGTGCGCCCTTGTTCGAGGACAAGGTGGTCGACTTCATCGTCGAAAAGGCGGACGTGACCGATAAGACCGTCTCCAAGGATGAACTCTTCGCCGAACCCGATGACGACATTCCGGGCGGTGACACCGTCTCGACCGCTGGCACAAGCCCCGCTCCAGAGTCGATTGAGGATGATCCGGACGGCGAGGCCAAGGCTTGAGGGCGGCGCAACGCCGCCTCACTTATCGCTTGCTTGTGCATCCGCGAAGCAGATTTACATAAGGCATTCGTGACGGGGGCGGGAGGCCCGTGAGCCGGGTCCGTCCGGCTTGCATTCGCATTGCGTCAAGCCTTGCGCCCCTATCACTGTCCTGTTTTCCAGGTGCCCCGGCTTGACGCCGCGGCGATGCCGGTGTGCGCTTGGACTGGGACCACGCCGTTTTGCCCGCCAGGGCCGAGCCATCCCTTGCCCGCGCCGCGGGCACCCGCGGGATGCGAACACAGGAAGAGAGCCGATGAGGGATCCCCTTGAATTCACGATGAATACGCTTGTGCCCATGGTGGTCGAGCAGTCGAGCCGCGGCGAGCGGGCGTATGACATCTATTCCCGCCTGCTCAAGGACCGGATCATCTTCCTGAACGGGCCGGTCGAGGACAATGTGGCCGGGCTGATCACGGCCCAGCTTCTGTTCCTGGAATCGGAAAATCCGAAGCGGGAAATCGCCTTTTATATCAATTCGCCGGGTGGCGTCGTGACCTCCGGCCTCGCGATTTACGACACCATGCAGTATATCCGCCCGCCCGTTCAGACCTTGTGCCTGGGGAAGGCGGCCAGCATGGGCTCGCTTCTGCTGACCGCCG
>CAZHDI010000111.1:0-10476 GCA_964531285.1 uncultured Alphaproteobacteria bacterium | reverse complement strand
CGGTTGCCAGTGGCCGCGCCCGCGCGCTATAGACGCCGCTTGCGTCGGCGCCCGCCGGCGGCAGTCGATTTCGGGTAGAGGGTTCATCATGGCAGAGCGTCCAAACGCGCTGAGCGCGCGTGTCGCGAAGGGGTTTAAAGACACCTTGGCGGACGATCTGCGCCATCGCGCCCGCATGATCGACACCATCCGCGATGTCTATGAGCGCTATGGGTTCGAGCCGCTGGAGACCCCGGCGGTCGAGTATGTTGATGTGCTGGGCAAGTTCCTGCCCGAGCAGGACCAACCCGACGGCGGCATTTTTGCCCTGCGCGACAATGACGAGCAGTGGATCTCCCTGCGCTATGACCTGACCGCGCCGCTGTCGCGCTTCGTGGCCGAGCGCTGGAAGGAAATGTCCCTGCCGTTCCGGCGCTATCAGGTCGGGCCCGTGTGGCGCAACGAAAAGCCGGGCCCGGGGCGCTACCGGGAGTTCCTGCAATTCGACGTGGACACGATCGGCGCGGCCTCGATGGTGGGGGACGCGGAGAATTGCGCGATCATGGCCGAGGCGCTCGAAGCGCTGGGCATGCCGCGCGGCGACTATGAGGTGCGGCTGAACAACCGCAAGATCCTCGACGGCGTGCTGGAGTCCATCGGTCTGGCCAGCGCCGATGACGCGCCGTTGCAAATGCTCACGGTCCTGAGATCCATCGACAAGTTCGACCGGGTCGGCTTTGACGGCGTGCGCCTCTTGCTGACCACCGGGCGCAAGGACGAGTCCGGCGATTTCACCAAGGGGGCGGGCCTCACGAATGATCAGGCCGATCAGGTGCTCGCCTTCATGCAGGTGACCGGCGACACCCGCGCCGCCGTGTGCAAGGGCTTGCGCGACGTGGTGGGCACGAGCGAGACCGGCGCCGCGGGCCTTGCCGAGATGGAAGAGATCGGCGCCCTGCTCGATGCCATGGGTCTGGCCGAGACCCAGGTGAAATTCGATCCCAGCATCGTCCGGGGCCTGGCCTATTACACCGGCCCGGTCCTCGAGGTCGGCATGACCTTCGAGATCCTCGACGAAAAGGGCCAGCCGCGCCAGTTCGGCTCGGTGGCCGGCGGCGGGCGCTATGACGGCCTCGTGGAACGGTTCGTGGGCGAACGGGTTCCGGCGACCGGCGTGTCCATCGGAGTGGACCGTCTCCTCGCGGCCCTAGACGCCGCCGGGCGCGTGGACCGCACACAGACCATCGGCCCGGTTCTGGTGACGATCATGGACAAGGACCGGATCGCGGATTATGCCGCCATCGCCCAGGAATTGCGCGCGGCGGGGATCCGGGCGGAACTCTACGCGGGCGGATCCAAATTCAAGGCCCAGATGAAATACGCCGACCGCCGCAGCGCGCCGGTGGCGGTGATCGCCGGATCGGACGAATTCGATGCCGGAACCGTATCGATCAAGGATCTGGTGGCGGGCAGCGCGCTTGCGGCCCAGATCACCGATCATGACGAATGGAAAGACAAGTCCCGGGCACAGCAGACCATTGCGCGCGCCGATATGGTTGGGGCGGTTAAAGAGATTCTGAACCGGCTGGCATAATGGTGAGACACGGCCCGCCCTTCCCGGCCGGCAGCAGACGGGTTGACGATGACGCTGAGTGCTTTTCCCGATTATGACGAAGGCAGCCTGGAGCGCCTGCGGACCCTGACCGCACGGCTCGAAGGCGCGTTCCAGACTTATGGCTATGCGCGGGTCGAACCGCCGGCCATCGATCTGTCGGATACGATCCTGGAGCGCTCGGGCGAGGAGACCCGGCGCCGGGCCTATCTGTTCGACGATCCGCATGGCAATGAATTATGCCTGCGCCCGGAACTCACGATCCCGGTGTGCCGGCTTGCTCTGCGTCACGGCCTGTTGAACCGGACCGCCGCCACGCGCCTCAGCTATGCCGGGCCGGTCTTTCGCCATGAAACGCCCGGACACGGACGGTTCGGCCAGTTTCACCAGGCGGGCATCGAACTCCTGGGCGGCACCGATCCGGTGGCAGCCGAAGCCGAGATCGTTGCGCTGGCCATCGACGCGGCCCGGGCCGGCGGCATCGACGACACGCTCATGCTGATGGGCGATGTGCGGTTCTTCCGCACCCTGCTCGATCACTACCCTTTGCCCGAACGCCTGAAACTGGAACTGAAACGGGACTTCATGCGGCTCGATCCTGACCAGGGCCGGGCCCGGCGCTCCGAAGCCCCTTCCGCCGAACAGCGCACCTTGATGCAGAGCGTCGCGGCGATCGGCAAGGATCAAGCGGTCACCCTGATCGAGAGTTTTCTATCGGTCGCCGAGATCAACAGGATCGGGACCCGCGGCATTGACGAGATCGTGGAACGGATGATCGACAATGCCGAAGATCAGCTCACCCGCATTCCCGACGATATCGCCGCGCAAATGCGGGCCTTTCTGGATATCGAGGGCGAGCCGCGCGAGGCGTTGGAGGATATCGCCGATTTCGGCCGTGCGGTGGGCTTGCGCTTCGACCCGATGATCGACGAATTCCACCGCCGGATCGATCTGATGGACGCTTACGGCATCGATATGAACATGGTCAGCCTGTGCACCGGCCTGCAACGCGATATCGACTACTATACCGGGTTTATCTTCGAGATTGCCCATGACAACGAGGCGGGCATCTGGCCGCTGGGCGGCGGCGGACGCTATGACAATCTGATCGGCTCGCTCGACGCCGAACAGGCCTGCCCCGCCACCGGCTTTGCGCTCGGTATGGAACGTATGCTGATGGCCCGCGAACCCGGACTGCTCAGCGCGCCGGTTACCGCCGAGCCCGCCCTCCAGGCGCGAATCATTGTCCGGTCCAGGATGGACGGAACCGTGGCCGCGGAAGCCGCGCGGGTTCTGCGCGACGCCGGATGGCGCGTCGCCGTCGAGCTTGGCCCGCCCGATGCGGACCCGGCGCGCCTCGCACGCACGCCCTATCTGATCGTGGTGGGCCCGGACAATGGCGGGCGGCCGACGGTGGTGGTTCAGTCCCAGGCGGAAAACAAACAATTCGCCATGGATCTGGCGGAGTTGGGCGCGTTCGCGGAGAAGATTCGATGACCCGGCCGGCAAAGACGATCTGGCAGGCGGACGGACGCGGCGGCGCAGACGGCGGCACGGAGGGCGAACAGTTGCGCCTGGCGCTGCCCAGCAAAGGGCGCCTCCTTGATCCGACCTTGGCGTTTCTGGAGTCCTGCGGCTTTGCGGTCAAAGGCGCACGCGGCAGTCGCGATTACACGGCACGGATCCCGGCCCTGCCGGGCTGCGTCGTGGATCTTATGGCCGCATCGGAAATTCCCCAGCGCCTCGCCGCGGGTGAAGTGCATCTGGGCGTGACCGGCCTCGATCTCATCGCCGAACTGGCGGGCCGCACACCGCCGTCCATCGAGGCGCCGGACTCCCGGCGGCCCGGCATGCCCATCGCGGTCCAGCAATTCGGGTTCGGACGCGCCGATCTGGTGGTCGCGGTCCCGCGCGCCTGGATCGACGTGGACACCATGGCCGATGTCGCCGAAGTCGCGCAGGCCTATCGCCGCCGCCACGGCCGGCGCATGCGCATCGCCACAAAATACCGCACGCTGGCCCGAGCCTTTTGCGCCGACCACGCGGTGCCGGATTACCGGATCATCCGCTCCGAAGGCGCTACCGAGGCCGCGCCGGTCACCGGTCTGGCCGATGTCATCGTCGATATCACCTCGACCGGGACGACGCTCGCCGCCAATCACCTGAAAACCTTGCGCAATGGCAAAATCCTGTCGTCCTACGCGACCCTGTTTGCCAGCGGCGCAGCGGACGTAACGTGGTCGGCGCCGGTTCTGGAGACCATGCGGCGCCTCCTCGACATGATCGACGCCAAGATCAACGCCGCCAGCCGCAAGATGATGATGGCCCGCCTCGACAGCCGGCCCGGTCTTGGCGCTGCGGATTTCGCCCAGACGGTCGCCGCGCTCGAAAAGGCGTTGACCGCGATCGTCCAGACCCAGGTGCAGATCGGCCGACTGCCGCCGCTCGACGGCGCCGATGAGGGGGTGTCGGTCATGCTGACGGCACCGGCAGACCGTGCCTATGACGTGGTGACGCTGCTGCGGGCACACGGCGCGCGCGAGGTGATCGTGCAGGACACCGATTATGTGTTCGATTTCAGCCGCTCCAGCTTTGAGTTGACCCTCAAGGCGCTTGGCATCGACGGCAAGGCGGCGACCCCGCCGCGTCACGCCTTGACGGAACAATTCGCGCCGCCCACTTCTTGATCAGAGCGCTCAACGGGCCAAGGCCCGGTTTGGCACCGCCGTTGCCTATGGGAGGGACGGCGCAAAGGGCCGCCTGTATTGGGGCCGCCAGCATTGGGACCGCATGATCGAGGACGAATGCGAATGACCCGGTTTTCGCAGTTCAACAGCCCGTTTCTTCTGGGCTTCGACCAGCTTGAGCGTGTGCTGGACCGCGTGTCCAAGTCCGCCAATGACAGCTATCCGCCCTATAATATCGAGCAGATCGGCGAGAATGCCCTGCGCATCACGCTCGCGGTTGCCGGCTTCGAGCGCGACGATCTCGCGGTCACCATCGAAGACAATCAACTCGTCATTCGCGGCCGGCAAACCGACGACGGCGACCGCACGTATCTTCATCGAGGGATCGCGGCGCGCCAGTTTCAGCGCAGTTTCGTGCTGGCCGATGGCATCGAGGTGCTCAGCGCGGAGATGCGCAACGGCCTGTTGAACATCGATCTTGTGCGCCCGCAGCCGGACATCGAAGTGCGCCGGATCGAGATCCGCTCGGCCGATGAACAGCCCGATTTCGGGACGGGCGAACCGCGCAAGATCACGCTCGCCGCCAAGCGCGACGACGCCGGCTGACCGGCCGGACCACCGGTTCCTCTGCATCCTTTGGCTTTGACGCCCATCCTGGGGTCCCGCCGAAGGAGGGCTCAAGAAAGGAGACCACCCATGGCCACTCTCACCACCGCGCCCCGTCATCCGCCCGTGATGTCGCCCGAAGCGCTCGCCCGGCTCGGGACGCGCGAAGTCGTCTATATCCGCGCCGTGTCCGCCGCCGATCTGCGCGCCCATGTCGACGGCCTCGACGACGTGCCGGATGACCGGACCTTCTTCGCCGTCCATGCCGCCGACGGTACCCGGGTCGCCATCATGGAGACCGCGGATGCGGCCATGGCCGCCGCCCGTACCAACGACATGGAGCCGCTGCGCGTCCATTGACGCTCCGGTGACCGCCGCTCGTGTAGACAAGACCCCGGCCCGAACCGCGGCCGGGGTCTTTTTTCGCACACTCGGCACAAAAATGACTCCCCCGTCACTAAAATGGGCTACGATCACGGTCCGGCGGGTGCTTGGGCGCTGTACGCCCCTGTCCGCCGAGCCGCTTTCGTTTCGGGAGCGTCATGAGGAGGACATGATGAAAGGTACGCCCTACGGACGCGAGCGCATGCCCGCTGTCGATCCCTATTCGCTGCCGCTCGACGAAATCAACGTCGCGGACCCCGATCTGTTCGCCACCAATTCCTTCTGGCCCTATTTCGAGCGCCTGCGCAAGGAATGCCCGGTCCATTATTTTCCGAACAAGGACGATGTGATGTCCGGCCCCGAAGGCGGCATCGGGGCGTTTTGGTCGGTGACCAAATTCGAAGACATCATGTATGTCGAGACGCATCCGGAGATTTTCTCCTCCGAACCGGCGATCACCCTGTTCACACCGGCCGAGGATTTCCCCCTGCCGATGTTCATCGCGATGGACCCGCCAAAGCATGATGAGCAGCGCAAGACCGTGCAGCCCATCGTGTCCGGCCCGAACCTTGCGGCGCTCGAGAGCACGATCCGCGAGCGCGTGTGCCTGATCCTCGATGACTTGCCGCGCGGCGAAACTTTCAACTGGGTCGACCGGGTATCGGTGGAACTGACGACTCAGATGCTGGCCACGCTGTTCGATTTTCCGTGGGAAGAACGCCGCAAGCTGACCTTCTGGTCGGATGCCGCCACCACGCCGCCGGACGAAATCCACGAACGCTTCCCCTTGTCCGCCGTGCCCGAAGGCCTCACCGCCCGGGATGTGCGCGACGAATTGGATGGCCTCGAGTGGCGCCGCCATGTCCTGCGGGAGTTGGGCGAGTATTTCGTCAATCTGTGGAACCAGCGGGTCAATCAGCCGCCCAAAAACGACCTGGTGTCCATGCTGGCCCATGGCGAGGCGACCAAAAACATGGACTTTTTCGAGTATCTGGGGAATGTCATCCTGCTGATCGTCGGCGGGAACGACACCACTCGGAACTCGCTGTCGGGCGGCGTTCTGGCCCTTAACCAGAACCCGGACGAATATGACAAGTTGCGCGCCGATCCGCGCCTCGTCACCAGCATGGTGCCGGAAATCATCCGCTGGCAGACGCCGCTCGCCTATATGCGCCGGACCGCCAAACAGGATACGGAAATCCGGGGACAGAAGATCAAGCAGGGCGACAAGGTTTGTATGTGGTATGTCTCGGGCAACCGCGATGAAGACGCCATCGACCGGGCGAATGAGTTCATCATCGACCGGGAGCGCCCGCGCCATCACCTGTCCTTCGGCTTCGGTATTCACCGCTGTGTCGGCAACCGTTTGGCCGAGATGCAGTTGCGGATCGTCTGGGAAGAGATCATGAAGCGGTTCCACACGATCGAAGTGATGGGTGAGCCGCAGCGGGTGCATTCCAGCTTTGTGAAGGGCTATCACACCCTGCCCGTCCGGATCCGCGGGTGACGCTCCGGATAGAGCCGATATGCTCAAGGGAGAGGCCCGCGCCTCTCCCTTTTTTGTTGGAGACGACCGATGAACCAGTCTTTCGGGTTCATGACGGTGCGCGAACAGGTCACCGCGTTTCTTGAAGGCCGCGACCCGCAATTCACCGGGAATTGAGCATTCAATCGTCCGGGCTGAGCAGATCGTCGAGCAACCCGCCGATGGACCGGCGAGCCGTCTCCCGGGGCGGGTTACGGCCGGCCAGGGCAATCCGGGCATCAAGCGCGGGAACCGGATCGATCCGGCTGGCGCTGGTGCTGGCGAAACGCTGCCAGATCCTTGCCGGCACCGTGCCGCCCGTGACCTCATCGAGCGGCGCGTTATCGTCATGGCCAACCCAGACGGCCGCCACAAGACCCGGCGTGTAACCCACAAACCAGGCATCGCGATAGTCTTGCGTTGTTCCCGTTTTGCCGCCGACCGTCCGGCCCGGGATGGCCGCCTGGCGGCCGGTGCCCCAACTCACGGCCGCGCGCAGCATGGAGTCCATGGCCCGCGCCGCGGAGGGATCCATGACCCGCCCCAGATTGGGGTCTTCGCGTTCATACAGAACAAGGCCGCTGGCCGTCTCGATACGGAGGATGGGGTTGGCCGCCACCGCATACCCGCCATTGGCGAAGGGCGCGAACGCGGCCGCCAGATCGATCGGCGAGACTTCCATGGTTCCCAGCGCCAGGGACCCGACCGGCGGCCCGGCATCTTTCAGCCCCAGGCGCCGGGCCGTGCGGATCACCCGCTGGCGCCCGACAGCCTCGCTCAAGCGCACCGTTGCGGTGTTGAGCGAGGCCGCCAGTGCCGTCGTCAGCTTGACTTCTCCGGCATAGCGGCCGGTAAAATTCTCCGGCGACCAACCGTCCACGGTGATCGGGGCATCGAGAATGGTATCGCTTGGACGATACCCGTTTTCCAGCGCGGCAAGATAAACGAACGGCTTGAAGGCAGAGCCGGGTTGCCGGCGGGCCAGAACGGCGCGGTTGTACTGGCTGTGACGATAGGACCGCCCGCCGATCATGGCACGGATGGATCCGTCGGGCGCCAGAGCGATCAGCGCCGATTGGGCCTTGCCCAGTCCGGGCACACCGTCAAGCCCGGTCCGCACGGCTGCTTCCGCCGCCTGCTGCTGAGCCAGATCGAGAGTCGTCCGTACCAGGATCGGCTCATCCCAGGCGCCGATATAGGCGGGCAGGCGCCGCAGGACCCAGTCGGTAAAGTAATGCAACCCGCTCGTGCTCGGGGCGGCGAATCCGACAGGCTCGCCCGCCGCCGCCATCCGCTGGGCCGGATTGATGAAACCGGCATCGACCATGGCGCGCAGCACCAGGTCGGCCCGCTCATAGGCGCCGGTCCGGTTGGCGGTCGGCGCGAACCGTGACGGGGCCTTGAGAAGACCCGCCAGGAGCGCGGCCTCGCGCAGACCCACATCGCTGGCAGGCTTGCCGAAATACCGCCGCGCGGCCGCATCGATGCCATGGGCACCGGCGCCGAAATAGACCCGGTTCAGATAGAGAGTGAGAATCTCTTCCTTGGACAGACGAGCCTCGACATAAAGCGACAGCACCGCCTCCTGAACCTTGCGCCGGATCGTCCGGTCCGGGGTCAGGAACAGGTTTTTGACCAGTTGCTGGGTGATCGTGCTGCCGCCCTGGACGACCCGCCCGGCCCGGATATTCGCCACCAGAGCCCGGCCCAGCGCACGCAGATCGATGCCGCCATGCTCGAAGAAACGCCGGTCCTCGGCGGCCAGCACGGCGAGCGGCAGGTGCGCGGGAAGCTCATCCAGCGTCACCTCGCCGCGATAGCTGAGCCCGCGGTCGGTGATCCGCGCGCCGGTCCGGTCCAGCAGGGTCACGGCCGGGCGCGACGGCGACCAGACCGTCTCCAATGCCGGCATGTCCCGCGTCGCGTAGACGATCACGGCCGCCGCGATGATGAGGCCCCACAGAGCCCATTCGGCGCCCCGATGGATCACGGCCCAGGCCGACAAGCGGCGCGCGCGCCGGCGCCGGCCTTTGGACCGGGACGGTTTGGGCGCGCGGGCTCCGGATTTTTTTTCCGAGGCGGTCATGCGGGCGGATCCTGATGCCGGGACGGAGCCGTGGGCAGGGTACGGCGGGGCTCATCAGGACGCGATCACAGGGCTTTGAGCTTAAGGAAGTCTGAAACAGGCCGGGGCGGCCCAGCCGGTGGCGGCGGAGCGGTGTCTACTGAAGCGACACCATGGCGCCGCCCGCGATGGCGCTGCGCACCGCGTCATTGAGACCGTCGATCTTGGCCGGGGTGGCCCGTTCGCTCGCCCACCAGCGGATCATGCCGCGCTGATCCACCACGAGGATGTATGGGCGGCGGCTGTCGGGGAGGCCGAGCGCGGAGGCGAAACCGGATTTGGGCTCGAAGGCCAGATAGGTCGTCTGGCCGATCTCGTCCTCGGCCCGGCCGCGCGCGCTGGTGGTCGCTTCGAACCGGGTAATGGCATCGACGGTGCCCATGACCTGGATGCGGAACACTTCGGCCCGGCCATTGGCATCGATTACATCCGCGATGGCCGTGTCCCAGCTGCGCAGCGCCCGCTCGTCCCGGGCATCGAAAGCGACGGTGACGATATTGGCGCGGCTTTGGAAGTCGCGCGGCAACTGATAGGTGTAGCCCCGCGCATTTTCGATGCTGGTGGTCGGAAAGGCGCGCATCCGGTCGGATTGCGCCCAGACAAAGGCCAAACCCGCGGCAAGGGCCGCAATCAGAACGCCGCCAACCACCCAAAGACGCATGACTTACTCCCACAGCATCATGGCTTGAGCGGACAGTGTGCCATCACACATCGAGATTGGCTACATTCAGCGCGTTGGACTGGATGAACTCCCGGCGCGGCTCCACGATATCGCCCATCAGCTTGCTGAACATATCGTCGGCCTCGTCCACATGGTCGATCTTGACCTGCAGCAGCGACCGTGCGTCGGCATCGAGCGTCGTTTCCCAAAGCTGCTCCGGATTCATCTCGCCAAGACCCTTATACCGGAACACTTCGATGCCCTTGCGTCCGGCATCGAGCACGAGGTCGAGCAGATCCGTCGGACCGCGCACGGTGCTTTCGATGTCCTTGCGCAGCAGGGTCGCCGGCTCGTCGAACAGGACATTGAGATCGGCGGTCATGCCGTTGAGACGGCGCACATCGGTCGACTCGATCAGATTGGGGTCGATGGACACGCTTTCGCGCACGCCGCGCACTTCACGGGAGACACGGATGGTGCCGTCCTCCAGACGCTCATGGCTCCAGCCGCCTTCGCCCTCATCGGCCAGGGCATCGAGGCGGCGCGTCAGGGCCTGTGCCCGGCTCTCCGCCTCCTGAGCATCGCTCAGCATCACCGGATCGAGCGCACCGGCGATGGCAGCCTGCTCCAGAATGCGGCGCGAATATCGCGGCGGCATGCGGTCGAGCAGGATCCGGACATTGCGGGCCAGGGTCATCACCGAGGCGAGATCCGCGCCGCTGCGCTGTTCGCCGGATGCCAGCGTCAAACGCGCATCCTTCAGCCCCTCATCGACCAGATAATCATAAAGCGCCTTCTCGTCCTTGAGATAGTGATCCGAGCGGCCCCGCTTGACCCGGTAAAGCGGCGGCTGCGCGATGTAAAGGTGCCCGCGCTCGATAATCTCCGGCATCTGAC
>CAZHDI010000110.1:6318-10870 GCA_964531285.1 uncultured Alphaproteobacteria bacterium | reverse complement strand
ATCGCCCGCAGCGCCGCCAGATGCTCGACCGGCTGGTGGGTCGGCCCATCCTCGCCCACGCCGATTGAATCATGGGTGAAGACATGGATCACCCGCAGCTTCATTAGCGCGGCGAGCCGCAGGGACGGGCGGCAGTAGTCGGAAAACACCAGGAAGGTGCCCGAAAAGGGCAGCACGCCGCCGTGGAGCGCCATGCCGTTCATGGCCGCCGCCATGGCATGCTCGCGAATGCCGTAATGGACAAAGCGCCCGGCCGGGTCGTCCGCGCTGAACGGCGTCATGCCCTTGCCCAGCGTGTTGTTGGACCCCGTCAGGTCCCCTGAGCCCCCGAGGGCGTCGGGCAGGACCGGCATCAGAGCATCGACCACGGCGCCGCTGGCCTTGCGGGTGGCCATGGCTCTGCCGGCCTCGGTGAAGGCTTTCTTGGTGTCGGCGATGGTCTGCGCGACGGCTTCGGGCACGGTGCCCGCCAACGCATCCTCGAAAGCCTGGCGAATGCCGGCATCGAGCGCACCGTAGCGAGTCTGCCACTCGGCGCGGGCGCTCTCATTGCGCCGGCCGGCGGCCCGCCAGGCTTCCAGGATCGCCTCGGGCACCTCGAACGGCGCATGGGGCCAATTCAGTGCCTCCCGGGCGCCCTTGATTTCATCGGCGCCGAGGGGGGCGCCATGGCTGGAGGATGTGCCTTCCTTGGTCGGCGCGCCAAAGCCGATCCGGGTTTTGCAGGCGATGAGGCTCGGCCGGTCGGCGCCTTGCGCGCGCTCCAAAGCCGCGGCGATGGCCTCGGGATCGTGGCCGTCGATGCGCTCCGCGCGCCAGCCGCTCGCCTCGAAGCGCTTCAGTTGGTCGGTGGAGTCCGAGAGGCCCACCGCCCCGTCGATGGTGATGTCGTTGTCGTCCCAAAGCACCACGAGTTTGGCAAGGCGCTGATGGCCCGCGAGTGCGATGGCTTCCTGGCTGATACCTTCCATAAGGTCGCCGTCCGAGGCGATCACATAGGTCTTGTGATCCACCACGCTCTCGCCGAAGCGCGCCGCCATGGACCGTTCGGCCATGGCCATGCCGACCGCATTGGCCAGACCCTGGCCCAAGGGCCCGGTCGTGGTCTCGATCCCCCCAGCATAGCCATATTCGGGATGGCCGGCGGTGCGGGCATGGACCTGCCGGAAATTGCGGATTTCATCCATGGTGATGTCGCCATAGCCCAGGAGATGCAGGCAGGCATAAAGCAGCATGGACCCGTGGCCGGCGGACAGGATCACCCGGTCGCGGTCGGGCCAGACCGGATCCATCGGGTCGAACCGGGCGGCGCGGGTGAACAGCACGGTCGCGACATCGGCCATGCCCATGGGCATGCCGGGATGGCCGCTCTTGGCGGCCTCGACCGCGTCCATCGAGAGCGCGCGGATCGCGTTGGCCATGTCGGCGTGGGAGACATCCGTGGGGGCGCCGGCGGGCGTGGGTGACTGCGTCATGATCAAAGGGCTCTTGTCTGTGGTTCTTGACTGTCGGGGGCCAGCCGGACGGCCGGCGGGACTGTGGCGGTTTGCATCCAAAAGGGGGGCCGGTGACGGCGGGCCGGCGCGGCCCTGTCGGCGGTGCGCGCGGTGTCCCGGAAACGCCATGATCGCGCTCTATCCCCCGATCAGCATCCCCCAATCAGCTACGCGGCGGTTTCGGCGGGTTCGGGGCGCGGGCGGCTGGGCCGATCCGGCTTCTTGCGGCGGGACAATGCACGGATTGGGAGCGCGGCGAAAGCCTGTTGCGCTATTTCGCGCGACGGCGTGGCGGATTTGCCAAGGCCGCACGCGACGGCGGGGCAAATCACGCGCTAGAAAGGAACCGGGACACAGTGATTCGGCCGTCAGGCCGGTCCGCACGGGTTTGGAAGACAGCTCATGAGCAATCTCAAAGCGGCGCTCTACCGCTTCGACAAGGCGCTTCAGGCACTGGAAGTGGCGGTCGAGACGGCAGAAGGCACAACGGAACGGAAATCCGGTCTTGAGACCGAACTCGATGCCCTCAAGGCGCAGATCGACCGGCTCGAAGCCGACCATCGTGAGCAGGTCGCCGTGCTCAAGGCCGACCGCCAGCGCCTGGAGGCGAGCCACCAGGAAGAAATCAACACGGTGCGCGATGAACAGTCGCGGCTTCAGGCCGAGCGCACGGCGGAGGTCGAGCGGCTGCGCACCGAACATGCCGGGCGGGTCGAGGCGCTGAAGGCCGAGCAGGACGAGATCGAGGCGCTGTTCCAGGAAAAGGTCCGCGCCCTTGAGGCCCAGCGCAACGGCGTCGAGACCGGTCTGCGCGAGCAGCTCGACGGTCTCAAGGCCGACCGGGAGCGCCTGGAAGCCGAATTGTCGGCCATGCGCGACGAGACCGATATGCTGGAAGGTCTGACCGACCGGGTCACCGGCAAGCTGGACCGGGCCATCCAGGACATCCGCACCATCCTTGAGCAGTAAGCGGAGACATCATTCATGGCGCATGTATCGGTTTCCGTGAACGGCCGGGCCTACACTCTCGCTTGTGACGACGGCGAGGAAGACCACCTCAAGCAGCTCGCCCATTATCTCGATCACCACATCAACGAGCTGGCGGGCGCGATCGGCCCGGTCGGCGAGACCCGGCTGATCCTCATGGCCGGGCTGATGGTCGCGGACGAACTGTCCGGCGCGCTCGACCGGCTCAACAAGGTCGAGGACGAATTGAAAGACCTCAAACAGAGCCGCGAGGATGTGCTGGAGCGTATGCGGGTGGCCGAGAACGAAGCCTCGCGCGCGCTCGATTCCGCCGCGACCCGTCTTGAGGCCATTGCCGGCAAGCTGTCGGATATCTAAATCTCCTGCCTCGTGGTGCTGCCTGGTGCGTCCGGATTCGTGTAACCCAGGGGCCGATAAGCACTTCACAGGGAGCTGTCCCTGGCCGGGATCGTGGTCCCGGACACACGGCGCCCACCTGCCTTGAGGCAGGCCCGTGAGGTTTCCAATCGTCCAACGGCCAAGGCGGCACCGCTTTTCCGTCCTGCATGCTATGCAGCAGGCATGGAGACCATGGATCAGGCCAAACGTACCCTGCGCGCGGCGGCGAAGACCCGGCGCAAGACGGCCCATGCCGCCGATCCGGAGGCCGGGGTCCGGCTCGCCCGCGTCTTTCTCGATCTCGATCTGCTGCAAGGCACCCCGCCCGGGGCTGTGATCGCCAGCTACTGGCCGATGGGCAGCGAGATCGACACCCTCCCCCTGATGCACCGCCTTGTAGAGCGCGGCTTCCGGCTTGCCCTGCCGGTCATTCCCGAGACGCCTGGGCCGCTGGGCTTTCGCGCCTGGACGCCGCAGACCCCGATGGTCCCCCATGGTTTCGGCACACAGGCTCCGGCGGACGCAGGGGCGGCGTTGCTGCGTCCCGATGCTGTGATCGTGCCGCTGCTTGCCTTTGACCGCGACGGCGGTAGGTTGGGCTATGGCCAGGGGCACTATGACCGCACCCTCGCGGCACTGCGGGGCTGCGAGACGGCGGGCCGGATTTGGACCGCCGGGGTTGCCTTTGCCTGCCAGACCGTCGACCGCGTGCCCATGGACGATCATGATGTGCCGCTCGACCGCATTGTGACCGAGGCCGGGGCCATCGTCTGCACACCCGCATGACCGTAACCGGCCGGATTCGTTCCGGGCTCTGAAGGCCCCATCGAAGCAAAACCAATAAGGCCGTGCCGTGAGAATTTTGTTTTTGGGTGACATTGTCGGGCGGGCCGGCCGCAAGGCCGTTGTCGATGCTGTGCCGGATCTGCGACGCCGTCTGGATCTGGACTTCGTGATCTGCAACGGCGAGAACGCGGCCCACGGATTCGGGATCACCGAGCGGATTTGCGACGAACTCATCGATGCCGGGGTCGATGTGATCACCACCGGCAATCATGTCTGGGATCAGCGCGAGGCGCTGGTGTTCATTGAGCGCCAGGACCGGCTGCTGCGGCCCGGCAATTTTCCGTCCGGCACACCCGGGCGCGGATCGGGTCTTTTCGAGGCGCGGACCGGCGCGCGGGTCCTGGTGATGAATGTCATGGGCCGGGTGTTCATGGATGCCATGGACGATCCGTTCCGCTTTGTCGACAACGAGATCGGTGCCTGCCCCTTGGGCGAGGGGGCCGATGCCATCGTGATCGATCTGCACGCGGAAGCCACGTCCGAGAAAATGGCCATGGGCCATTTCGCGGATGGCCGGGCCAGTCTCGTGGTGGGGACCCATTCCCATGTCCCGACGGCGGACACCCAGATCCTGCCCGAGGGCACGGCCTATCAGACCGATGCCGGGATGTGCGCGAGTTACGACTCGGTGATCGGCATGCAGAAGGATGAACCTTTGAGCCGGTTCACCACCAAGCTGCCCGGCGGGCGGATGACCCCGGCGGAGGGGCCGGCGACGGTGTGCGGCGTGTTCATCGAGACCGACGACGCCACGGGCCTGGCGCTGCGCGCCGAACCCGTGCGGCTCGGCGGGCGCCTGATCGATCATCTGCCGGAGGTCACGGCCCGCACGCCGGCGACCGTGT
>CAZHDI010000110.1:0-6218 GCA_964531285.1 uncultured Alphaproteobacteria bacterium | reverse complement strand
CTCAGACCGCTGCCGATTTGCGCAAGGTGAATTCGCCGCCGCGCACCCGATTGGGCAGGGTCGCGGCATATTTCGCGATGGCTTCCTCGCCGTGGAGATCCACCATATCGGTGAACGCGGCGAAGATGGCCGTGGAGGCGAGAAGCTCGGGATGCACACCGGCTTCAAGGGCTTCGTCCCAGGCGGACAGCAGCAAATCCAGAGCGCGGCGTTTTTGAGCGACTTCGGACAATTCGGTCATGGCGGTTCCCTCTGCCGCCATGGCGCGGGCGCATGGGCCTCAGCGCATCGGCGGTTCGTCGAGTGCGGCGTTGAGGCGCGCGGAGATCAGGGCCGCCTGTTCGGCCTGGATACGCGCCTCGCTTTCGGCCTGCGGCGTGCAAGACTCGAACCGGTTTCGTGCTTCGGCGTAGCCATCGTTGAATTCCTGAGTCATCGCAGCGGCTTGGCGGCGCGAGGGATCCTCATGGCGGATGAGTTCCTTCATGGTGTCGCGCCATAGCATGCGCTCATCCGGGACACAGAGCGGCCGGATATGGTGCAACGTCCCAAGGGCGCGGGCCAGGGCGCGCAGGTCCGACTCGTAAGCGGTCGCGGCATCGCGGGTGTCGCGCGCGGCAACCGGACCCGGGAACGCCGCGCCGGTCAAAACGGCGGCGGTGAGGGCGGCGCAGAGAAGTCGCAAAGCCATGAGCGGGGTCTCCTTTCGTGACCGGAGGAAACCCCGCTTTCAGGGGCGAAATTGCGGCGGTCCGCGCGGTTCTTATGCGAGGCGCGTGAGCCCGGCCAGCGTCGCCTCGGCCTGCGCCATGGTGCGCCGGACGATTTCGGCACAGGGAAGCACTTCATGGACAGAGCCCGCGCCCTGGCCCATGGGCAGGCAGTCCTTGTTCGGATCGAGCGGTTCCAGGATCCCGCCAATGCCGCCGATCACGCCGCGCTCATAGGACAGCGCCGCCTGTTCGGGGAATTGCTTGATCTGGCTGGGATTGGCTTCCTGATCCCGCACATAATCGTTGTTCAGCACCCGCATGGTCTTGCCCGAATAGCAGCGGGTCACGATGGTGTCGTCGATCCCGGCCCCGACGATCGACTGCTTATAGACCGGTCCCGCATGGGCCTCGACCGAGGCGATGAAGCGGGTGCCCATCCACACTCCCTGCGCGCCGAAGGCCAGACACGCGGCCAGACCGCGCCCGTCCACGATGCTTCCCGCACCGACGACCGGAATATCGACCGCATCGACCACCTGGGGAATGAGCGCCATGCCGGCAATCTTGCCGGTATGGCCGCCGGCTTCCGTACCCTGAGCGATCACCGCGTCGCAGCCTGCCTCGGCGGCCTTGACCGCATGGCGCACCGTGCCGCACACGGTCATCACCTTGATGCCCGCCTCCTTGAGCCGGCCCATGATCGGGGTCGGCACCCCGAGCCCGGCGACGAAACAGGCGATGCCTTCCTCGACCATCACATCGCAGGCCGCATGCAGAAGATCCGGGACCGGCGTCAGAAGATCGACGCCGAAGGGCTTGTCGGTCAGGCTTTTGACCTGACGGATCTGGTCGCGGATGTCCTCCGGACCGGCGCTCGCCATGCCCAGGCAGCCGAAGCCCCCGGCATTGGAGACCGCGGCCGCCATTTCGGCGTACGACACGCCGCCCATCCCGGCCAGCATGATCGGCACCTCGATGCCGAGGAGATCGCACAGGGGTGTACGGATCGCCATGGTGTTTCCTCCATTTATTCTCTTCATCAGAAGACGGCGTAACCGCCGTCGATGACGATCAGGTCGCCCGAGTGATAGGTGGAGGCGTCGGAGGCCAGATAGACCGCCATGCCGCCGAAATCCTCCTTCTCGCCCCAGCGCCGGGCAGGCACGCGCGGGATTACCTTTTCCGTGAAGGCGGGGGCGGCCTGGGCTCCGGCGGTCATGTCGGTGGCGATCCAGCCGGGCAGGATCGCGTTGGCGCGCACGCCGTAGCGCGCGAGTTCCACCGCGCAGGCCTTGATCATCGAGATCACCGCGCCCTTGGTCGCCGCGTAATGCTGGGACCGGGCCGCGCCTTCAATCGCCGCCAGACTGGCCACGCCGACCAGCGAGCCGCCCGGATCGCCCGCCTTGGCCCGCGCAACCATATGCTTGGAGGCCTCGCGCAGGGTGTAGAACACGCCGTCGAGATTGACCCGCTGGACACGCTTATACGTCTCGGTGTCCATCTCCATGAAGGAGCGCGCGCCGCCGCCGCCGATGCCCGCATTGGCGAAGACCGCGTCGATCCGGCCCATGCGCTCGACCGCCTCGTCCATGGCGCCGATCACCGCCGCCTCATCCCCCACATCGACCCGCTGGGCCAGCACCGGACCGCCCGATTCGCTCAAGGCTTGAGCGGCTTCGGCGTTCTTGTCTTCATTGGTGCCCCAGATCACGACACCGGCCCCGGCCTGGGCCAGGGCTTCGGCCATGCCGAGGCCGATACCCCGGTTGCCGCCGGTCACCATGACTACTTTTCCGGTCAAGTCGAAGGGTTTATACACCATGGGCGTGTTCCTCATCGGTCATTGGGTTGATTATGGCCGGGCGCGCAGACCCGCCGCTTTGCCCCTATCGTAGCCGGAAATCCGCGCCGGTCATCCATCACCGGCGGGGCGGGCCTGCAAAAAGACATGGTGGCGCTGTCCAATTGCGCTTATCTTCAAGGGGACCAAACAGAAACGAGGTGAGTCATGTCTCGTGGCCGGATTAAACTGAATGTGGCTGGCGGCACCAAACTCGGCGGTGCCGGCGCGACCAAGGCGCTGAAACTGCGCAAGGTGAAGAACAAGCGGGTCAAGGTGGCCCGGACCGAAGCGGAGTTGGATACGCCCTCCGCCGAGGCCGAAAGCGCGGTGTACGGCAAGCAGCCCACCGTGGCGCTGAAGCCGGCGCCGCGGACGGCAGATAAGGGCGCGGATGTTGAGAAAACCGCAACCGCCCGCGTCAAGGCGCTCAAGCCGGGGATTGGCTGGCGCTGAGTACGCCCGACGGGCTTTGACGGAAACGAAACGCCGGGCCGTGCGCCCGGCGTTTTTTGTTATCGGGCCGCGATCAGATAAACCGCGAAAAGCGCGACCATCACGCTGTCGATGATGGCGGCCAGGAAACTCTGGGTGCCCATGAAGCGGGTGCCGTGTGCGAAAACCGATGCGGCAAACAGGGCCTTGCCCGCGCCGATGAACACCAGCACCGGCACGCGGACGGCCGGCTCGAACGCGGCATAGATCAGCAACAGGCCGCCGGCGGCGATCAGGAAGGCCCAGGTCCGCACGATCAACCGAAGCGCGGCACTGTCCGAAAGCTCCGCGCCGAACCAGCTCTTGACCGTGCCGGCCGGCGCGATCACGCCCTGGATCATCGTGGCGGTGAGGGCCCCCGAGACGATCAAAATCCAGAAAAAATGCTCGACGATCAGGGTCATGGCGGTTTCCTCCCCTAGCATCGCCTGGGCTTCTAGAGCACGTTTAGGTCCGGCGATGGGCGCGGATCTGCGCCCGAGAGTCTTCTATCACGGTCCGGGTCTTGTCCCACAGACCGATGGTCTTGAACCGCTCGGGCGGCACCCACACGGCGTCTTTTTCCTCCGAGCCCGGACGGGGCTCTCCGGCCACCCAGCCGGCGGTATAATCGATCAGCGTGTAGTGATGCCGGACGCGCCCTTCGTCGTCAGGAAAAATGGCATCAATCACCGCAATAAGCCCAATGACCGCGACCTCGATCCCCGTCTCCTCGAAGACCTCGCGTTTAAGGGCGTCTTCCAGGGTTTCACCGAGTTCCTGCGCGCCGCCGGGCAGGCTCCATTCTCCCTCGCGCGGCGGTTTGGAGCGGCGGATCAAGAGCACATCCTCGCCTTTCCAGACGATGCCGCCGACCGCGACGATGGGCCGGTCGGGATATTCGCGGCGGATGGTCGTCACGGCCGGGGGGCCAGGCCGAAGACCTGGAGGATGAAATCGGCCGCGCGGGTGGGCGGGGTGGCGCCGCTGGCCACGGCCTCTTCGATGCCGGGCAGGGCGCCGCGCACCTTGGGGTGGCTGCGCAGGGCATGGAACAGGCGGTCTTCCAGCATCGACCACATCCAGCGCACCTGTTGGCGGCGCCGGGTTTCCTCGAACTCGCCCGACTGGGTCATACGGTCCCGGTGCTGACGGATCTGGTCCCAGATCACATCGAGGCCGTCATTCTTCAGTCCGCTGCACAAGACGACCGGCGGCGACCAGTTGGGGCTTGCCGGGCGCATGATGTGCAGGGCCGCACGGTAATCATTGGCGGCACGGCGGGCTTTGTCCTCGTTGGAGTCGGCCTTGTTGACCGCGATCATGTCCGCCAGTTCCAGAATGCCCTTTTTGATGCCCTGAAGCTCGTCACCGGCACCGGGCAGCATCAGCACCAGGAAGAAATCCACCATATCGGCGACCACGGTCTCGGACTGGCCGACGCCGACCGTCTCGACAATGATGACATCATGGCCGGCGGCCTCGCACAGCGCCATGGTCTCGCGGGTCTTGCGCGCGACGCCGCCCAAGGTCCCTGCGGTCGGCGAGGGGCGTATAAAGGCGTTGGGATCGTTGCCGAGCCGGGCCATGCGGGTCTTGTCGCCCAGGATGCTCCCCCCGGAGCGCGACGAGGTGGGGTCCACGGCAAGGACGGCGACCTTATGGCCCGCCGCGGTCAGATTGCCGCCGAAACTCTCGATGAAGGTGCTCTTGCCGACGCCGGGGACGCCGGTGATCCCGATGCGGATCGACCGGCCAGTGAGCGGCCAGAGGCGCTGGAGCAGGTCCTCGGCCGTCGTCTGATGATCGGCGCGGGTGGACTCCACGAGGGTGATGGCACGGGCCAGCATGGCGCGGTCGCCTTGGCGCACACCGGCCTCGAAATCGTCCACGCTGGGGCGGGCGAACACCACGGGTCAGCCGGCCCCCTGGTCATGGCCGAGCGCGGCGCGCAGTTTTTCCACCAGATCGATGGCGGCATCGGCGATGACCGTGCCGGGCCCGAAGATCGCCTCGGCGCCCGCCTCGTAAAGCGCGTCATAATCCTGGGGCGGAATGACCCCGCCGACCACGACCATGATGTCCTCGCGCCCGATCTTGGCGAGTTCGGCCTTGAGTTCGGGCACCAGGGTCAGATGCCCGGCGGCGAGCGAGCTGGCGCCGATGATATGCACATCATTCTCGGCGGCCTGACGCGCGGCTTCCTCCGGGGTCTGAAAGAGCGGGCCGATATCCACATCGAAGCCGAGATCGGCGAAGGCCGACGCGATGACCTTCTGGCCGCGGTCATGGCCGTCCTGGCCCATCTTGGCCACCAGGATACGCGGACGCCGGCCCTCGTCGTCCATGAACCGGTCGATGAGCCCGCGCAGCTTGGTCACATTTTCCGCCGTATCACCCACTTCGCCTGAATACACCCCTGAAATGCTCCGGATCTCGGCGGTATGCCGCCCGAAGACTTTTTCCATGGCATCGGAGATTTCTCCGACCGTGGCCTTGGCCCGGGCCGCATCGACCGCGAGCGCAAGAAGATTGCCGCTGTCATTGGCCGCCGCGTTGGTGATCGCCTCCAGCGCCGCCGTGACCGCGGCCGCATCCCGTTCACCGCGCAGGCGGTCGAGCTTCTCGATCTGCTGGCGCCGGACGGACGAGTTATCGACCTTCAGCACATCAACGGTTTCCGGTTCGGTCAAGCGGAACTTGTTGACGCCGACAATGGTCTGGCGGCCCGAATCGATGCGCGCCTGGGTGCGGGCGGCCGCCTCTTCGATGCGCATTTTGGGAATGCCGGCCTCGATGGCCTTGGCCATGCCGCCGGACTGCTCGACTTCTTCGATATGGGCCCAGGCCGCGCGAGCCAGATCATAGGTCAGCTTTTCGACATAGTAACTGCCGCCCCAGGGGTCGATGATCCGTGTGGTGCCGGATTCCTGCTGCAAGAACAGCTGGGTGTTGCGGGAGATCCGGGCACTGAAATCCGTCGGCAGCGCGAGCGCTTCGTCGAAACTGTTGGTGTGCAGTGACTGGGTGTGGCCCTGGGTGGCGGCCATGGCCTCCACGCAGGTACGCGCGACATTGTTGTAAACGTCCTGGGCGGTCAGGCTCCAGCCGGAGGTCTGGGAATGGGTGCGCAGCGAGAGCGAGCGCGGGTTCTGCGGATTGAATTCTTTGACCAGCTTGGCCCAGAG
>CAZHDI010000109.1:1803-11161 GCA_964531285.1 uncultured Alphaproteobacteria bacterium | reverse complement strand
TCTTTCCAGATTGAAAATCTGGCGTCCTAACCGATAGACGAAGGGAGCGCGGGGCTGTCAGGCCCGGCCGGGACCGGCGGCCCTGTTGGGCTACGGTCCTCAGGCGCTCTCGCCGGTGAGCGGGCATTAGCCCGGGGCCTCACCGCGACAGGTCGTTGTAGATAGCGGGTTCGCGGGCCGATGGCAAGGGATGGAAGACGCCAATTGGCCGCGCGTCAGAGCGGTGGCAGACCGTGGTTCGGCGCGTCATCGCCGCGCATCTGGAGACCGCCGCCCGCGCCCGGCAGAGCCACATCTTCCAGGTGAAATTGCACGTCGTTACGGCCTTTCCAGTTGTCCGCGCGCAGCCGCCCGAGCACATGAACGCACCCCCCTTGCGCGGCCCGCAACGCCTCGCCCAGCGGCGTGTCCCAGGCGCGGAACGCCATCGCCGTCAGCCGCGTCCCCTCGGGCGTCGCGAGAACCGCACGCAGATGCGTCTCGCCGACCTGGACCACCCACTGGACCACCACATCGCGCATGGCGATCACCGGTTCGGGGTTTCCGGCACCAAACGGCCCTGCCCGTTGAACGACGTCGAACAGCGCCCGGGTCGCGCCCGGCAGGCTCACCACGGCATCGACAAAGGTGGACGGGTCCGCGCGGTACTGCGCGACCGCCTCGCTCAGGGCCCGGCCCAAAAACGCCTCGAGCGCGTCAATGCCGTCAGCCGCGACCGTGAGCCCGGCCGCCATGGCATGGCCGCCGCCATTCACCACGAGCCCCGCCTCGCGCGCGGCGAGCACGGCAGCGCCGAGATCCGCGCCAGCCACCGACCGGCCCGACCCCTTGGCGATGCCGTTCGCCTCGGCCAGCACGAAACACGGGCGCTCCATGCGGTCCTTCAGGCGGCTCGCCACGATCCCGATCACGCCGGGATGCCAGCCGGTCCCGGTAACCATCACCAGCGGGCGCTCCGGCCAGGCCTCGATCTGGGCATCGGCCTGGGCCAGCGCCTGGTCGAGCACGGTCTGTTCGATTTCGCGGCGCTCGGCATTGAGGCCATGGAGATCGGCGGCCAGCCGGGCCGCCTCCGCGCGGTCCTCACCGGCCAAGAGCTGCGCGCCGATGCCCGCCCGGCCGACCCGCCCGCCGGCATTGACGCGCGGCCCCAGGACGAACCCCAGATGATACGGCTCCGGCGGATCGGTGAGGGCGGTGACCGTCATCAGCGCATCGATGCCCGGCGTTTCGCGCCGGGCCATGACTTTCAGCCCCTGGACCACAAAGGCCCGGTTAAGGCCGCGCAGCGGAACCACGTCGCACACCGTGCCGAGCGCGACCAGATCGAGCCAGCGGCGCAGGTCCGGCGACGGAACGCCGGTGCGCTCGAACCATCCGCGCGCCCGCAAGTCCCGCGCGACCGCGACCAGGGTCACAAAGGTCACGCCGACGGCCGCCAGATGACCAAGCCCGGACGTGTCGTCCTTGCGATTGGGATTGACCACGGCATGGGCGCGCGGCAGCCGATCCTCCGCCTGGTGATGATCGACGACCACCACATCGAGCCCGGCCTCTGCCGCCGCATCCAGCGCATCGAAGGCCGTGACCCCGCAATCGACCGTGACCACCAGCCGGGCGCCGTCCTCGGCGAGCATGCGCATGGCCGGCGCATTGGGTCCGTAACCCTCGTCGATCCGGTCCGGCACATAGATCCGCGCATCCTGCCCCAGCGCACGCCAGAACCGGGCCAGGACGGCCGCCGAGGTTGCGCCGTCTACGTCGTAATCGGCGAAGATCGCGACCGGCTCGGCCCGGTCTATGGCGTCGGCAAGGCGCGCCGCCGCCCGGTCCATATCGGTCAGAACCGAAGGATCGGGCATGAGCGCCTTCAAGGTGGGTGCCAGATAGGTGCCGATGTCCTCCGGGGCCACGCCCCGCTGCGCCAAGAGCCGGGCCACCATTTCCGGCACATCGCCCACGGCAGCAATGGCCTGGACCGTCTCCAGCGGCGCATCGCGCAGCCGCCAGCGCCGTCCGTTTACGGAGCAGTCCACGTCCCACAGGCAGGAGCGGGCACCGCCCGCGTCGGCGGCATCGGCCCTTGAGGGGGCATCGGTGGGCCGGCCTTCGGCGGCAAGACGCGCGCGGACGGCCGCCGGGTCCGGCAGAGCGGTTTTTTGCGGGGCAGCGGTCACTTTTCGAAGCGCGAGGCCAGATGCTGCGCCCGGATCCAGCGGACGGTCTTGGAATACGACCGCATCACGACCGTATCGGTGGTGACGGAATTGCCGGTGAAGCTGATGCCCTTGAGCATGGTCCCGTCGGTCACGCCGGTCGCGGCGAACATCACATCGCCTGAGGCCAGATCATGGAGATCATAGCGGCGATCGAGATCGGTGACGCCGATCCGGCGCGCCCGCTCGCGTTCTTCCTCATTACGGAACACAAGGCGCGTCTGGATCTGGCCGCCGATGCAGCGCAAGGCCGCCGCCGCCAACACGCCTTCCGGTGCGCCGCCCTGGCCGAGATAGATATCGATCCCCGTGGTCGGATCGGTGGTGTGGATCACGCCCGCGATATCACCGTCCGGGATCAGACGAACGCTGGCGCCGGAACTGCGCACTTTTTCGATGAGGTCCTGATGGCGATCGCGCTCCAGAATACACGCGGTAATCCGGTCCGGCGTCGTGTTCTTGGCGCGGGCCAATTCGCGGATATTGTCGCCCGGATCGGCATCGAGATCGACGACACCCTCGGGCAGCCCGCCGCCGACGGCGAGCTTGTCCATATAGACGTCCGGCGCATGGAGCAGCGTGCCGCCCTGGGCGATCGCGATGGTGGCAAGCGAGTTCGGCATGTCCTTGGCGCACAGGCCGGTGCCTTCGAGAGGATCGAGCGCGATATCGACCGCCGGGCCGTTTCCGGTCCCGACCTTCTCACCGATATAGAGCATCGGCGCTTCGTCGCGCTCGCCCTCGCCGATGACGATCTTGCCGTCGATGTCGAGCGAGTTCAGCGCCGTGCGCATGGCGTCCACGGCGGCCTGGTCCGCATCATGCTGATTGCCGCGCCCGATCAGCGGCGCGCAGGCAATGGCGGCGGCTTCGGTCACCCGGGCGATTTCAAGAATAAGAATGCGGTCAAGCGGCGGCTGTGTCATGGCGAGGTCCCTCGGTTCTGGTCGCGCGCCCGGACCGCCTCCCGGCCCGGCCGTCTGGTTATACCGCTTCGATGCGGATCAGGCAGGGCGTTTCAACCACATGGTCGAGCGCCGCGATCCGCTCCAAGGCATCGGTCATGACGGCGTCTGTCGCCTCATGGGTGATGATGACGATCGGCACGGCCTCGTTGGGCGCGCGCCCGCGCTGCAACATGCTTTCGATCGAGACCTTGGCGTCCGCCAGCATCCGGGTGATCGAGGCAATCACACCGGGCCGGTCGATCACCTTGAGGCGCAGATAGAACGCGCCCTCGCGCTTCTCCACGGGCAGCACGGACGCATCGGTCATGTCGTCCGCATGGGTCGTATAGACCGGCAGGCGCAGACCGCGCGCCAGATCCATGATATCGGCGACGACCGCCGAAGCCGTGGGCCCCTCGCCCGCGCCGGGACCTTCGAAGAACATGCGCTTGACCGGATCGGCATGGACCAGCACCGCGTTCATTACGTCGCCCACTTCGGCAAGCGGCGTGCGCAGGGCGACCAGCGCCGGATGCACGCGGACCGATATGCCGGCCTTGGTCTGTTCGGCCAGGGCCAGGAGCTTGATCCGGTAGCCCAACTCCCCCGCATAGAGAATATCGTCCGCCTCGATCCCGGTGATGCCTTCCACATGGACATCATCGAAGGAGACGCGGGCACCGAAGGCGAGCGAGGCGAGAATGGTGATCTTATGGGCCGCATCGAACCCGCCGATATCGAAGGTCGGGTCGGCCTCGGCGTAACCGAGCGCCTGAGCATCGGCCAACACATCGGCAAAGGGCCGGCCGGTCTCTTCCATCTGTGTCAGGATGTAATTGCAGGTCCCGTTCAAAATGCCGGTGATCCGCGCGACCGCATTGCCGGCAAGCCCCTCGCGCAGCCCTTTGACAATGGGAATGCCGCCCGCGACCGCGGCCTCATAGGCGAGGATCACGCCGGCCCGGTCGGCGGCCTGGGCGAGCGATGTGCCATGGACCGCAAGGAGGGCCTTGTTGGCCGTCACGACGTCCTTACCGGCGGCGATGGCGGCCTCGACCAGATCCCGGGCCGGGCCGTCGGCCCCGCCGATCAGTTCGACAACCAGATCCACATCATTGGCGCGCGCCAGATCCACCGGATCCTCGCACCAGCGCAGGGACGAAATATCGACGCCGCGATCCTTGGACCGGTCCCGCGCCGATACCGCCGTCACCTCGATGGGGCGCGGACACCGGCCCGCGATCAAGCCGCCCTGATCGCTCAAGGTCCTGAGAACGCCCGTCCCGACGGTCCCAAGACCGGCGATACCGAGACGAAGAGGCGCGGCGGACGAAGACGGCGGTGACTGGGTCATGGACGGGCCGAACTGAAGGATGAAAAGCGCATGAATCCGCCGAACCGGCCAATCCCTGCGTGAGCCTTGCTGATACCGCGATTTGTGACGCGATGCAAAAGCGTGAGTCGGGCCATCCTACCCGCCGGCGGCGCGCGAGGGCGGCAGATCCGCCGGGCTCGGCAAGGGCGGCGGCGCGCTCGTCTGGGGCCTCTGCTCAAGGGGTTTGGCCCGCAGCGCCAAGGGGATCAGCGGATCGCGCGCCACCTTCAACGGCCCGGGCAGTTTTCCGGCCATCTGAAGATCGACCACCGGGCGGTCCAGATTGGCGCGCAGCGCGCGGGCCTGGAGCCGTTCGACCGTGCGCGCCCGCTCATCGGCCCCGGCGCTCGGCGCCGCGTCCGGCCTCGCCCCGAGATCGGGATAGTCAACCGGACCGCGCGCCTCCGGCACATCGGGTCCGCCAAACAGACCGCATCCGGTCACCCCCGCCAGCGCCGCCGCCACAACAAACAGCCGCATCTTCATGGCCGCACCACCTTGTCGTCGATGACCACCAGGACTTTATAGCCCGGTGTCATCACCACATTGCCCTCACCGTCACGGCTTACCGTACCGTCCGTTTTGGTCAGGCCCACCTCGTGATCGAACGGGAACACCGGCATCGGCCCAGCAAATTCCGTGCGCACCCGTTTGAACAGCCATTCGGCATGCTCCATGGACAGCCGGATACAGCCCGCCGAGGCGCGCCGGCCCAGGGCATTCTCGAATTCCGGGATCGCCGCATGGATGGCGTAACCGGATTTGCGGGTCCGGTAGGAATAATCGAAGAACATCGACCAGGGGATCGCCACCCCGTCCCATTGGTAAGACCATGCCTCCTCGAAGAAGCGGTCCTTATCAAGGCGGAACAGGCCGGTCGGCGTGCCGGTCCAGTAGCGCTCTTCCTGCTCGCGCCCGGTGGACACCTGAAGCCGCGCGGTCAGCGCGAGGTCCCGCCCTGCGGCGCCGTCCGGCTTTTCAAAGACGAACATCTGCTGGGCCCACACGCCCTCCACGGCCTTCGAGACATAGAGATACATGTCGAAATGATCGTGAAGATGGGCCGGTACCATCTCCAGAACCCGGGCTTCGGGAGAGACCGGCAGGGTCGCGCCGTCCGTCGGCAGGGTGTGGTTCACTGCATTCAAATGCACCTTGGGCAGCGGCGCCTTGAGATCGGGCTCGACCAGGAACTCTGAGAAAATCTCATCGCCCGACATCAGGTCTTCCAGAACACCGACCGGCAGCGCCGCGCCATCGGGTTTGTCCACGGGATCGGGTTTGGTCTCGGGCGCATGATCGGCCCCATCGGACGCCGGCGCCGGCGCCGCCAGAACCGGGCCTGTCGCGGCCAGCGCGATGCCAACACATCCAGCCGCGATCCACCGCCGTATCTCCAACACCCGTTCCGCCATGCCTTGCGCCTCCGACTTCGCCTATCCGGCGCGCCGCACCCTTGCCGGACGCCCCAAGAGTCCATTAGACAGACAGGACAGGGGCCTTGAAATCAATCGTGATAAGTAAGAACGGTCCGATCCATGGCACACGCAGAAGACATGTCCAACGACAACAAGAACGACGAACCGCCCTTCCCGTTGCCCGACCCGGCGGAATTTTCGCGCAATCTGGCGCAGGCCGCGATCCAGAGCCATCACGCGCTGTCGGACTTCATGGCCAAGCAAGGCAAGTCCTACACCACGCGCCGGGACAGCCTGAGTGTCGCCGAGACGTTCTCGCGCTTCCTGACTCATATGGCCGCCAATCCCGCCGCCGCATGGGCCGCCCAGGCCAAGCTCTGGCAGGGCCAGGTCGCCCTGTGGCAGACCGCCTGGCAACGCATGCTCGGGGTCGATGTCGACCCGGTCATCAGCCCGGAGCGCGGCGACAAGCGCTGGCGCCATCCGGACTGGGCCGAAAACCAAGTCTACGACTTCATCAAGCAAAGCTATCTGCTGACCGCCGAATGGCTCGAAGACACCGTGGCGGGGATCGAGGATGTCGATCCGCACACCAAGCAAAAGCTCACCTTCTATGCCCGGCAGATGGCCGATGCCATGTCGCCGACCAATTTCGTGCTGACCAATCCGGAGGTGCTGCGCGAGACGCTGACCTCCAACGGCGAAAATCTCGTGCGCGGACTGGAGAACCTGCTGGCGGATCTGGAGCGCGGCAACGGTACCTTATGGATCCGCCAGACCGATCTCGACCATTTCGAAGTGGGCCGCAACATCGCGGTAACGCCTGGCTCGATCGTTTTCCAGAACGATCTGTTCCAGCTTATTCAGTATGCGCCGACGACCAAGCAGGTCTATGACAAGCCGCTGCTGATCTTCCCCCCCTGGATCAACAAATTCTACATTCTCGATCTGCGTCCGGAAAACTCCTTTATCAAATGGGCCGTGGCGAAAGGCTATACCGTGTTCGTCGTGTCCTGGGTCAATCCGGATACCGCACTTTCGGACAAGACCTTCGAGGACTATATGACCGAGGGGGTCTATCCGGCGCTCGACGCGGTTCAGGCCGCAACGGGCGCGACCGGCATCAACACGATCGGTTATTGCATCGGCGGCACGCTCCTGAGCGCCACCCTGGCCCATATGGCCAAGCGCGGCGACAAGCGCATCACGTCGGCGACCTTCTTTGCGGCGCAGACCGACTTCTCCGAGGCCGGAGAACTCAAGGTTTTCATCGATGACGATCAGCTTGAAGCGCTCGAGGATCAGATGGAGGCCGCCGGCGGGTTCCTGGAAGGCGTGAGCCTTGCAAACACGTTCAATGCTCTGCGGGCCAATGATCTGATCTGGTCGTTCGTGGTGAACAACTATCTGTTGGGCAAGGACCCGCGCCGGTTCGACCTCCTCTATTGGAACTCAGATCAGACCCGGATGCCGCTCAAAATGCAGATGTTCTATCTGCGGGAGTTCTACCGCGATAACAAGCTGGCGCGCGGCGCGTTGACCATGGGCGGTGAGGCCATCGACCTGTCGAAGGTCAGCATCCCGGTCTATCTCCAGGCCTCGAAGGACGACCACATCGCCCCATACCGGTCGGTCTACAAGAGCACGCAACTCTTCGGCGGACCGGTGCGGTTCATGTGCGCCGGTTCAGGCCATATCGCCGGGGTGATCAATCATCCCGATGCACAGAAATATATGTACTGGACCAATGACAGCGCTCCCCACTCGGTCGAGGACTGGTGGGCGGATGCCGAAGAGCATGCCGGGTCCTGGTGGCCGGACTGGCATGGCTGGCTGTCCAAACGGTCCGGCAAGAAGGTCCCGGCGCGCCATCCCGGAGACGGCAAGCTCGACATTATCGAGCCTGCGCCGGGCTCCTATGTGAAGGTCAAGAGTTAACGCCCCGCGCCCGACACCGTAATCTCGGTTTCGGGATTCCAGTCATTGCCGGGATCGGTCACGGTCCCGGCCTCGACCCGCACGCGCAGCGGTGTGCCCGCATCATCCAGACACAGATCATTATTGTTGTCGCCGTCCGACCGGTCGCCGATATAGAACGGGTTCGCCATGCGCTCGCTGCCGTCCGGACCGGCAAGCACCACATGGATCCGGGCGTATTGCTCCGGGCCCAGCTCATCGCCCCGCCCCGGCGGGTAAAGGCCCGGCTCGGTGGCCTCCTGAGTGATGCCGCCCGCCCAGGTCAAACGCAAAATCTGAGCGGTCGTATCGGCCGGACAATCCGGGCCGTCCGATGTATCGCTCACCTCCCACTCGGCCGCCGGCATCACCTCGGCGAAGACCAGGAACGGTCCATCCGCCACATCGGTGACCGCCGGTGACGCCAGCCCTTGCAGGCTGACGGCCCCTTGAGCACCGTCCGCCTCCGTCATGATCGGCCCGACGATCTCGACGCGGACCGGCGGATCGGACTCAGCCGTCCCGAATTCGCCGAGCATCAATATCGTCCGGTCCTCGTTTTCCTCCTGGGCGGGGGCCATCATGGCACAAACCGGGGTCAGGCGCGCCCCGCTTTGCGTTACGACCGATAAATGCGCCGGCTCCAGCGTATCCTGATCGACCTCATGGCTGAGCACGATCGGCAGACCGTCCAGGTCGCCGTCCACCTGACAGCGTTGGCCGCGCGGCGCGGCATTGTCCGATATCGGCAGGTCGTCGATACCGAAATAGGCCGACAGGATTCGCGGCTCGCCGGCATGCGCCCCGCCTGCCAGCCCCAGCGCGGCCAGCATCATCATGGAACCGATCACCCGCATGTCGTTATCCTCCTCGCTGTGCCGCTGTTATGAGTGCCGCGGCATGTCCGTTACAACGCCGGAGACTCCGGCGCCTTGCCTTCCCCATCCGCCAGATCCCTGTACCGCCCCAGACACAACGGCCATCCATATTCGGATTTCATCTGGGACAGATACGTCTCCCAGCCCGCGCCGTGGTTGGCGAAATCCCGATGGGCCAGATCGATGCGGGTGCGCCCGTCGCCCGTGGGCGTGAACCGCACATCCACCAGGCTCGCCTTGGCGTCATCGTCGATGAGCGCGCTGTCCGGCCCAATATGCCAGGCAAAGGCCAGATGCTCCGCCGGCGCCCAAACGCGCACCCGGCCCCAGACAGTCTCTTCCCCGTCCCGGTCCCGCTCGATACACCGTCCGCCGATCTCCGGCTCGATGGCGATCATGTCGAGGGCACCGCGCGAAAAAGTGTAATCCTGGGGCCACCAATCGGCAAAGCGCCCGGCGAACAGCTCGAAGGCCCGCGGCGGCGCCACGGGCACAACGACACAGGTCCAGCAGACATCCTTGGGCTGATCATCATGAGACTGGTCGTCGTGAGACTGGTCGTCGTGAG
>CAZHDI010000109.1:0-1703 GCA_964531285.1 uncultured Alphaproteobacteria bacterium | reverse complement strand
TGAGACTGGTCGTCGTGAGACTGGTCGTCGTGAGGTCCGTCGGTCATCACCGCCTCCTCTCCCTTGGTCCCGTCCATGAATCTTGTTAGTGGGCCTTCAGTTGATGCAACAGAAGACCGTTGCCTTCGGAATCGCGGCAGACCGCCATGCGGCATACGGGGCTGTGGAAGATGTCCATGTCGAAGGTGACGCCCTTGGCCTTCAGATCGGTCGCCAGCGCATCGAGATCGTCGACCTCAAATGCCACCGTTTCATCGTCAATATATCACGGGAACAGCGGCGGGGCCGTCAAGGCGGTGGTCTCGGGCAAACCCTGCATCAAATTGAAATTCTGGATGGCCTGACCGCTGGAGCCCTTGACCAGATTGTCAATCGCCGCGACCACAATGGCCCGGCCCGGCAGGCGGTCCTTGAAAAGATTGATGACACAATGGTTAGACCCGCGCACATGCCGTGTGGCGGGTACCTGGCCTTCGGGCAGCACATGCACGAAGGGCTCGCCCTCATAGGCCGTGTCGAGCGCCCGGCGGGCCTCGGCCCAATCGCCGGTGAGGCGGACATAGCAGGTGACGAGTTCGCCGCGGTTCATGGGCACCAGATGCGGCGTGAAATTCACGGTCACCGGCGCCCCGAGCGCGGCGCCGAGTTCCTGTTCGATCTCGGGCGCATGGCGATGGGTGGCGATGCCATAGGGGTGGATCGCCTCGGCGACCTCACAGAACAGATTGGCTTCCTTCAGCCCACGGCCCGCGCCGGACACACCCGATTTGGCATCGATGATGATGTCCTCACCCGACACGGCGCCGCTCTTCAGGAGCGGCAGCAACGCAAGCAGGGTCGCGGTCGGATAACAGCCGGGACAGGCCACCAGCCGCGCATTGCCCAGGGCGCCGCGCGCATGTTCGGTCAATCCGTAGACCGCCTCGGTCTGAAGATCGGTCGCGGTATGGGGCTGGCCGTAGGTACTGGCGTAGAGGTCCGGATCGCGCAGCCGGAAATCCGCCGACAGATCGACGATCTTCAGCCGCTCCGGCAGGGCCTTGATGATGGCCTGGGTGGTCCCGTGCGGCAGCGCGCAAAACACGGTTTCGACCGTGTCCCAGTCGGCATCCTCGATTTTGATAAGACCGGGGGCCTGGATCGGCGCGAGCGTGGCGTCGCGCAGATGCGGAAAAACCGCGCCCAAAGCTTTGCCCGCATGGGCGTTGGCGGTCAGGATACGGATATCCGTGTGCGGATGGCCCGCCAGAAGGCGGACCAGATCGGCACCGGTATAGCCGCTCGCCCCGAGAATGGCGACCGGTATGGAGGAGGCCGCCATCGGGATCTCCTTTAGCGTTTGGAGAACTGGAAGCTGCGGCGGGCCTTGGCGCGGCCGTATTTTTTCCGCTCCACGACGCGCGGGTCGCGGGTCAGGAAGCCGTGCTTCTTCAGAACCGGACGCAGATCCGGCTCATAATAGGTGAGCGCGCGGGAAATCCCGTGACGCACCGCACCGGCCTGACCGGACAGACCGCCGCCTGCCACCGTGCAGACCACGTCGTATTGGGTCAGACGGTCGGTGACCTGCATGGGCTGGCTCAGGATCATCCGCAGCACGGGGCGCGCGAAATAGATCGCCACATCCCGGCCGTTGATGGTCATCTGCCCGGTGCCGCGCTTGATCCAGACGCGGGCCACCGCGTTCTTGCGCTTACCCGTGG
>CAZHDI010000108.1:0-11176 GCA_964531285.1 uncultured Alphaproteobacteria bacterium | reverse complement strand
GGGTCGAGCTGTGCGCGCACGGAAGCCTCTGCGGCGTCCTCGAAATAGATGAAGCAATGGCGATACACCCCAAAAGTGCGGTCGGCGCTGGTCAACTAAACTTCTTTTCATCCTCAAAATGAGGGACGACCGCGTAACGGTTATCACGCATTAACTATTCGCATGCGACGCGCACCGACACGCGCTGCATGGCTCAGACCTCAATCACGCAACCTTTGCGTGATCCAAGTCCAACCATTAAGGGGAATGATGATGCGGACGTTTCTTTCGACCACCGCCGGAATTGCGGCCCTGCTGATCAGCGGCGCGGCACTGGCCGGCAACAACGAAGTGTACATCGAGCAGTTCGACCTCGATCAAACTGCTGCGATCGACCAGTCCGGCGATAACAATGTCGCCGACATCTACCAGGCCGGCGAAGGCCACAGCTTTGGCCTGTCTGGCGATCCGTTCAAGGATGATCCGCACCAGAACGGTTCGGGCAACTCTATTGTGTCGAAGCAGAACGGCAAGAACAACTCGATCGGCTCTACGCGCGTCCAGCAGGACGGGAATAACAACAACATGTTGTTCGACCAGTTCAACGAAGACAACTCGATCGCCAACGCCCTGCAGCGCGGCAATAACAACACTATGGATTATTCCCAGTCTGGCGGTTCGAAAAACGTCATTCAGACCACCGCTCAGGTCGGCAACCGTAACTCCATGACCATCGATCAGGTTGGTGGTGAGAACGGTCGCGGATGGGATGCGTTCGGCGCGGCCTTTGAAACCGGCGTGCGGGACATTGGTGAAGGCGGAAAAATCGGGTCTGTCACGCTTAATCGCGTTAGTGACTCCTATGCTTCCCAAAATGGCGATGACAATATTCTGACCGTTTCGCAAAACGGCGACGCGAACGGTTTCACGGTGTCGCAAGGCACCTGGGACTATTCGTCCTTTGGTTCGGAGTTTGATCTTCGTCAGACCGGCCTCAACAACTACACCTATGGCTATCAGGTGGGGAACGCTCAGTTTGCTCGGATTAATCAGGACGGCACGCGCAATCTTGCGGTCGTGAGCCAGACTGACACGGTCGCTCAGCGTCTGCCCTGATCGATCAGTCCACGAACGATCTGAATGTCTTGACCGGGACCGCTTAGGCGGTCCCGGTTTATGGTGTGAATGACATATGCCGCCAGCTTGAACCGCATGGTCGTGCATTCAGGTGGCGGGGTGTAGGCGAAGGGCAAGATCCATGTCAATGCATCGGCAGACGGTGGATATTCCGTCAGAGTCGCAAAACATGTCACGATACTGTATCCCAATACTTGCGGCAGTTTTTCTGATCGCAACATTGTGCGTACCGGCTCAATCTGAGGATGGTGCGGACGATGCGGCTTACGTTGACCAGATTGGTTCCGGAGTAAGCGCCACTAGTGAACGTGTGATATCCACTTTAGATGGCGACACCCGTATCATCAGTCTGTGTGAGGATGGAGTGTCCTGCCTCGTTGATGATGGCGCGGACATTCGAGATTTGCCTGTCTCCGCCGGAAACGGAAATACTGCGATTATCCGACAATTCGGTATCGGCAATGTTGCGATTGCCAATCTTGTCGGTGAACGGAATCGCGTGTTGTCCGTCCAGGACGGCGTTTCGAATGAAAGCGACTTCACTCTTGTCGGCGTCGACAACAATGTTGTCGCACAACAGCAGGGCGATAGAAACACGTCGCTGATTGTCCTCGATGGCGGGCGGAACACTGTTCAGCATGCTCAATTTGGGAACGACCTTTCGGCGAGTGTCACGCATACCGGTCGAAACCTCGATCTCCAGCTCGTCCAAACGCGTCCGTAGTAACTCTGTGCACGAAGAGCGCCTCGCCGCCTGTTTTTACGCAGACAGAGGAAAGTACGATCATGAGGCCTAGTAACTTTATCGTCGGTGTGCTGATTCCTTTTGGATGGGCCATTCTATGGTGTGGCTATGCATCAGCAGGAGACCTAGTCTATCAGCCGCGCAATCCGGCCTTTGGCGGAAGCCCCTTCACGGGCGATTTTCTGCTATCTTCCGCTCAGACCCAAAACCAGTTCCAGGGGAATGGCAAACGGTTCGAGTCCGACCCGATCGCGGATTTCTCGGAAACCCTTCAGCGGCGGCTCCTGTCAGAACTGTCAAGGGACATCACGGATGCGATCTTCGGTGAAGAGGCGCAGGATTCCGGGACCTTCACCGTTGAGAGCACCACCATCGCGTTCGAGCGGATTGGAGATCAGGTCGAGATCGTGGTCGACGACGGGGCGGGGTCCAGCACGACCATCACTTTGCCGGTAGTCGAGAACTGAGACCGGATACCCAGGCCCGAGGGGAGGCAACGGGACCGGGCGGGCGGTCTGTATGGGAACCGAAGACGTTCCGTGCGAGGGAGTTGAAAGGCTAGAAATGGCCGGCCGGGTTGAGGGGCCAGCCCTGGTGTGCTTGGCGGACCGATTTTGAGTGTGCGCCGGTGGTGTGAGTGTGCGTAAGGGGATGGTGTAGGCGGATGGGGTTGCAGCGATACGCGGTGTCCGGCGCGGCCGGCTGGATCGGCCGGCTTTGGACGGCCGGTCTTTTGGTCTGTCTGGCGGTGATGATGGCCGGCTGTTCCGGGGCGCATCAGCTTGAGGGCACGCCGCCGACGCTCACGCCAAACTTGGCGGTTACCAAGAAGCTGGTGCAATTGCCGCCTCCGGCCCGCCAGATCGATGTGGGGGTCTACGGCTTTCCCGATCTGACCGGCCAGTACAAGCCGAACGATAATTTCTCCGAACTGTCGAATGCGGTCACACAGGGCGCGGTGAATTTCCTCATCGAAGCCCTGCTGCGCACCGGCGGCGGCTCATGGTTCCGCGTCGTTGAGCGCCAGAGCCTCAACAATGTCATGCAGGAACGCCGGATCATCAACGGTATGCGCGCGCAGTTCGCCAATGGGCAAGCCGATCCGGTGCCGCCGCTGCGCTTTGCCGGTATCATGCTGGATGGCGGCATTGTCGGGTTCGACTCCAATGTGTTCACCGGCGGCGCGGGGGCGCGCTATCTGGGGGTCGGTGCGGATACCCAATATCGCCGGGATATCGTGACCGTGTCCCTGCGGGCGGTGAGCGTTCAGACCGGCGAGATTCTGGCCGCGGTCAGCACCGCCAAGACGATTTACTCCATGGCCCTGAACGGCTCGGCCTTCCGATTTGTGTCGATCGACGAGATTCTGGAAGCCGAGGCCGGTTTCACCGTGAACGAGCCGGTCCAACTGGCCGTCCGTCAGGCCATCGAACTGGCCATCTATGCGTTGATCCAGGAAGGCGTGGTCCGGAATATGTGGTCCTATGAGGACCGGCAGGCCGGCCTTGCCGAAGTCCTGACATACACCCAGGTTCGACATGGCGGGATCCATCATGAGCGCACGCGCGAGATCATCGAGCCGCCGGCCTTCGGGGAGCACCCGCCCGTGGCTTGGTGAGGGAGCGCGCGGTGCTGCGTTCGGCCGATCCACGCCCGCGAGGGGGCTGATCGGTTTGTGGCTCGCGGCCCTCTTGATCATTGGCATCGCCGCTCCGGCGGGCCTGGCCGCCGCCCCGGCGCGCTCCGCGGGACAGCCGGAGGTGTTCGCCTTCACGAGCCTCCTCAAGGTCGCCGGCTATACTCTCGGTGCGAATTATTTTGTCGTGTTGAACGATCATCCCGATATTATTGTCAGCGAGACACAGTTTCCCTATCCCATTCAGTCCTTTGCGGGTGAAACGCTGCCGCCCCGGGCCCTCACGGCCACGGTCCAGCGCCGCGGTTTCGAGCCGCCCGACGCGCCGCCGAGGCCGCCGGCTTACGGTCCCACACGCCATGCGCTCCATCTGCCGCGCGGTGGCCCAGCCGATATTGCGTTGGAGTTCACCTTTACGGGCGAACAGGCGCTCTACCGGATCGAAGCGGGGGTTCTCCAACGCGGCATCGACTGCAACGCGGTGCTTTCCTCGATGATCGCCGAGATGGGCCGGCCAGACGCACGGCTGATTACATCGGCGATCTGGCGCCTTGTCGATATCGATCAGGAAGAAGTGCTCGATGTCCAATGCGAGCCGGGGCGAGGTTATCAGGCGGTTCTGACCAATCAAAGCATCCGGCAGGCCTTCGAGGCCGATGTCGAACAACGGTTCCTGCGCTTGTGGCAGCGCTATCGGCGGGTGCGGCGCCGCTGATCTCGTCAGGGCTCTGGGCCTTGGGCGTTTTTGCCAGTGAGCAAGTGCGAAGCGGGGCGGTTTTCCGCCCCGCCGGTTTCCCGCATTCGCGGGAATGACGGTGTCGGTGATCCGGTGACTTATACGGCCATGTCGGTGATACGCCGGCTCGCTCACGCCACGGCGCGGAGGCCGAGTTTGTGGCTCAGGTTACGAATGCCTGTTAGGTCGATCTGAATGCGTCTTATCTCCATACGGAGATCAAGGATTTTCACTCCGCCGATCAGGCCGATCCGCTTGGCGCGACACCGGGCGCGCGGCTGGTCGCCGTTCACGGCGCGCCTGTTTGTGAAAAATGCGTTCGACAATGACGATATCATCCGCCGGACGCAGGAAGGCCCGCTTGTTGGTCGGTTCCGGAGCATCACGGTGTTGGAACCGCGTGTCTATGGCGCGCAACTCTCGTATCAATACTGACGACGCATTGGGGCTCTGAGCGACCATGGTCCTTTGATCGAATGCGTGCGGATCATGCAGCCGTGCCAGCTGCGTCAAGGAGAGAGCCCGGCTTTTTGCCGGACCCTCTCCCGTGATCCATCTCATAAAGAGGGATCAGGCCGCGCGTTGCTGCCGTCCGGTCTTGGTCAGCGGGTTTTCCGCCAGATAGGCGTCCGCGGCCTTGTAGCCAAGCTCATAGCGGGTCTTGACACCGTATGCGGAGAAATCCATTCCCCCGGTCATCGGCGCGTGCGGGCTGGTAATGACGCGCAAATTCTTCAGACAGCGGTACTCCATGAGCAGAGCATAAGCGTCCGTTTTGCGCACCTTCGACGTCTTCGGCAGATCCTTATCCAATTGCTCGACCATCTCTGCATAAGCGATCAGACCATCGGGACCCCCGAACTCATCCCAGAATTTGTTCTCGAACGAGATTTCCATCTCGCGGGCCTTGGCCTCCTGGAAATTCGTCGGGATTGCGGCATGGGTCGGGAACAGATCGATGATGAAAATGGGCAGAGACTTCTCTTCTTTCGGGGATAACAGGTCCATCAGTGCGCGTAACGGCGTGTTGTCGAACAAGCCGCCGTCCCAGTAGTGCTGGCCGTTAATCTCAGTCATCGGAAAGCCGGGCGGAAGACTGCCGCTGGCGAGAATATGGTCCGGTTTCAGCGTTTCGTTGAGATTGGAGAATCGCGTCAACTCTCCGGTGGCGACATTTGTGGCGGTGATCGCGATGCGCACTCGGCTTGTGTCATTCAGGCGGTCGAAGTCGCAAACCTCGGCCAGTGTTCGCTTCATGGGCGACACGTCGCACAGGCTGGTCCAACGCGCCAAAGAGAAGTAGTCGGTCCGGGGACGGTAGAAATTGGGTGTACCCAAGGCCGAGAGGGTGGATTGTTTATCCGGCGGCAGAAACGGGACCGCTGGGATTGTGATGCGCTCCCACAGGCTGTGCAGCGATGCGGTGATATTGTCGCCCCGCGCACCGGCGATGGCCGCGGCGTTGATGGCCCCGATAGAAACACCGGAGACAACCACGGGCTCCGCGCCGTCCTCGATCAGACGGGTGACCGCACCATATTCATAGGCGCCAAGCGCGCCGCCACCCTGAAGAACCAGGCCGATCTGAGTCATCATACTCTCCTTCGATCCCATTATCCGGATACGGCTGAAGGGAAGAGAGGCGGCGAGCGGTGCGGCCTCCCTTCCCTGTGGACCTTATGCGGCCTGCGGTACCGTGCTTGGGACGCGGACGGACGGAGCGTCGGCCGGCCACACCGGCTCATGGGCACCGAGCGGGAACGGCTGAAGATCGAAGCGACCCGGGGTTTCGGAGTATTTGATCACCGGTCCCAGATAACTCAGACGGCCCAAGGCGCTGTCCTCCTCGCGCATGTAAGACTGGCGATAGTCGTCGGAGATCTCCTGAGGCGGAAGCTGTCCGCGTTCGACCAAGCCTTGCTCCATGAGGAACATGGCCGTTCGCGACAGCGAAACGCGCACATGGTAGCTGCCGCCTTCGGTGGCACGCCGATAGAGCGCCGCGAGGACGCCGAGCGAGGACAGGAAGCCGGTGATGTAGTCGTTCGGGAAGGTGGGCGCGAGCTGGGGGCTGTCCATGGTGCCCTGGACCGCTGCCATGCCGGTCACGGTCTGCGCGAGTTGCTCGAAGCCGGGGCGGAAATGCCAAGGACCGACATGGCCATAGCAGCTGGTGGACACGACCACGACACCCGGTCGCATCGCCGCGATGCCTTCGGGCGAGAAGCCCAGGGAGGTCAGCTTGCCGGGCCGGTAGCTTTGCGAGAAAACATCCGTGGTCTTCAGAAGCTCGCGCAAGCGCACCTTGTCCGCATTCTGCTTCAGGTCAAGAAGGGCCGAGAGTTTGCCGTGGCCCGTGTCCATAACGAATGGCGGCAGGTTGGGTTGGAAAGGGCAGGTGACATGCATCACCGTCGCGCCCTGTTCGGCGAGCGATTTGGCACAGGTCGGGCCGGCAATCACATGGGTGAGGTCAAGAACCCGGATGCCTTCCAGGGGACGCGTGGCTTCGGGCAGCGGAACCGGATCGCTGTCGGCGATCTTGATGATTTCGACCGGCGGGGTGTCGGCAATCGCCTGGCCTTGAGGATGCGACAGCCATTCCTTGGGCGAGCGCATCACCGCGCCGCACAGGCCCTTGTCGGCGATCGCTTCTTCCAGTTCGAAGGCATTCCACTTGGAGATGGCATTGGCCACCGAGGCCGTTTTGTCCGAACACCGCAGAAGTTCGAGAATCCCGTCGCGCAGCGCCGGATAGCCGCCATGGACGAGAATGTGACGTCCGTCGAGCGTCGGGTAGAGGCCGACCGTCGGATAATCGGGTTCCGGCACCATGATCGGATAGCCATGCTGCGACTGGAAGAACACGCTCGCCGTGGCCAGGGCCGCGGCCTTGGCTTCGACGGAAATCTCCTGCGGTTCCCCGCCGCGCATTTGATTGATTTTGGACACGGCATAGCCCTGCGCGGCCAAGACGGCCGCAGCGGTTTCGCCGACCTTGAAGGGCGTGTCGACAACCGGGTCGGTGCCGGCCACGGTGACCTTATCGTCCTTGGGCTGCGGCAAGCCGACGGTTTCGATCAGTTTACTTACTAACGGGCTCATGGAGGCTCCTGAGGCTGTTGCGGCGCATCGCCGGCACGGGGTGTCACTGCGGGACCGGGTTCGGGGGTCTTGCGAGCCCTTATGGCTCAAGAGTCTTGCCAAAGCCTCAAGTCATCAGCCGATCATCTGACTGATTTAGTCTTCATGAATATTTCACCATGTCGGCCTGTAATTCGAAATATGATTTATTTACTAGTGTCGTGGTTCGAAAGTTCGCCTCATAATTCGCGGATCGTCCGATAGCGAACTTCCGAACCGAAACGACACTAGAACCATAAACTTGCTCGTGTGACTTTGATTCAGGAACTCGCAAAAACACGCGTCGGACACTCATGTGAATTCCTGGATCGCCACACGAGAGCAACGCTCATGAAATATCTGGTTCACCGCGCCACATGGATTCTCCGACAACCGATGACCAGCGTCGTCGTTGGCCTTCTCATGGTGGTCACGGGTCTTGGGGAGGTCGCATCCACCGTCCTCGAGGCGTTCGATGGCTTCGGTCTGCGCGCCGAGCATGGCGTCATCATTTTCGGCTTGTTTCAAGTCTCGAAATCCTTGCTCGATATTGTCGAGGGCGTCGAGCGGGTCGAGGTCGGTGAGGCTGACGAGACCTCGTCAACCGGACAGCGCCGCACGCAATAAGGCGTACCCGCACCGTATGATCGTCTTTATCAAGAATATCAAATTAGAGCCGAGATCATGACCGCAGAGATGATTGTGCGCGATTTGCATGGCAACCGCTGCCGGGCCCGCACGGGGCATTATCGATCAACGATCTTGTCCTTCATCGCCTTTGCGTCGTACTCTGGATAAACTGGCGGCGGGCGGCATGGGGAGCCGGCTGGAGGTGAATCAAGACCGCCGCATAACATAAGGGGGGCGGAATGCGACAGATCATCCTGATCGCCGCAGCAGGACTGCTGCTGATCGGCTGCGATAACATCATCTCATCCAAGGACGAGACGGCGCCTGAAACAGCGCCGGAGACGGGTGCTGAGCAAACGACCGGGACGAGTGGCGAGACGGGCCGTGCGGATGCGCTGTCCGTCGGTGACGAGGCGCCCGGGGAGCCGGGGACGGTTGACTCCGGAGCGCCGCCCTCGCCCTCGCAAGCGGGCGATGCTGACCGTGCGGTCTCCGCGGCTTTGCCGATTTCCCGGGCGGTCTTCGACTTTATGATCGAGAAAGAGGTGACCAACCGTGAGCGGTATGAAGCCTATGCGCAGGCCCCTCATTATGGTGGTGGCCGGGGCGGTGTCTTGATCGGCTTTGGCTATAATGTCGGAACGGTCTCGCGCGAAGACCTCTGGGACAGCTGGGGCGGCTATCTGGGCGATGCCCAGTTGAACCGTCTGGAACGGGCGATTGGCGTGAATGCCAGTACGGAAGGGCGCGCGGCGGTCGAGCAACTGGTTTCTGAACTGAGCGATATCGTCGTGCCGTGGGATGCGGCCCTCGCGGTCTATGAGACCAAGACATTGCCGGCCTTTCTGGCCCAGGTCCAATGGGCGGTACCGAACACCGAACAATTGCATCCTCACAGTCTGGGGGCTCTGATTTCTCTGGCGTATAACCGGGGCAGCGGCGGGTTCAGGCTGGATGGCGACCGGTACCGGGAGATGCGGGCGATCCGCGGACATATGGAAAGCGGTGCCTTTACATCCGTCCCCGCCGAGTTCCGCTCGATGAAGCGTCTGTATACGAATGAGCGGCTTAAGCAGCGCCGCGAAGACGAAGCTGTTTTCTTCGAACGGGGCCTCGCTCTTCAGTAACCGGTATTGCCGTACTGCGTGCGGTCATGATCACTCAAGATGCAGGCGATGATCGGTCCGGGCGATCCAGCGGCTGCCCTGCGCCGCGATGAGTCCATCAAGATGGCACGCGGCGAGCAGCGGATCACAGTGCGTGCGGTCTGCTTCGCCAAGGCTGTTGTAATACCGCTGGGCCCGTTGGATCAGCCAGGCATGATGGATATGACAGCGCAGGTCCATGATCTCGCCCCGATAATCGATGGTGACCGGGCCCAGTTGCGGTTGGTCTCCCGGCTTGGATAATGGATGTCCTTGCGGTTCGCTCATCAAAGAGCGCGACAATGCGGCCCAGGCGAGCGCGGTTTTCTCGAACTGCGGGCCGTATTTGCCGCCGAGATATTTCAGCAGATCGATCAGCGTAGGTGGCAGGTCGTCATCCGGCGGATAGGCCACCGGCACGTCGAAGAACTCCGGGGACTGAATTTCAGGAGCCAGGAAATGCTCGACCCAGCGGAAGACCCGGGGTGCATGGGATTGCATGATTTGCAAAGGGAGCGGGTCGCGGCCCATATGGGCATGCAGCGCGCCGAGAAAGGCATAATCGGCAGCACTCGGATGGCCGCCCAGGAGATAAGGGTAGTGTTGCAGATGCGCTTCGAACAGCTCGAGGAGCGCGATGAACTCCGCCTTCATGGCGGCCATCGTGGCCGCATCGGCTTTCAAGACCCCACGGCTCAACATGCGGTCGGCAATGACGTCGCCGTATTTGAGAAGCTCCTCGTTGCTCCCCTGCGGCCGAAACGACCGGCCAAATTCCATCTTTACAAAGAAATAATTTTCCTCAGGAAAGAACCAGCGGAACTGCCAAGCGAGACGAAGCGGCCCCTCGCTGCCCAGGAGTTCCAGGAGATGGGTGACCAGCCGCTGGCGCGGGGATGGCGGAAAGGCCGGGATCGATGGATGGCGCGGTTCCAGATAGTCGACGATGCTCACGGAGTCCTGGATGACCGTGCCGTCCGGGGTCTCCAGTTGCGGAATGCGGTGACTGCCCGATGCGGGCCGGACATACGCGCGGAAGCGCGGTGCGCTCGGCAAGCGTTCGACGAAGGGGATACCTTTCTTGCGCAAATATCCCCGGACCTTCGCCGTGTAATAGGACGCATGGCTACCGTAGAGAATATAGGGGGACGAGGCATCAGCCATAGCCGGTCACTCCCCTTTGAAGTCGGGAATGCGGCGTTCCCGGTAACTCATAAAGCCCTCGCGGAAATCGGTCGACTGAGTCGCGAGGTGCTGTTCGTGATCCGACGCCTGGAATGCCGCGTTGTACGGATCATCCAGCGCGGTCCATATCTGTGCCTTCATGGCGGCCAGTGAACGCGGCGCGCTGTAGGTCGCGATGCCCCTGGCATAGTCGGTCACATGCGGCATCAGCTGCGCATCGTCGATGGCTGCGTTCACGACGCCAAGGGTTTCCGCTTCCGAGCCGTCGAAGCGGCGCGCCGTATACAGAAGATCGGCGGCTTTGGCCGGGCCGATCAGGCGTGTGAGAAGCCAGCCGGCATTCTTCTCGGCCGGAATCCCCAGGCGCGCGAAGGTGGCGTTGAACAGGGCCGAGCGGGCCGCGAACCGAATGTCGCAATGGAGCGACAGGATGAATCCCCAACCGAATGTGGGGCCGTTGATGGCGGCAATCGTCGGTTTGCGGGCCAGAATGAAATCCTGCCAGCCATGGGAGTAAAACCGCTCCAGGGCAGGGCCAATGTCATCGCCCCATTTGGGCGCCGGCCCTTCGTTGGGCGCCGGCAGCCCCGTGCTGCTTGTGCCCTGGCCGATGACCTCAAGATCCAAACCCGCGCAGAACCCGCGTCCGGCCCCTGTGAGCACGATCACGCGCACGGCGTCGTCCGCAGCGGCGGTCCTGAGATTGCGGAAGACATCGCCAAGCATCTGCGGCGTCAGGGCGTTGAGCTTGTCCGGGCGGTTCAGCGTGATCGTGGCGATACCATCGGCGACCGTATACAGCGTGTGACTGTCTGACATGGCATTCTCCCTGGTTTATGCTTTCGGGCAGTATGGCCCGA
>CAZHDI010000107.1:0-11227 GCA_964531285.1 uncultured Alphaproteobacteria bacterium | reverse complement strand
CGGTGGGCACAGCCACCGTCCGGCGTTATGATTGGGGGAGCGCCCCATTGCGAACCGCCCGGACCAGACATGCGCAAAGCGATCAAGATCCTGCACACCCTCTCCTCCGCCGGCCTGATCGGCGGTCTTTCGGCCTATATGATCCTGCTGATCGCCGCGCCCCAGGACTCCGCGGCGGCCTATGCGGATTTGCGCAGCGCCATCCAGGCGGTCACCAATTATGTGCTGATCCCGTCGCTCGCGGTCGCCGTGATCACCGGGCTGTTGTCCATGGCGGTGCACCGGCCGTTCCAGGACAAAGGCTGGGTCTGGGTCAAATTGCTGCTGGGCCTGCCGCTGTTCGAGGGCACGCTGGTGCATATCGCCGGCAAGGCCCGGGAGGCCGAGATTGTGGCGCGGCAGGTGGCCGACGGCGCCTCGCCCGACCTGCTCGACGCCGCGATCGCGCGCGAATGGGGCGGCCTGGGCGTGATCTTCGCCCTGTGCGTGGCTCAAGTGGTGCTTGGCATCTGGCGCCCGCGCTTTACCTGGCGGTATCCGGTGAAGTGACGGTTTCGGACGGTTCCTCCACCAGATAGCGTTCGGGCTCGCCCGCCACATGCACCCGGAAGACGATGGCGCGCGCACCCTCCGGACCGCCGCGCGGCGCGTGGCGCGCCCGGGGCGGGATCACCAGACTGTCGCCCGCACGCACCGTCCGGTCCGGCTTGCCGTCTTCGACATGGACGGCCGCGCCCTCGATGACATAGACAAACTCTTCACCCGGATGATAATGCCAGGGCACGCTCGCATTCGGCGGGATCACAACATCGGAAATGATCACTTCGATACCCGGCGCGGCGGCCACCGGGGCGCGCAGCATTTCATTCGATCCGGGCGCCGGCTTATGGCTCGCCGGGGCATCGCTGTCATGGGCCATGGCGGGGGCAGGGGCCAGGGCGGGGCCATAAGCCAGCATGCCGATGAGCGCCATGGATCCAAGTCTCGTTGCCGGTTTCATCGGTTTCCTCCCAAGGACAAGCCGTTGACCTTACGCCGCACGGCCTTGGAATTGGCGGTGCGCCTCGATTCCAAGCCCCAGACCGACGCTGGTGAACTTCTCACCTTCGACAATACGCGGCGATGTGAACGCCCGGCAAATCGCCCGCCGCACGGATGGCACCGCCGTCGAGCCGCCGGTCAGGAAGACCGAGGCAATCTCGTCGGGCGCAACCGCCGCTTGGTCCAGACACCGATGAACCGTCTCGCCGATGCGCGCCGCCTCGCCCTCGACCGACTGCTCGAAGGCCCCATAGGCAAGGCTCAGCGCCAGACCCTGCTCTCCCGTCAAGCGTCCCAGGGGGATTTGGGCCTCGGCGTCAGAATGATCGGACAGGGCAATCTTCGCGTCCTCCACCATGCCGGCCAGCGCATGGCCTGACTGCTGCTCGATAATGCGTTCATAGCGCCCGAACAGATCCTTACGCTGAGCGGTTGCAGCGATTTCGGAAACGACCTTGGTGGTTTGCGGACCGTAAAGAAGATGAATCTTGTGCCAGGTCGCCAGATCGTGGAACAGCGCAACCGGGATCTGCGTTTTCACCGCGCCGCTGAACGGGTCGCACAGATCCGTTCCCAACCCGAGTTGCGGCATCACCTCGGCCAGGCTGAGCCGCCGGTCCAAATCCGTGCCGCCCACATGAACCCCCGCATTGGCCAGGATGCGGCGCTCCGCTGTTGCTGGGGCCGGAGCCGGGGCTCCGGATCTGCCGGCCGGGTCGAGTTTGACGATCGAGAAATCCGACGTGCCCCCGCCGATATCAGCGATAAAGGCCAGTTCCGGGGCGGCGAGCGAATGCTCATAGGCCAGGGCCGCCGCAACCGGCTCGAACTGGAAGCGAATGTCGCGAAACCCGGCCCGCTCGGCGATACCGGCAAGGGTGGCTTGGGCCTGATCATCGGCCTGCGGATCATGATCGTTGAAATGCACCGGCCGGCCCAGAACGACCGCCTCCAGCGGCTGCCCGGCATGGGCCTCGGCCCGGGCCTTCAAATGCCGGATGAACCCCAGAAGAATATCCTCGAACGGCACGCGCTCCCGTCCCAGCCGCGTCGACTCGGCCATAAGGCCGGTGCCGAGAATACTTTTCAGCGCCCGCATGAACCGGCCTTCATAGCCGTCGAGAAACCGCCGCACGGCCTGCCGGCCATAGATCATGGTCCGGTCGCGCAGGTCGAAGAACATGGTGCTGGGAATGGTCGTCTGGCCGTCTTCCAAGGGCACCATCTCGGGGCGCCCGTCCGCATCGACCACACAGACCGTGGAATTGGAGGTGCCGAAATCGATCCCGCAGAGCATCGCCGCCCCCTGTCCTTGCGCCGCCCGGCCCGCCGCAACAAGCAGGCCTCCGCTGGCCTGCCTGGCGGGGCGCGGACGCTAGTCGCGGACCGGGGCAAGGTCAAGCGCGGGTGCGGACGAGCGGGCTGGGGTCAGGCGGGGCGGCGGTCTTTGGCCCCCATCACGAGCAGCCACAGACAGGTCCCGATCTCGCCGATCGAGGAGGCCAGGGTGTCATAGTCGGCCAGAAGCGTGTCGTTGTAGCCCGCATAGAGAACCGGCCCGAAAAAGCTCAGCACGTAGCCCACACCGCCGGCGACCAGAAACACCCCCAGAATGCGCGGAATGACCGCCGACCGGATCACCAGGACACCCAGGGGGATAAGCCACAGGCCCCAGAAAATCGTCGCCGCTGAAATCTCCCGCACATAGGCCCGAATGTAAAAGTCGATCTGACCCGCAAGAGCCGCCGCATCCATGCCCTCGGGCGGCGATTCCAGGAGCCGCACGATGCCGAACTGGTTGGTCAGCGCCATCATCGACAGGGGTACGCTCACAGCGGCGAACCCCACCATCAGCGCCGCACTGATCCGGCCATGGGGCGCGACAATGGGATAAAGAAGGAAGGGCAGGATGAGGAAAAAGATATAGCAAGCGAACCCCGCCGCGACACCGGTCCGGAACAGCAGGTCCGCACCCTGGATCGCCTCGAGCGTCTTGGCCGGATCGCTCAACGTGATCAGCTGCGACGGCACATAGGCCAGGGAATAAAGACCCGCCAGCACAACGCCGAGATAGGCGAGCCCCGCCAGCCGCCCCATCGCTTTGACCGATATCGTCTCCATGCCGTCCCCCTGCTCAATGACCCGTCCACGCTGCGGAAAGTCTGCCATACCCCGGCGCCCTGCCGTCTTGCCGATTGGCCGATCGGCCAGATTTTTTCGCGCCGGATGCCGGAGTTGAGCGCCCCGGCCACAGGCAGGACACACAGATCGCGCACTTACGAGTTGTCAGCGATGAGCCCAGGCGGCACTCTCCGGGTGTGTCAGTGGGAGGGGGTCATGGCCGATATCTTCATCAGCTACGCGCGGGTCGACCGGGACAAGATCAAACCCATTGTCGAGCGGCTTGAAGACGAGGGCTATGAGGTCTGGTACGACGCCTCGCTCGAGGCCGGCGAAGCCTTTTCCGATGAGATCATGCGCGAACTCGACGCGGCCAGATGCGTCATCGTGGTCTGGTCGGAAGCCTCGGCGAAGAGCACCTGGGCCTATTCCGAAGCGGACATTGCGCGCGAGCGCAACATTCTGATCCCCGTGCGGATCGACGACTGCCGCCTGCCGCCCCCCTTCAACGCCATCGAGACCGTGGATTTGCGCACCTGGCGCGGCCGGCCCGAGGATGTCCAGTGGGACCGGGTGTCGGCCAAGGTCCACGATCTGTGCCGGGGCGGGCGCATGGTCCGCCGCCGCATCGCCCTGGAGCAGGCCCGGGAACTGCGCATCGCCCATTATGTGATCGCCGGCGCGATCCTGCTGGCCCTCGGCTTCGGGATTGCCAATTGGCGCGCGATTTTCGACTGGTCCGGCGCGGCGGTGCGCCAGGTCGCGGCCGTCTTTACCCCGCGCCCCGATCCGGCGCTCGACACCCGCTGGCGCGACGGCTGGCAACGCGGCTTCGTATCGGTCACCGGATCCTCCTCGGTGGCCCCGTTCGCCCGGGCCGTGGCCCGGACCTTCGCTCCGGACGGCGACCCCGACATTCACATCGTGCCGGCCGGCACCAACAACGGCATGGGCCTGTTTTGCTCGGGCCTTGGTGATCACACCCCGGACATTCTACTGGCCTCCCGCCGCCAGACGCGGGCCGAATTCGACCGGTGCAAGGACGCCGGCGTGACGCGGATCGCCGAAGCCAAGATCGGCTATGGCGCGGTCGTGCTCGTTCAGGCGGCGGACGGAACCGTCGGCCCGCTGAGTTTCCAGCAAGTCTTTCAGGCCTTTGCCGCCCGTGTGCCGACAGGCACCAACGAGTCCGGCACCTGCGTTTTCGAGCGCAACCCCTATACCCGTTGGTCGCAGATCGACCCGAGCCTGCCCGACCTGCCAATTCTGGTATTCGGTCCGGCGGAATCCTCCGGCACGCGCGATGTGTTTGTTGAACTGGCCATGGAGCCCGGCGCCGCCGCATTCGACTGTATACAGACCATGGCGAATGAGCCCGGCGGGGCCGACACGGTTCGGGCCCTGGCGGCTTCGATCCGCACCGACAATACGATCTGGCGCAATGCCAGCGAATATGACGACATCACCGCGACCCAGGTGGCCATTACGCCCGGAGCGCTTGGTATTTTCGGGTTCGCCACCTTCGCCGAGGACACCAACGGGCTGAAAGCGCTGCCCATCGACGGCATCGCCCCGGCCAAGAACACCATCGCGTCCGGGCGCTATCCCCTGTCGCGTGCGCTCTATTTCTATGTCAAGGCGGACCATGCCGGCCTGCTGCCGGCCATCGGCGCCTATGCCCGCGCCTTCGTGTCCGAGGCGGCGATCGGCCCCGACGGTCATCTGGCGGATGCGGAGAATCTCATTCCGCTGCCGTCATCGGTCGACCGCCGCGCCGTGCGCCGGGACATCGACGCCCTGACGCCCTACCGGCAATAACCGCAAATCGGCGCTGGTGCAGCGCAGCATCCCGGAATGCGGGCAAACGGCCTGCATCCCTAGGACCCAATTGTCGCCGATTGGATAGTCTGCCGGTGCCGGATATGATCTCCTCTACCATCCACACGCGTCGAAAACGGCGCGGTGTTGCGAAAAACAAGGCTCATGAAGCCCCAGGGGAGAACCATGCTGACACGCCGTATTCTGACCACCGGCCTTGCCTCCGCGGTCGGCCTGACCGGCCTTCTGATGGCCGGCACCGCCCTTGCCCAAGTCGAGACCATCACAGTCACCGCGCAAAAGCGCGAGGAGAACATCCAGGACGTCCCCATCTCGATCACGGCCATCAGCGGTGACGTGATCGAGCAGTCCGGCACGCGGGACCTTGTGGACCTCGCCTTTCTCGTTCCGAACTTTCAATTCGTTCAATCAAGCCAGCTCATCAATGCACGGATCAATATCCGCGGCGTCACCTCGGTGGGCAACAGCGCGATCGAACCGAGCGTGGGCGTGTTCATCGACGGCGCTTATATCCCGCGCCCCGGATCGGTGATCGGCAATCTGTTCGATGTGGAGCGCGTCGAAGTGCTGCGCGGGCCCCAGGGGACCCTCTTTGGACGGAACACGCCGGTCGGCGCGCTGAACATCACGACACGCGGCCCGGAAGAAGAATTCGGCGCCTCGATCAAGGCCAATTATGGCAGCTTCGGCACCTATGGCGTGGAAGGTCACGTGACCGGCGCCATCGCCGACGGCCTCGCCGGCCGCATCGCCTTCAATTATGACGATTTCGGCGGCTATGTCGAAAACGCCTTCAGCGGCGAGGATGAGCTGGACCGGGAGGATTTCGGCCTGCGCGGCAGCCTGGCCTGGACCGTGAACAGCGCCATCAGCGCGGACCTCGTGGTCGACTATCAAACCATCGATTACGCCGGCGCCGAGGTCGAGATCCTGTCCGAGTCGGCGACGGACGCCTTCCTCAATCGCTTCGAAACGGTCTATGGTGTGCGCCCGGATGTGCGCGATACGTTCGATAACGAGATCAATCAGATCCATACGGACAATGCGACCAATGAGCAATGGGGCGCGACCCTCACGGTCGATGCGGATGTGTGGGATCACACCCTCACCTCCATCACCGCCTATCGCGACTGGGAAGACGAATATCTTGACGAGGAGGTGATTCGTCTGCCTGCCGATATCCTGCCGCGGGACCGGCTCTCGACGACCGAGAACTTTTCTCAGGAGGTCCGAATCGCATCGCCGACCGGTCAGTTCATCGAATATGTCGCGGGCCTCTTCTATTATGAAGAAGACTATGTCATCGACACCGTCTTCGATCTCGGTCCGGATTATTGTAACAAGACCCTCGCCAGCGTCGGCGCGGGCGCCTTGGCGGCCCCGTGTAACGCCGCGCCGCAGGATGCCGTGATCGATCTGTTCTCCCAGGAGCTGACAAGTTACGCCGCCTTCGGTCAGGCCACCGCCAATCTGACCGAACGGTTGTCCTTGACCGGCGGCCTGCGCTGGACCCGCGACGAGAAGGACAACGGCTCGTTCCAGCGGACGGTGTTCAATCCGGCGGCCCGCGTCCTGGCCCCGGTGGACGAAAATGTCCAAGGTCTGGAGCAGACGGCCGAAGCCGTGAACTGGCTGGTCAATGCACGCTATTTCCCGGCCGACGACGTCATGGTGTTCGCCACCGCATCGACCGGCTTCAAGTCCGGCGGCTTCAACTCCGAACCGGGCGCCAGCGACCGGATCTTTGCCGAAGAGAATGCCAAGAACTATGAACTGGGCATCAAGAGCACGCTGTTCGACAATCGCATCGTTGCCAACGCCACGCTCTACCGGACGGAAATCGACGACTTCCAGGAGCGCCAGTTCCAGGGCCTCGGCTTCATCGTGGACAATGCCGGGAGCCTGCGCCAGCAGGGCCTCGAACTGGACGTTCAGGCCGCCCCGGTGGAACAACTCGATATCCTTTTTGGGCTGAGTTATCTGGACTCCGAGTTCACCGACTTTGCCAATGCCCCCAGCCTGCCGGGCGGCGGACCGCAGGATCTGACTGGCGAACGGCGCCAGGACTCGCCGGAATGGCAGGTCTCTCTGGCGGCTCAATGGACCGACCTTGTTCCTGATACGGAATTCCAATGGTTCCTGCGGGGTGAGTATCAGTATACCGATGAGCAGTTCCTGGATTCCAACCTGAACCCGCAAAGCCTCCAGGAAGGCTTCAGCCTGGTTAACTTCCGGGCCGGGTTCGGCGCGGAGGATGGCCAATGGCAACTGGTCGGCTTCGTGCGCAATGCCTTCGACGAAGGCTACTGCGCCCGAACCTTCAACCAGGTGGCCGGAGGCCTGTTCGGCGCCGTCAATGCCGCGGAAAACACGTCCGTCCAGCGCTGTGTGACGGGCCGTCCGCGTGTCTATGGCGTCGAAGCGAGCCTGCGCTACTGAGCGTCCAGCCGGCCCGAACGCATGAACGCCCCGCCCGTCCGGCGGGGCGTTTGTGTTTCATCCACCCGAAAGACCAAGGCAAACCGCCATGACGACGATCGTTATTCACGGCACGAAACTCATCGCGGGCGCGCAACACACACCGTGGTGGTATGCGTCCTGGCATCCGGGCGGTTTCCTCGATGCCCTGGCGCAAGGCATGATCCATGCCGATGGCTGGCATGATGTTTGGGCCGTGAACGGAGAGCCGGTCAGCGAGATTGCGGCTCTCAATCCCCGCTGGAGCCCGTGGACCGGGCGCATGGGTCAGGTCTCGGTGCATGAGGGGCATTTCATCTGGTCCGGCGCCGATATGGGCGTCGCCCGAGACGCCGGTGCCGACGCGCTCGCTCACTATCTCAACACGATCTGTGACCTGACGGCCGAACCGATCCGGATCATCGCCTATAGCCACGGCTGCAACGTGGTGAAAGGCGCCAGTACGAGCGCCAAACTCAACAGATCGGTGTTCATCGACGCGGCCGTTTTTCTGGCCTGCCCGCATTTCTATGCCCACTCCGGCGGCGAGGATGTTTTTACCTATCGCCTTGCGCCCGAGCGCTTCGGGCGCATCCTCAATCTGTATTCGGACCGGGACACCGTACAGGTCGGATTCGCCGATGCGGTCACCGGCCCCGCGGGCGCCCGCTGGCAGGATTGGATCCCGCCCCACTCGGCCCGTACCGACCAGGATCCGCATGCGGCCTATGTCTATGAGGATGTGCCGCTCACGCTTGATCCCTCGGTCGGCGGCGTTCGCGCGCACACCGTGATCCACGGCGCGGCGGCGGGCCTCATTGCCGGGCTGTGGCTCAATGGGAACGGCACAATGGACACGGTGTATGACGCCTTTGGCGGGCGCTTGCCGGTCATCGCTCCCGAGGACGACGGCGCATGACGCGGGCCCCCGCCCCTCGAATTGACGCAGCGGACCACCTGCCGCATCCTGTCAGACAATCCGGGCAGTAAGACAAACGCGCCCACCGGTTGCAAGGGAGGGGATCTGCCATGCGTTCGCTTATATCGGCCCTATGGGCGGCGGTCTTTACCGCCTGTACCGCGCTTCTACCGGCTCACGCTCTCGACGGCACCTATCTGGAAGCCGAAATTGACAGCGCCCATGTGCCCGACCCGGTGGCGATCAGCGTTTATCTTCCCGAAGGCTATGATCCGGACCGCGCCGAGCCTTACCCGCTGGTGATCCAGCTCCATGGCGGCGGCGGGTCCAACGAGGCCATGGAAGGCATGGCCACGCTCTTGGAGCAGGCCATCGACGAGGAGCGCCTGCCGCCCGCCGTATCCGTTATGCCGTCGGCGGGGCGCAGCTTTTACATGAACTTCCGTGACGGCTCCCAGAATTGGGAACGCGTTGTCGTGGAGGATCTCATCGCCCATATGCGCGCCACATATAATGTGCCCGACGGCCGCGAAGGGACCCTGATCACCGGGATCTCCATGGGCGGCATGGGCTCCTTGCGTATGGCCTTCAAACATCCCGAGGTGTTTCACGCCGTGGCCAGCATGGAACCGGGCATCGAACCGGCGCTCGCGTTCGACGATATTCAACTGCGCGACCGGTTCTGGCGCTCGGACGCGCTCTTTGAACAGATCTACGGATCGCCGGTGGATCGCGATTACTGGGCCGCCAACAATCCTGCGACCATCGCCAAGACCGATCCTGAGCGCCTGATCGATCTCGCCATCTATCTGGAGGCGGGCGATCAGGATGCGTTTTATCTTCATCACGGTACGGAATTTCTCCACCGGATCCTGTTCGATGCCGGGGTCAGCCATGAATACCGGCTGGTGCGCGGCGCCGAGCATGTCGGTCCGTCCATCGCCCCGCGCTTTCTCGACGCCATGAGCTTCTTCGGCCGGGTGCTGAACCCGCCCGAATGGATCGACGAGCGGGTGGTGCAGATGCGCAGCTTCCTCGATGGCCTCAAGGGCCGCGCCGGCTACCCGGTCGAGGAGCACGATCCGCGCACCCTGCGCCGGTGAGGATGCGCGGACCGCTGGAGTGCGCAAGCTGACCTCAATCGGATTGCCGCGCAGCGGATATCAGCTTTGCTTTGACAATATCGGCATAGTCGGGAAGCGACTCGGCGTCGGGCACATGCTCGGCGATGGTTTCAAAGCTCCCAGTGGGACGGACCCCCACTTCGCCATCCGCGCCATCAACGCCATCAACACCCGGGCGGCCATTCTGCCCGGTACGGCCGGCTTTACCGTCAGCGGCATTGGGCTTGGTTCCCCCCAAACCGACGCATCCACGTCCGCCCGTACCACCGCGACCGCCGGAGCCCCCTGCGCCTGCAAGACCGCCCGCGCCGCCCGCGCCGGCGTCGACCGAGACCATTGGCGTTGTACCCATAGTCACGATGAACACTGCGCCGCCGTTGCCGCCGTTGCCGCCGTCAATGCCGTCTGATCCGTTTTCGCCGTCGTTGCCGTCCGTTCCGGCACGCGGCGATTCGAATTTGCCAAACCCGTCGCACCGACCATCTTTGCCAGGTCGGCCGTCGCGTCCATCCAGTCCATTAACGCCATTGTCGCCCTTCAACCCGTCTCCGCCATCGGCCTGCACACGAATACCGCTGATCCGTCCGGCCGCCAGGAGCAGCCGCCCGCCGTTCTGGCCCGCATTGCCCCTGAGATCGAATAGACTGCCATCGCCGCGCACGCTTGCAGCGACGACGGCAAAATCGCGTCCGCGCACCGAGACGCCGGCATCAAGAGCGACCGTATTGGCGGCCAGCAAGGTTCCGTCCGGCATCGTGACCGACCCGGTGACCCGCAAATCATCGGCGACCAACGCTCCAGGACTTGCGGCCAACGCCGCATCGAGATCTGCCTGGGAGGCTATCGTGAGACTTTTCTTGGTACGGACGATTTCGAGACGCTTGAACGTTTGCTGATAGGCCACTTTGAAGGCGACATAGATATCGGCACTCGTGTCCGCCGGCTGGGCGATCCGAACATGATTTTCTGGAATTGGATCAAGCCGTTGATTGCACAGGGCTGCCGCACTGGACTGCTTCACGACAAGCACGCCCCGATATTTCACCGTCTCATAGGCGCAGTAAGAACGTACCGCATCTTTGTAATCCGACGCCAGCCATTGGCGCATCTGAGTCTGGAGAAAGCCGTTGCGTTCCAAGTCGCGCAAATACTCGACCTGCCGATTATCACTGATCTTCGACGCCCAAGTTGCGATTTCAGACCCAGTACCTGGTACAGCAATGAAATGAATCATCGGCACATTGATGAAATCACGGTGATCGAGCAACAGCGACCGGACGATCAGGCCGCCCATGCTGTGAGCCACGAAGACAATCTGTTCATAAGGATCATCTTCGCGCGCAGTTTCCAGCTGCATCCGCTGATTTGATGCAACTTCGCCAGGGGACATATTCCGGGCGAACATGTCACTCGGATAGCCGTAAGTCGCGATATCAGCGGTCGCAAAGACAGGGTCTTCGGCAAGGAGGGCGGGCCAGAAGGCGCCTTTGCGGTCATGCGTCCAGGATTTCTCGCGGTCGCCAGTAAATCCGTGAACGAACAAAATCAATCGTTCGGTGGTCGATTGCCGGATAAAATCGAGGCCGGTCTCGCCCGCACGCGCTGCAGACAGCGGTGCGGCCACTCCGCCAGCGAACAGTAAAATAAAAACGAAATGCAAAGTAGCGCGCTGAATGCGCTCTACGAATCTCATCCCTTCAGCCTCCGGAACATAACATCGGTAACG
>CAZHDI010000106.1:0-11298 GCA_964531285.1 uncultured Alphaproteobacteria bacterium | reverse complement strand
CCCCCGCCGGGCGTTACCCGGCACCGTGTTTCCGTGGAGCCCGGACTTTCCTCCCGCCTTGCGAGCGAGCGGCCATCCGGCCATCTGGCCCGCCCATAGGCGCGCGTTGCGCCCGATCCGTCAAGCCTGGGCGGCAAGCCAGCCGGCGATCCGCCGCGCCGCGCCGTCCGCCCGGCCCTCCAGCGCCGTCCCGACTGCTGTGGGCTGGAAATGGCGCTGGAACGCCACCGTCACAAGGCGGGTTGCCTCATCGAATATACCGGTCGCCTCGATACCGTAGCCGAAGGCGGCCAGGGCCTGCTGATAGGCGGTCACCTGCGGCCCGCGGTCTCCCGGCGCCAGGACCGGATCATTCGCACCGGACGGGTCGATGGCCGGCCACAGGCCCAAACCGCGGCCGGCGAGATGGGCCCAGGGGAACCGCTCGCCGGGATCTTCCTTGCGCGCCGGCGCGACATCGGAATGGGCGAGGATATGGCGCGGCGCAATGGCATGGCGCGCCGTGATCCCCTCCAGCAGCGCGGCCACCGCCGCGATCTGACGGGCGGGAAAATCCCGATACCCCCATTCATGGCCCGGATTGACAATCTCGATCCCGATGGAGCGGCTGTTGGTGTCCGGATCACCCGCCCAAAGGCTCGCCCCCGCATGCCAGGCGCGCCGGTCCTCCGGCACCAGCGCGAAGATGCGCCCGTCTTCTTCCACCAGATAATGGGCGCTGACCTGCGCTTCCGGGTCCCGTAACCGCGCGAGCGCCGCCTCACCGGTCTGCATGCCGGTGTAATGCAGGATCGCCATATCGACGGCGCGTCCCTCCGGGCGGGGTCCGTGATTGGGCGACGGGGCCTCGATGAGATCAAGGGCGGTCATGAGCGGGCCTCCTGGGCCTGGACGGTCTCATCGGGCCGGCGCAGCGAAATAATCAGCACGCCGATCAGTGTGATCACGCCGCCCAGCACCATGCGCGGGGTCAACACATCGTCCAGGAGTGTCACGCCCAGAAGGATCGTGAACACCGGCGTCATCAAAGTCAGCGGCGAGACCTTCGAGACCTCATAGCGGCGGATGATCGTATACATCCCGGCATGGGCCACGAGATTGGACACCAGCGCCGCGAAGATCAGCGCGCCCCAGGCCGCCCAACTCGCCTCCACCAGATACGGCACGGGGTTGCCTTCGACCATCAGCGTGATGGGCAAGAGCAGCGGCCAGGACATCATGGCGATCCAGGCCTGAAGCTGAAAGGTGCCGATATTCTGGAGACGGCGCATTGCGATCATGGAAAACGCGCCCACCAGGGCCGCCGCGACGCCGAACAGCATGCCGTCGATATAGCCGAGCACCCGCGGATCGAAGCTGATGACCATCACGCCGGTAAAGGCCAGGAGCATGCCGATCCACCGGCGCCAGCCGACCGCCTCACCCAGTATGAACATCGACAAGAGCGTGGCGAAGGGCACGCCGAGCTGGCTCGCGATTGCCACGGACGAAAGGTCCTCCGCCACATAGATGCCGGTATAAAACAGGCCGAACTGCACGCCGCCGCCGCCGAGCGAGACCAGCAGAATGTCGCGCATCTGGCCCTCGTGCCAGCGCAGGAGCGGCAGCAGAATCGCGCCCAGGAGAATGAACCTCAGGAAGGTGAACAGCATCGGCGGGATGTCCTGCATCCCCACACTGACCGACACGAGGGCCAGCGCCCAGACGAAGGTGATGAGCACCATGAAGGCGAAATGCTTCGGTTCCATGGGGCCCCTCTCGTTCCGGGCCCTCGTTGGGTCCGGCGCGCCGCTGGTTGATGGATGGCGCCAGTCTAAAGGACGCGCCGCCGGGAGCCCAAACGGATTCCCGGACCGATGCCCAGGTCAGTCCGGCGCCACCGCTTCGGCCTTGGCGATGGGCGCTGCCTCGGGTGCCTTGCCGCTGCGTAAAGCGATGATCAGCACGCCCAGAATGGTCAGTACCCCACCCATGGCGATGCGCAGGGTAAACGGCTCGCCCAGCAGGGTCACTCCGGCGATGAGCGCGAAGATCGGCGCCATCAAAGTCAGCGACCCGACAAGGCTCGCCTCATACCGCTGGATCAAATAGTACAGCCCGCCATGGCCGATAATGCTCGCACCGATGCAGGTATAAAGCACCGTGGACCAGCCGGTCAGATCGGCGGCCTGGATCTGGGCCCATTGGCCGCTCTCCGTCATCAGCGACATGACTGTCAGGCTCGGCGCGCTGATCAGGGCCACCCAGGCCTGTAGCTCCATGGGCCCCACGCCGTTCAGCTTGCGCATGAAAATGACCGCGCTGGCATAACAGAACGCGCCCAGGGCCATCAGCCCGACGCCTGGCAGTTGATGGACGATCGCCGAGTCGAACCCGATGATGGCCACACCCGCGAACGCCAGCCCCATGCCCGTCCAGCGGCGCCAACCGACGATCTCACCGAGAAACAGGATCGAGAGCACCGTCAGAAACGGCACATGAAGCTGCGCCACGATGCCGAGCACGGACGCCCCGGCAATCGCGAGGGCGCTGAAGGTCAAGGCGAAATGGATCGCCCCGGCCAGCAGGCAGACCATGAGAATGGCGCGCATCTGGCCCTTGTGCCACCGCAGGAACGGCGCCAGAAGCACGGCCAGGAGCACAAACCGGAGCGATGAGAACAGGATCGGATCGAATTGCGCGAGGCCGATCTTGCCGACCACGAAATTGAGTCCCCACAACAGGCAGATCAGCGTGATGAAGGCCAAATGGTGCGGCGCCATGGCGATGGGCCTTTCCGGGAGGGGCCGGCACGCCAAAGCGGGCCAGCCGGTTGTCGGGGGGATCCAGCACCTAATCGGTGCGGCCGCCGGGCACAAGAGGCGCGAAAGCCACATTGCTCGGTCGAATGCGCCTCACCCCGGGAGCCCCTCCTGGATCCCCGGCCAGCCGTCCATGATGAGTTTCACGCCGACCACAGCCAGAAGTGCGTAGATGACCATATAGAACACGTCGTTGCTCGCCCGGCGCACCAGCCAGGCGCCGGTGATCACGCCCAAGGGCACCAGCGGCATCAGCACGAGCGAGGTGGTCAGATTGGCTGGGGATAACTGTCCCAGCAGGGCGAAGGGCAGGATCTTGATGACGTTCACGGCGGCAAAGAACATCACCTTGGTGCCCACATAGATCAGCCGGTCAAGGCGCATGGGCAGCACATAGATCTGAAACGGCGGCGAGCCGGCATGGGCGATGAAGCTGGTGATCCCCGCCGCCCAGCCGCACACCGCGCCGACCCAGCGCGGCAGCACCACGCCGTCTGGCGCCTTGATCCCCTGCCACAGGGTCAAGAGCAGGAACCCCATCACCAGGACCCCCAGCATCAGGCGCAGGCTGTTGTCATCCACCAGACCCGCGGTGAGCGCCCCCGCGCCGATTCCGATCGCGGCGAAGGGCAGCATCAGCTTCAGGAGGCCAAGGTCCCAGGTGCGCCTGTAGATCCACACCGACATGGCGTCCATGGCCAGGAGGATCGGCAGCAGAATGCCGGCGGCCTGCACCGGCGAGATGGTCAGCGCCAGCAGCGGCACGGCCACGAGCCCCAGCCCGGCAAACCCGCCCTTGGCCACGCCCAGCAGCAACACCGCCGGGACGGCGACGAGATAAAACACAGGATCGGTGATCATGGAGGCCCGCCGGTGAGATCAAAGCCCGATCTTATGGCCAGGCAGGCGCCGCGCCAATCAGGCCGTCACCCGGGCGCGTTGCTCGCGGATGCTCTCATAGGCCCGGTTGATGATCGCCAGTTTCTGGTTCGCAAGGGTCACGAATTCTTCCGGCACCCCGCGCGCGATCATGGCATCGGGGTGGTTCTCGCGCACCAGATAACGATAGGCCCGCTTGATATCGCTGTCCGACGCGCCCCGCTCCACACCCAGAATGCCGTAGGGGTCGGCATTGGGGCAGCCCATATGCGAACAGCGGATCCGCTCGAATTCATTGGGCGCGAAGCCGAAAATGTCCGCTACCCGTTCCAGGAAGGTGATTTCCTTGGGGTGCACTTCGCCGTCCGCCAGAGCGATGTGAAAGAGCCCGTCCAGCAGGTCCTCCAGCACGCCCGGGCGCCCGCGGAACAGGCGGGCGATCTGCTTGGCATAGCCCTCGAAGCCGGCGACATCCTGGCGGGCCATGTCAAAGACCCGGCGCACATTGCGTTCCTCGCCCGGCGGGATGTGAAACACTTCGCGGAAGGCATCGACTTCTTCGGGGGTGACGGTGCCGTCCGCCTTTGCCATCTTGGCGCCCAGCCCGATCACACCGATGGTGAAGGCGACCTGCTGGCCCAAGGTGCGCAATTTGCGCGGGTCCTCATCGTCCAGCGGTCCTCCCAGCGGCTCGCCCGACGCCAGGCCGCTGATGGTCGACATCACCGTCTCGAAACTGTCCTGTGCCGCACCGAGAATGCGGCGCATGGTTTCCCAAAGAGTCATTGTCTCATAGTGCCCTAAACTCCAAGGCGATAAAACGGCATTTTGCTGCCCCGACATGCCAACGGAACACCGCCCATGACCGCCCTGTCATCACCCCATCGCCCGCCGCGCGACCAATGGGACTTCTGGATCGACCGGGGCGGGACGTTCACGGATATCATCGGACGCGCGCCCGACGGCACACGCCATGTGATGAAGCTGCTTTCGGATAATCCGGGCCGGTATGACGACGCGGCGGTCGAAGGCATCCGCCGGTTGCTGGGCCTTGGCCCCGAGGCCCCCCTGCCGTCCGGCGTGATCGGCGCTGTCAAGATGGGCACGACCGTGGCCACCAATGCGCTGCTGGAGCGCAAAGGGGCCAAGACCGTGCTGGTCATCACCGCCGGGCATAAGGACGCGCTGATCATCGGCACACAGAACCGGCCCCATATTTTCGCGCTCGATATCGAACGCCCCGCCCCGCTCCATGACCGCGTCATCGAAGCCGATGAGCGCATCGACGCCCAGGGTCGGGTGCTCAAACCGCTCGATACGGACCGTCTGCATGCGGATCTGCGAGCTGCTCGGGATGCCGGATGCGAGGCGGCGGCGATCTGCTTTCTGCATGGCGACCGGTATCCGGGCCACGAGGTGCAGGCCGCGGCACTGGCGTGCGAGGCGGGCTTTGGTCAGGTCTCGGCGGGTCACGCGGTGAGCCCGCTGATGAAACTCATTCCGCGCGGAGACACCACTGTCGTCGATGCGTATCTGTCGCAAGTGCTGCGCCGCTATGTGGACCGGGTCGCCGCCAAACTCGAAACCGGCGCGCAGGCGCCGCGCCTTTATTTCATGCAATCGAATGGCGGGCTGACCGATGCGACGCGGTTTCAGGGCAAGGACGCGATCCTGTCGGGACCCGCGGGCGGTGTCGTGGGCATGGCCGATGTGGCCCGCCGCGCAGGGCTTGCCAAGGTCATCGGCTTCGACATGGGCGGCACGTCCACCGATGTCGCCCATTATGACGGGACCTTCGAACGGGGCTTTCATAATCAGGTTGCCGGAGTGCGCGTCCGTGCACCGATGATGCAGATCCATACCGTGGCCGCCGGCGGCGGGTCGATCCTGCATTATGACGGCGCGCGCCTGCGGGTGGGTCCGGACTCCGCCGGTGCCGATCCGGGTCCCGCGAGCTACCGCAAAGGCGGCCCACTGACGGTCACGGACGCCAATATCATGACCGGCAAGCTGCATACGGATTTTTTCCCCGCCGTGTTCGGCCCCGATGAGGACCAGCCGCTCGATGCCGAGACCGTCGGCACGCGCTTTGCGGATCTGGCGGCGGCAATCGGCGACGGGCGATCGGCCGAAGCGGTGGCCGATGGATTCCTGGCCATCGCGGTCGACAATATGGCGCTGGCGATCAAGACCATCTCCATCGCGCGCGGCCATGACATCTCCGATTACGGCCTTGTCTGCTTCGGCGGCGCGGGCGCACAGACCGCCTGCCTGGTGGCCGATGCGCTCGGTATGAAGACGGTTTTGATCCATCCCCTGTCGGGCCTGTTGTCCGCCTACGGTATGGGCGTGGCGGATATCCGGGCGATGCGCGAACAGGGTATCGAATTGCCCCTCGGCCCGGAGGCTTTGACCCGGATCGAGGCGGAAACCGCACGGCTGAGCGCGGCGGCGCGCGATGAGGTCATCGCCCAGGGTGTCGAGCCTGCGCTGATTGCAACGGTCCGGCGGCTGCATATCCGCTATCAGGGCACGGACTCGGCGCTCATTCTGGATATTGACGATCTGGAGACGGTCGAGGAACGCTTCACCCAGGCGCATCGCCAGCGCTTCGGCTTTACCATGCCGGAAAAGGCATTGATTGTTGAGGCGGTGTCGCTGGAAGCCATCGGCCAAGGCGAGCGGCCCGATGAGCCGCACATGCCCGAACAAAGCCGTCCCGAGGCGGATATTCCGGTTGCGCACAGGACCCGGATTTTCACTCAGGGCGCCTGGCATGAGGCGCCCATCATCACCCGCGACGCCCTGCACCCGGGCGATCAACTCCAGGGCCCAGCGATCGTCTGCGAACCGCACACCACCATCGTCGTGGAACCGGGCTGGCGCCTCACCCTCACGGGTCTCGATCATGTTGTGCTCCACCGCACACAGGCCCTCCGCAGCGAGAGCATCGGTACGGCGGTCGATCCGGTCCGCCTGGAGATCTTCAACAATCTCTTCATGTCCGTGGCCGAACAGATGGGTGTGGCGCTCGAAAACACCGCCAGTTCCGTGAACATCAAGGAACGGCTGGATTTCTCCTGTGCCCTGTTCGACGCCGAGGGCACGCTTATCGCCAATGCGCCTCATATCCCGGTCCATCTGGGCAGTATGGGCGACAGCGTGCGCCGGATCATGGTGCGCCATGCGGGGGCCATGCGCCCGGGCGATGTGTTCGTGCTTAACGATCCTTACAATGGCGGAACGCATCTGCCGGATATCACCGTGGTGATGCCGGTCTTCGGTCCGTCGCAGACGGACATTCTGTTCTATACGGCGGCGCGCGGACACCATGCCGATGTCGGCGGATTGACCCCGGGGTCCATGCCCTCGACCTCACGCACCATTGAAGAAGAAGGCGTGCTTCTCGATGCCCTGCCCCTGGTCAGCGACGGCGTGTTCCAAGAAGACATGATCCGGGCACGGCTCACCGGTGCGGCGTATCCGGCGCGTAATCCGGATCAGAATATCGCCGATCTCAAAGCGCAAATCGCTGCCTGCGAGCGCGGCGCTCAGGCGTTGAACGCGCTGGTCGGGCGCTATGGCGCCGATGTGGTCACCGCCTATATGGGGCATGTGCAGGACAATGCGGAAGCCGCCGTACGCCACGTAATCGGCGCCCTGAGCGATGGGTCTTTCACCTATGAGATGGATCGGGGCCGCCGGATCGCCGTAACGGTCCGTGTGGACCGCGCTGCGGGACGCGCCCGGATCGATTTCACCGGATCGAGCGGTCTGAGCGACTCGAATTTCAATGCGCCGCGCGCCATCGTCCGGGCCGCCGTGCTCTACGTGTTCCGCTGTCTGGTGGACGACGATATTCCGCTCAATGACGGTTGCCTGCGCCCGCTGGACATTGTCGTGCCCCGCCCCTCCCTGCTCGATCCGGTGGCGCCGGCGGCGGTCGTGGCGGGCAATGTGGAAACCAGTCAGGCGGTCACCAATGCGCTGTTCGGGGCGCTGGGCGCGCTAGCCGCCGGTCAGGGCACCATGAACAATCTGACCTTCGGCAACGGACAGTATCAATATTATGAAACGATCTGCGGCGGTGCCGGCGCCAGCCCCCGCGCGCCCGGGGCCGATGCGGTTCAGACCCATATGACCAATTCGCGGCTCACCGATCCGGAAGTGCTGGAATGGCGCTATCCGGTCCGGCTCGATGCGTTCGGCATCCGTGCAGGGTCCGGCGGCGCCGGGACGCACCGCGGCGGTCACGGGACGGTCCGCCGGCTGACCTTCCTGGAGCCGATGACCGTGTCTCTGCTGAGCGGCCACCGAGCGGTGCCCAATTTTGGGCTTGGCGGCGGCGCACCGGGGGCGCTCGGCGTGAACCGGGTCGTGCGCGCGGGCGGCGGGACGGAAACGCTCCAGGGCGTCGATCAGGTGCAGATGGGGCCCGGCGATACGCTGATCATCGAGACCCCGGGCGGCGGCGGCTACGGCCCCCCGGACTGATCGGGACGCGGTTACTCCTCCAGCGGGCCCAGCCAGGCAATGGAGTCGATCACCGCGTAAACCACGTCGAGGCTATCGAGATCGCCCTCATGGACGACCTCGACCTTCATCGCTCCGCCATCCGCATAGAGATGCTCGACGAAAACCGTTTGCGGGCCGGCGACGCCGATGCCCTCGGCGGACAGGCGCACCTCATCATCCGTGTCGGAATAGGTGAACTGGATCGCGCGGGTGCCCGCCTTGCCCAGGATGGCCTGGACCTCTGCGGCCCCATCGCCCAGCACCGGGCGCTCATCGGCGGGCCCGCAGGTGGCGGCGATCTGCCAGCCATCGCCCGCGAGACTCAGCGATGTGGTGCCGTTCGCCGTGGCGACCGCTGGCGCGGCCGGCAGGCCGATTTCAAAGTCGCAAGCGGGCCCGGTCCAGATGTTCAAAGCCACTTCGGCCGCTTCGCTGGTGTCCTCGCCGTCCTGGGCGAACACGGGTCCTGAGACCCCCGCGCCCGCGGCTACAATCGCCGCCATCCAGATCGCTTTGCGCATACCCTGCCCTTTCCAACCTGCGGCCGGCCCCGTGGCCTTTCGCTTGCAACGCCCCTTGAGAGACCGTTTGGTTAAGGCTAACTCGAGCCCAGGGCCCGCCGGGCGTCAATGCAAAAGAGGATGACAGAGCCCATGACCACCATCGTCGTGACCGGCGCCAATCGGGGCCTGGGCCTCGAATTCACGCTTCAATATGCGGTGGAAGGCGCCCGCGTGTTCGCCGGGACGCGTGCCCCCGATCAGGCCAAGGAGCTGCGCGCGCTGGCCGGGCATTATCCCGACCGGATTTCGATCCACGCGCTCGATGTCACCGACAGCGGGTCCATCCGCAGTCTCAAGAACGATATCGGCGCCACGCCCATCGATATTCTGATCAACAATGCCGGGATTTTCGGCGGCAGCCATCAGAGCGTGGCCGATATGGATTACGCAGCCTGGGATTCCTGCCTGGAGACCAATCTCATCGGGCCCTACGAGATGGTGCAGACCTTTCTCGACAATCTGCGCGCCGCGCCGGGGGCCCGGGTGGTGACCATCTCCTCAGGGCTGGCCTCGATCGGCGGCGCGGGCGGCGGGTTGCACATCTACCGGAGCTCGAAAGCGGCCATGAATATGGCCATGCGCGCGCTGGCCAATGACCTGGCGGGCGAAGGGATTTCGGTGGTGATCATGGATCCCGGCTGGGTGCAAACCGATATGGGCGGCGCCAATGCGGCACTGACCCCGGAGCAGAGCGTGTCCGGCATGCGCGCGGTCATTGCACGGGCGGATGCCGCCATGAGCGGGAAATTCATGCGCTGGGATGGCGGCGAGACGCCCTGGTAAGACCGGAAAAGTCAGCATTTGACCGGAAATTAGGCGCCTGCCTGTTGCACTGCATGATAATGGTGCAGTGCAGTATCGTTTTTGTCTTTTCTGTGACGGTCAGTCGTGCCTAACATAAGTTAACAAAAAGAGACGACCGGCGGCTGGTCCCACACTGAGCCGCCTCCCCTGAAGCCGGGCTGCCCAAGCCCGTGTCCCACACGATTGCAGCCGGGAGGCCGACCCCCTCCCGGCTTTTTTCGTGGCCGCGCGACGATCCCGGTCAGGCCGCCGCGCTGTTCGGAATGTAGTTGAGGATCGGCGCAAGCCACTTTTCGGCATCCTCGACGCTCATGCCCTTACGCTGGGCGTAATCCTCCACCTGATCCCGGTCGATCTTGCCAACGCCGAAATACTGGCTTTCGGGGTGCGCGAAATAGAGCCCGCTCACAGAAGCCCCCGGCGTCATGGCATAGCTTTCGGTAAGCCGCACACCGATGCGCTGCTCCGCCTCCAGAAGATCGAACAACAGACCTTTTTCGGTATGGTCCGGACACGCCGGATAGCCGGGTGCCGGACGGATGCCGCGATATTGCTCCGCGATCAGCGCGTCATTGCCCAGCGCTTCATCGGGGGCATACCCCCAGAACTCGGTCCGGACCCGCTGATGCATGTGCTCGGCAAAAGCTTCGGCGATACGGTCCGCAAGAGCCTTGACCATGATCGCGCTGTAATCGTCATTGGCCCTCTCGAAGTCCTTGACGAAGCTTTCATCACCATTGCCCGCGGTCACGACGAACCCGCCGATATAATCGGCAAGACCCGTTTCCTTCGGCGCCACGAAATCGGCCAGGGCGAAATTGGCGCGCCCGCCGGTGCGTTCCATCTGCTGGCGCAGGGAATGCATCACCGCGCGTACCTCGCGCCGGTCGTCATCGGCATAGATCTCCCAGTCATCAAAGCCGGTCGCATTGGCCGGCCAGAAGCCGATCACGGCTTTCGGCGTGAGCCAGCGCTCGGCAACCATCCGCTCCAGGAGCTTCTGGCCATCGGCGAACACTGAACGGGCGGCTTCGCCCACCTTGTCATCGTCGAGGATACGCGGGAAGGCGCCATGCAAATCCCAGGACTGGAAGAACGGCGTCCAATCGATGAACTGAACCAGTTCTTCAAGGTCATAGGCCTCGAAAGTCCGCAAACCGAGGAAAGACGGCTTGGGCGGCGTATAGGTCGTCCAGTCCGGGGCGAAGCGGTTTTCGCGGGCCTTGACCAGCGGATGGCGCTTCTTGGACGCATTGGCGCTGGCATGGCGCTCGGCCATGTCGGCATATTCGCCGCGAACTTTGGCGCAATAGTCACCCCGCTGATCTTCCGAGATGAGCGCACTGGCCACGCCCACGGCGCGGGAGGCATCGGGCACATAGACCGCCTGACCCTTGATATAGCTCGGCGCGATCTTCACGGCCGTGTGGATCTTGCTGGTGGTCGCCCCGCCGATCAGCAGCGGGATATCAAGCCCAAGCCGTTCCATCTCGCGGGCGACACCGACCATCTCGTCGAGACTCGGCGTGATGAGGCCCGAAAGGCCGATAATGTCCACATCGTGCTTCTTGGCCTCGTCCAGGATCGTCTGGGTCGGGACCATCACGCCATGATCGATCACCTCTAAATTGTTACTCTGATGCACATCGCCCTCGATGTTCTTGCCGATGGCGTGGACATCGCCCTTGACCGTGGCCAGCACGTGCACGGGGATGTTCGGCTTCTCAAAGGGCGCG
>CAZHDI010000105.1:0-11547 GCA_964531285.1 uncultured Alphaproteobacteria bacterium | reverse complement strand
AGCAGCGAGGAGGCGAAGATCGGCGGGATCACCCCGGCGGTGTTCAGCATCAAAGGCAAGTGCGAGGTCTCGCCGCCGAACATGCGGTAGCCGACCTGGCGCTTCGGATATTGAACGATCAGACGGCGCTGGGCACGCTCCATGAACACGATAAAGGCAATCACGACAACGGCCATGACCAGAAGGCCGACGATGATCGCCCCGGACAACGCGCCTTCACGGCCCAGCTGGAGGGTACTGGCCAGGGCGCGCGGCAGTTCCGCCACGATACCGGCGAAGATGATCAGCGAAATCCCGTTCCCGACCCCGCGCGCGGTGATCTGCTCGCCGAGCCACATCAGGAACATGGTCCCGCCCACAAGGGTGATCACAGCCGACGCCAGGAAGAACGGCCCCGGATCGATCACCACGCCGGACGCCTGTAGGCCGTTGGCGATGGCAAAGGCCTGCACGGCGGCGAGCAGAACGGTGAGATAGCGGGTGTACTGGTTGATCTGCTTACGGCCCTGCTCGCCCTCTTTCTTGAGTTGCTCAAGCTGGGGCGAGATGGTCGTCATCAGCTGCATGATGATCGACGCCGAGATGTACGGCATGATGTTGAGCGCGAAGATCGCCATACGCTCGACCGCCCCGCCGGCGAACATGTTGAACATGCCCAAAATGCCGCCCGAACTGTTGTCGAACACTTGGGCAAAGGCGGCGGGGTCGATCCCCGGCAGCGGGATATAGGTGCCGAAGCGGTAAACGATCAGGGCGCCCAGCGTGAACAGGATGCGCTTCTGAAGCTCCGTCGCCTTGGAGAAGGCGCCGAAATTGATATTGGCTGCAAGCTGTTCGGCAGCGGATGCCATGGAGCGTCACCCCGTCTCGATTGATACCTGCCCGGTGCCTGCGACCCCAGTGCCGATGGCCATTGAGCGCATTCGGGAGCCGGCCAAGCCGGTCCGGGCGATGATCTCCCGGGGAATCGCGCCCCGGATCCGCGGTCACAGAGTGCGCGTCTGGGCGCCGGGTCGGACTGCCCCGGCGCGTCCCCTCTCTGCCCCGTCCATCAAGCCCCATATGGGCACTCGACCGCAAGAGGGCCAGTGGCCGGAGCGCAACGCTCCGGTCGCGATCTTACGCGTCCGCGCCTGCGGCGGCCTTAGCCGCCAGCTTTTTATTGCCGTTGAACCCGCCCTTGCGGCGCCGCTCCGGCACCGGCCCGAGCATGGTTACCGTGCCGCCGGCCTTCTCGACCGCCTCAAGCGCCGGCTTGGAGGCCCCGGCAACCTCGATGGTGATCCCGGCCGACAAAGCGCCATCGCCCAGCAGCCGGATGCCGTCGAGTTCCCGGCGCACCAGCCCCGCCTTGATCATGGCCTCCGCCGTGATCGCGGCCTTGCCGTCCAGCTTCCCGGCATCGATCGCGGCCTGAATGGAGCGCAGATTGACCTCGGCATAAGCCAAACGGTTCGGCTTGTTAAAGCCGCGCTTGGGCAGGCGCATATGGAGCGGCATCTGGCCGCCTTCGAAGCCTTTGATCGCGACGCCCGACCGGGACTTCTGTCCCTTCACGCCGCGCCCGCCGGTCTTGCCCTTGCCGGACCCGATCCCGCGGCCCACACGCATCCGCCCCTTCCGGGCGCCCGCATTATCGGCCAGTTGATTGAGACGCATGATCTACTCCTTCACCGCTGCCGCTCGGGCGCGGTTCTCCAAGGCTCACGCCTGTTCTTCGACAATCCGCACCAGATGCGCGACTTTCTTGATCATCCCGCGCACCGCCGGCGTGTCTTCGAGCGTCCGGCGCCGATGCATTTTGTTAAGCCCCAGGCCCACAAGCGTCGCGCGCTGATCGGCGGGCTGGCGAATGCCGCTGCCGATCTGCTCGACCGTAACCGTTTTACCGGTCGGCGCAGGCTTGGGCTCTTTCTTCGCAGCCGTCTTGGCGGCAGTCTTCTTGGCCGCCGTCTTCTTGGCAGCCGTCTTTTTCGCAGCCGGTTTCGGCTCCGCCGCCGCGGCGGCGTCCGTTTCGGCAGCCGTCTCAGGCGCCTTGGTGTCCTCGGCCATGCCGGTCTTCCTTCTTTCCACGATCAAACGGCCCTTCCGGGCCGCCGGTCATTACTCCACGGCGCCTTCGGTCTGCGCCTCGGACGGTGCGTCGGTCCGGCGCGCGATAATCTCGCTGACCTTTTTGCCGCGCTTGGCAGCGATCTGGCGCGGGCTCACCTCGCGCTTGAGCGCATCGAACGTGGCGCGCACCATATTATAGGGGTTCGAGGTCCCGAGCGACTTGGCGACCACGTCCTGGACGCCCAGTGTCTCGAACACCGCCCGCATCGGACCGCCGGCGATGATGCCGGTCCCGGCCGGCGCCGCCCGCAGCACGACCTTACCGGCGCCGTGACGGCCCTCGATGTCATGATGCAGCGTCCGGCCCTCGCGCAGCGGCACACGGATCATGTTGCGCTTGGCGCTGTCGGTGGCCTTGCGGATCGCCTCGGGCACCTCGCGGGCCTTACCATGGCCGAAGCCGACCCGGCCCTTCTGGTCACCCAGCACGACCAACGCGGCAAAACCGAACCGGCGGCCGCCCTTCACCACTTTCGCCACACGGTTGATGTGCACGAGCTTGTCGACAAATTCGCTATCGCGATCTTCGCGATCTCCGCGATCTCCACGTGCCACGATCCCGATCCTTTCTTCCTGTCCGGATCACGCGGCGCCGATGCACCGCACCCGGACTTAATCGTCAGAACTTGAGGCCGCCCTCGCGTGCCGCCTCGGCCAGCGCCTTCACGCGGCCATGAAACAGATATCCACCCCGGTCGAAAATGACCGCCGACACGCCGGCCGCGATCGCCCGCTCGGCAATCTTCTTGCCGACAAGACCGGCCGCGTCGCAATTGCCGCCAAAGGTCCCGGCCTCGCGCACCTCTTTTTCGATGGTCGATGCCGCAGCCACCGTGCGCCCCGACATATCGTCGATAACCTGCGCATAGATGTGGTTGGCCGACCGGAACACCGACAGACGCGGACGCCCATTGGCGGTCTTGCGGATTTTCGTCCGGGTCCGCCCCTTACGGCGGTCGAAATTGGCTTTGCCCTGGCTCATTTCTTCTTGCCTTCCTTCCGGAAGATGTACTCATCAGCGTATTTAACGCCCTTGCCCTTATAGGGCTCAGGCGGACGATAGGCGCGGATCTCGGCGGCCACCTGACCGACGCGCTGCTTGTCGATCCCGGAAATCGTGATCTGGGTCGGCTTGGCGCAGGCGATCTGGATGCCGTCCGGGATCGGATAAAGCACATCATGGGAGAACCCAAGCTGGAGCTGCAGGTTCTTGCCCTGCACCGCCGCGCGATAGCCCACGCCGTTTATCTCCATCTCCCTGGTAAAGCCCTGGGTGACGCCCTCGACCATATTGGCCACCAGAGTCCGCTGCATGCCCCACATGGCACGCGCGCGCGTTTCCTCACTGGCAGGCCTGATCACAAGGCCCTCGTCACCCTGCTCGACGGTCACATCGTCGACCAGCGTCAGCTCCAACTCACCCTTTGGCCCCTTCACCTTCACGGTCTGCCCATCCAGCGTGACGGTCACGCCGCTGGGGATCGCGATGGGGGCCTTACCGATACGAGACATGGTTTCTCACTCCGGACAGCGGCCGTTCCCGGCCGGCCTTCATCAGTAGACGGTACACAAAACCTCACCGCCGACATTCTCGGTCCGGGCATCGTGATCCGACATCACGCCCTTGGGCGTGGAGAGGATCGAAATGCCCATGCCGTTGCGCACACGCGCCAAGTCGCCGATCGAGGAATACACCCGACGGCCCGGCTTGGAGACCCGCTTGATCTCGGAGATCACCGGATCGCCCTCATAGTATTTCAATTCAATTTCGAACTCGGGAAAGCTGCCCACGGCTTCGACGCGCATATAGCCGCGGATATAGCCTTCACGCTCGAGCACGCCGAGCACATGCTCGCGCAGCTTCGAGGCCGGCGTCGAAATCTTCGACTTGCGCCGCATCTGTCCGTTGCGAATCCGCGTGAGCATATCGCCCAAAGGATCGGTCATCGTCATCGTCTTGATCCTGCTTGCCCTTACCAGCTCGACTTCACAAGGCCGGGCACAAGGCCTTGCGATCCCAACTCCCGCAGCGCGATCCGCGACATTCTCATCTTGCGGTGATACGCGTGCGGACGGCCGGTTACGTCACACCGGTTCATGATGCGGGTCGGATTGGCATTGCGCGGCAACTCGGCCAGCTTGAGCCGCGCCGCGAAACGCTCCTCCGGCGGAAGATCGGCATTATTGGCAATCGCCTTCAGCCGCTCACGCTTGCCGGCGAACTTCTTCGCCAGCTTGATCCGCTTCTTGTTCTTTTCCATGGCGCCTTTTTTGGCCATAGCACTCCTCCACCGTCGGTGGTTGTCATTTCTAGCGCCCGCGCCTCACTGCGCGAACGGGAACTTGAACAGACGCAGGAGTTCCCGCGCTTCGTCATCGTTTTGAGCGGTCGTGCACACGATCACATCCATGCCCCAGATCTTGTCGACCTTGTCGTAATTGATCTCGGGGAAGATGATGTGCTCCTTCACGCCCATCGCATAGTTGCCGCGGCCGTCGAAGCTCTTGGCATTCAGCCCGCGGAAGTCCCGCACCCGCGGCAGGGCGATCGTCACCAGGCGGTCCACGAATTCATACATCCGGTCGCGGCGCAGGGTCACTTTCACGCCCAGCGGCATGTTTTCGCGCACCTTGAAACCCGCGATGGATTTCTTGGCCCGGGTGATCACCGGCTTTTGTCCGGCGATCGCCTGCATGTCGGCATAGGCCGACTGAACTTTCTTGGTGTCCTGGGTCGCTTCGCCGACGCCCATATTGAGGACCACCTTGTCGAGGCGCGGCACCATCATCGCGTTGGCATAGCTGAACTTCTCCAGCATCTGCGCACGGATGGCCTCGCGATACTCGGTCTTGAGGCGCGGGATGTATTTGTCTTCAGACATCGATCACCTCCCCGGATTTCTTGGCAAACCGGACCTTGCGTCCGTCGTCCAGGGTCTTGTAGCCGACCCGCGTCGCCTCGCCCGATTTGGGGTCGATATGCGCCAGGTTCGACAGTTCAATGGAGGCTTCCTTGTTCACCAGGCCGCCCTGCTCGCGCTGGGTCTGGCGCTGGTGACGGGTCACCATGTTCACGCCCTGGACGATCGCCCGGTTCTCGCGCGGGAGGACCTTCAGGACTTCGCCCTTCTTGCCCTTGTCGCGCCCGGTGCGCACCAGCACCTGATCGCCCTTCTTGAATTTGACCTTCACCGTCATGGTCCGACTTCCTTATCGCCGCCGCGCCGCTCAGAGCACTTCCGGGGCCAGCGAAATGATCTTCATATGGTTCTTTGCGCGCAACTCACGCGGCACCGGACCGAAGATCCGGGTACCGATCGGCTCGCCCTGCTTGTTGATCAGCACGGCCGCGTTCGAATCGAACCGCATGGCACTGCCGTCGCCGCGGCGGATTTCCTTGGCCGTCCGCACGACCACCGCCCGCAGCACATCGCCCTTCTTCACCCGCCCCCGCGGGATCGCCTCTTTAACCGACACCACGATGATGTCACCGACATGGGCGTATTTGCGCTTCGCACCGCCCAGCACCTTGATGCACATGACCCGGCGCGCGCCCGAATTGTCGGCCACATCCAAATTCGTCTGCATCTGGATCATCGCGATCTCCTAAACTTTACGCGGCCTGTTCTTGCTGCCTGCCGGTTACGGGCAGCGCATGGCGCCTGCCGGTCCTAGTCAAGCATCCTGACTGCGCCCAGCGCGGATCAGGTTTCGTTCTCGCGGCCGCACCGGTCATCCGTTGGACCGGATCGGAAGCGGCCGGATCGCTATGGTCTACTCGCCGCGGCCCACACGGCCGATGGCTTCCCAGCACTTCAATTTCGATAACGGCCGGCATTCCTGAATGCGGATTTCATCGCCCACCTTGTAGGCATTTTCCGCGTCATGCGCATGGTACCGCTTCGATTTCCGCACCGTCTTCTTCATCACCGGATGGGTAAACCGCCGCTCGACGAGAACCACCACGGTCTGATGGTTCTTGTCGCTGACAACCCGTCCCTGGAGGATCCGCTTCGGCACTTGTTTTTCTCCTCAAACGCTCTCTCGGGCGCGGCTGGCGTCACGCGCCGGCGCCGGCTTCCTGTGTTCCGGTCCCGGTCTCGCTCGCCAACTGACGCTGACGCAGCACCGTCTTGATCCGCGCCACATCGCGGCGGATCTGGCGGAACCGGGTGGTGTTCTCCAACTGGCCCGTGGCCCGCTGGAACCGCATATTGAACTGTTCACGCTTCAGCTTGGTCAGCTCGTCAACAAGCTGATCTTCCGTCATATCGCGCACATCCGCTGCCTTCATGGCTCGCTCCCGTCAGTCCAGTTGCCGCTGCACGAAGCGGCACTTGATCGGCAGCTTCATCGCACCGAGGCGCAGCGCTTCGCGCGCGATCGGCTCGGACACGCCGTCGATCTCAAACATGATCCGCCCGGGCTTGACCTTGGCCGCCCAATATTCCGGGGACCCCTTACCCTTACCCATCCGCACCTCGGTCGGCTTCTGCGACACCGGCACATCCGGAAAAACGCGGATCCACACCCGACCGGCCCGCTTCATGTGACGGGTGATCGCCCGGCGCGCGGCTTCGATCTGGCGGGCGGTCACCCGCTCCGGTTCGACCGCCTTCAGGCCGAAATTGCCGAAATTCAGGGTCGCGCCGCCTTTGGCCATGCCCTTGATCCGGCCCTTATGAGCCTTGCGGAATTTTGTACGTTTGGGCTGAAGCATCGCTTCCGTCCTTAACTCTCAAAGTCCGGTCCCAACAGGACCGTCCGTCTCGTGATCAGTTATTGTTGCGCGACCGGCCACCGCCGCCGCCTTCCTGCGCCTCGTTCATGCGCCGGTCCTGGGCCATCGGATCGTGTTCCATGATCTCGCCTTTGAAGATCCAGACCTTGATCCCGATAATCCCATAGGTCGTCTTGGCTTCCGCCGTCCCGTAATCAATGTCGGCGCGCAGCGTATGAAGCGGCACACGGCCTTCGCGGTACCATTCGACGCGCGCAATCTCCGCGCCGCCCAGCCGGCCGCCGCAATTGATCCGGATGCCCTGGGCGCCAAGCCGCATGGCCGACTGCACCGACCGCTTCATCGCCCGGCGGAACGCCACCCGGCGCTCAAGCTGCTGGGCAATATTCTCGGCCACCAGCGTCGCGTCGATCTCCGGTTTGCGCACCTCGACAATGTTCAGGTGAACTTCCGAGTCCGTCAGCTTACTGAGATCCGTGCGCAGCTTTTCGATATCCGCGCCCTTTTTGCCGATCACCACACCGGGACGCGCCGTATACAGCGTCACCCGGCATTTGCGGTGCGGGCGTTCGATCACAATGCGCGAAATCCCGGCTTGACGCAGTTTCTTGGTCAGATAGGCGCGGATCGCCAGATCTTCATGGACCAGCTTGCCATATTCCGCCTTGGACGCGTACCAGCGCGAATCCCATGTGCGGTTGATCCCGAGCCGCAGACCGATCGGATTGACCTTATGTCCCATTATGCCGCCTCCTGCGGTTCACGCACAACGATGGTCAGCTGGCTGAACGGTTTGATAATGCGCCCGACCCGACCCCGCGCGCGCGGACGGAACCGCCGCATCACCAAGTTCTTGCCGACAAACGCCTCGCAGACCACCAGTTGGTCGACATCGAGGTCGTGATTGTTCTCCGCATTGGCGATCGCCGACTGAAGCACCTTCTTCACGTCGCGCGCCGCTTTTTTCGGCGAGAACGTCAATTCGGCGAGCGCCGTCTCGACTTTCTTACCGCGGATCATCTGAGCGACGAGATTCAGCTTTTGGGGGCTGATCCGGATCATCCGGCCGACCGCCTTGGCTTCGTTCTCGGGCAGTTGCCGCTCCTGGCTCTTCTTACCCATCGCCTTACTTCCTCTTGGCCTTCTTATCCGCCGCATGACCGTAATAGGTCCGCGTCGGCGAGAATTCGCCCAGCTTATGGCCGACCATATCTTCGGTGACGAGCACCGGCACGAATTTCTGGCCGTTATAGACGCCGAAGGTCAGGCCGACGAATTGCGGCATGACGGTGGACCGGCGGCTCCAGGTCTTGATCACCTGCTTGCGCCCGGAAGACGCGGCTTCCTCGGCTTTCTTCAGCAGGTAATTGTCAACAAACGGACCTTTCCAAACCGAACGGGGCATGAAAGATCTCCTTACCGTTTCGACTTGCGCTCATGGCGCGAGCGCAGAATGTATTTATCGGTCGACTTATTCGAACGGGTGCGCTTGCCCTTGGTCGGCTTGCCCCAAGGAGTGACCGGATGCCGGCCGCCCGAGGTCCGTCCCTCACCGCCGCCATGGGGGTGATCGACCGGGTTCATCGCCACACCGCGCACCGCCGGCCGCTTGCCCAGCCAACGCGCCCGGCCGGCTTTCGCCAGGGTCACATTGCCATGATCCGGGTTCGACACCGCGCCGACCGTGGCCATGCACTCGCCGCGCACAACACGCTGCTCGCCCGATGACAGGCGCAGAATGGCATAGGCCATGTCCCGCCCCACGAGTTGGGCGTAGGCCCCGGCGGCCCGGGCAATCTGTCCACCCTTGCCGGGCTTGAGTTCCACATTGTGGATGATCGTGCCGACCGGCATGCTCGACAGCGGCATGGCATTGCCTGGCTTCACATCCACGCGCTGGCCCGCAATGACCGTATCGCCGACATTAAGGCGCTGCGGCGCCAGGATGTAGGCCAGCTCGCCATCTTCGTATTTCAAGAGCGCGATGAATGCCGTCCGGTTCGGATCGTATTCGATCCGGTCGACCGTCGCCGGCACATCCATTTTGCGGCGCTTGAAATCAATGACGCGATACAGGCGCTTGTGACCGCCGCCGCGCCGGCGCGTGGTGATCCGCCCGTGATTGTTCCGGCCGCCGCTTTTGGTCAGACCCTCCGTGAGCGTCTTTTCCGGACGCCCCTTGTGCAGGCTCGACCGGTCCACAATCACCAGGCCGCGCTGGGCCGGTGTTGACGGTTTAAAGGTCTTCAATGCCATCGTCGTCGTGTCCTGCGTTCAACTTATCCGCATACGCCGCATACTGCCGCGCCATGTACCGTCAGTGAACCGCGCCCGCTCAAGCGACCCGCGGCACCCGGATCACAATCCGGTCGTCACATCGATCGTATGCCCGTCATGCAGGGTCACGATCGCTTTCTTATAGTCCGACCGGCGGCCCGGCATGCCCCGAAACCGCTTGGTCTTGCCTTTGACCAGCACCGTGTTCACGGCCTTGACCTTGACCTTGAACAGGGTCTCCACGGCTTCCCGGATCATCGGCTTGCTCGCATCGATTGCGACACGGAACAAAACCTGATTGTTCTCCGACGCCATGGTGGCCTTCTCGGTGATCACCGGACCGAGAATGACGTCGTAATGCTTCAGAGCGTTTATATCGGCGGTCATTTCAGCCTCGCATCGATCTGTTCGATGGCCGCGCGGGTCAGCACCAGCACATCCCGGCGCAGAATATCGCGCACATTCAGCCCCTGGGCCGGCAGCACATCGATGAGCGGCAGGTTCCGGGCCGCCAGCGCCATATTCTCATTCACTTCCGCGCCGTCGATCACCAGCACCGACTGAAGCTTGAGCGCCTCGAGCTTCGCTTTGAGCGCCTTGGTCTTGGGCTCATCGAGCGCCGCGCTGTCCAGCACGATCAGTTCGGAAGCCTTGGCCTTGGCCGACAGCGCATGCTTCAAGCCGAGGCGGCGCACCTTTTTCGGCAGATCGGTCGCATGATCGCGCACGACCGGGCCATGAGCCTTGCCGCCACCGCGAAACTGCGGGGCCTTACGGTTACCGTGACGCGCGCCGCCGGAGCCTTTCTGGCGCACGATCTTCTTGGTCGATCCGGTAATCTCGGACCGGCCTTTGGTCTTGTGCGTTCCCTGGCGCATCCGCGACAGCTGCCAAGTAACGACCCGATGCAGAATATCCGCCCGCGGATCGAGATCATAAATCGCCTCGTCGAGTTCGATCGAACCCGAAGTCTGGCCGTCGAGGGTTACGACATCGACTTTCATCACGCGTCGCCTTCTTTCTTTTCGTCGGCCTTGTCCTCGGCCGGCGCCTCGGCATCGCTGCCGGCATCCGCATCACCCGGGGCCGAATCGTCTGCGCTCGTCTCTTCGGCCGCCATCTCTGCGGTCACCGTCTCTGCGGTCGGGGCCGCCTCGGTCTGATCGGCCGGTGTTTCTTCGGCTGCATCTGCCGGCGCCCCGCCGGAGGCCGCCATCACATCGTCCAAGGTCCGGAACGCGCCCGGCTTGGGCGCTTCATCGGGAAGCGCGCGCTTGACCGCATCGCGCAGCAACACCCAGCCGCCACGCGGACCCGGCACCGCGCCGCGCACCAAAATCAGGCCGCGGTCGAGGTCGGTCTTCACGACCTCGATATTCTGTGTGGTAACCCGTGCCGCGCCCATATGGCCGGCCATCTTCTTGCCCTTGAAGACCTTGCCCGGATCCTGACACTGACCGGTCGACCCATGCGCCCGGTGCGAGATGGACACACCATGGGACGCCCGCAGGCCCCCGAAATTGTGCCGCTTCATCGCACCGGCAAAGCCTTTACCGATGCTCGTTCCGGTCGCATCCACGCGCTGGCCCGGAATGAAATGCTCGGCGGTGATCTCCGCGCCCACATCGATCATATTGTCCGCACTGACCCGGAATTCAGCCAGCTTGCGCTTCGGCTCAACCTGCGCCTTGGCGAAATGCCCGCGCATGGCCGCCGTGACCCGCTTGGTCTTGGCCCGGCCCACGCCCAGTTGCAGGGCCGTGTAGCCGTCTTTGTCTTCCGTACGCTGAGCAACGACCTGACAGCTCTGCAATTGCAGAACGGTAACAGGCACATGGCGGCCCGCGTCATTGAAGACCCGTGTCATGCCCAGCTTTTGAACGATTACGCCCGAGCGCATTGTCTTATTCTCCCAGCGGTCTGCCGTGCCGCCCTTAGAGCTTGATCTCGACATCGACGCCAGCCGCCAGATCGAGCTTCATCAGCGCATCGACCGTCTGGGGCGTCGGGTCCACGATGTCCAGGAGGCGCTTATGGGTGCGCATCTCGAACTGTTCGCGGCTTTTCTTGTCGATGTGCGGCGAGCGCAGCACCGTAAACTTCTCGATCCGCGTCGGCAGGGGAATTGGCCCGCGCACCTGCGCGCCCGTCCGCTTTGCGGTATTCACGATCTCCCGTGTGGATGAATCCAGCACACGGTGATCGAAGGCTTTGAGCCGTATTCTGATCGTTTGTCCCTGCATGGCGCGTTCGGTCCTGCTTCCCAACTCTTCGCTTGTTTACCGCCGCAGCCTTGACCATCCGGCCCGAACGGACTCGGGCGCCGGTCCATCCGGCGCCCGAGGCAATGTCAGTCTCGATCCTATTCGATAATTTTCGCGACGACGCCGGCGCCGACTGTGCGGCCGCCTTCG